>CAZGMF010000001.1:0-21893 GCA_964526795.1 uncultured Clavibacter sp.
GAGGTTCCATCTGCTGCGGCGACGAATCCGTCGAGGGTGGCAGCAATCTTGGCAATCACGAAAGTTTTCTTTGTTGAAATCTTGTTGAGCCAAGCGCGATTGGAGAATGCAACTTCCTCACTCAAGATTCCTGCTACAACCTCTATTCCCGCAGATTTCAATCGTTGCGCCCCACCTTGAGCAATCTGATGTGGATCTTCGACGGCAAAAATAACGCGCGCAATTCCTGCCGAAATAATCGCATCCGTACACGGTGGAGTCTTTCCGTGATGATTGCAGGGTTCGAGAGTGACGACCAGCGTGGCACCACGCGCTCGATCTTTCGCAGCGTTAAGAGCATTGATTTCGGCATGTGCACCAGCAACACCAGATTTTCCGCGTTGGTGAAAACCTTCTCCGATGATCTGATTGTTGTCATCGAGGATGACTGCGCCAACGATCGGATTGGGAGAGCTCAGGCCTAATCCAAGAAGTGAGAGCTCGTTGGCGCGACGCATCGCAAATTCAAAAGCGACGTCGTGAGCCATAAACACCTCCGGTAGAAATAATCCGGGGTGCGAGCGATAGCAAAATCAAACCGCAACGATGCGGCAAAGACGCACACCAAAAACGATGCGCGAATCGCAGCTGCTTCCTCTCATCCGGACTTTAACCGTCGGTCTTGGAATTTCACCAAGTCCACCGTTAGCTGGATGCAAACGGGTCGCAGACTTTAACTGCCGGTTCGGAATTACACCGACCCCGGAAACAACGTCGCGATTCTAACCGATGGTTATTGCCCGTTCCAACTGGCCATCTCTCGCTTAAATGGATCGAGCCCCATAGGACCAAGATTGAGGGCAAAAGAGTGGAACTTCTTGAGATTGAAATTTGAACCTAATCTTTTCTTGGCATCTTCTCGGCACTCCATGAAGAATCGCTCTCCGACCTTGTAGGAGATTGCTTGACCGGGCCAACCAAGATAGCGATCGACCTCACTTCTTGCTGAGATCTCATCGAGCAATGCTCGCTCATGTAATACCTTGAAAGCAGATTCGGCATTCCATACTTCACCATTGAAATCTTTGTAGCCACAATGCATTCCGATATCAACGACGACGCGTGCTGCACGAAGCGCTTGGGCAGAGAGATATCCCATCTCAAAACCAGGATCTTCAAAAGCCCCTAATTCATCCATCAAACGCTCGGCATAGAGCGCCCAACCTTCGCCGTAACCAGAAACCCAGACTCTATTTCTTTGGAATCGATTGAGCCTTTCGGTATTGACCTTTGTCGTTGCAACTTGAAGATGGTGTCCGGGTACGGCTTCGTGGTACCACGTCGACACGATGTGCCACCAACCGAAAGTCTTTCGCCCCATGGTCGGAAACCATGTTGTTCCAGGTCGATTTAGATCCTCTGATGGCCCCATGTAATAGGCCGCAGATGCACTTCCTTCAGGAGCAAGTCGTGCTTCACATTTCTTGATTCGTGGATCTATATCGAATTCTTTGCCATCGAGCCGCTCTACCGCCTTCTCGATGAAATCAGTAAGACGTTTCAATAATTCTTCTTCGCCCTCAACGATGTAGCGCGGATCTTTCTCCAGGCGATCTGCCACTTCGCGAAGAGTTTTTGCCTCTGGGTAAAGTTTTGCAGCGGCCTTCCACATTCGCTCATTGATTCTGTCAAGCTCTCCGATTCCCCATTGGTAGGTATCGCGAAGATCAAGATCAGCGCCAGTGAAATGTCGAGCCCACATCTTGTAGCGCTCTTCGCCGACGCCGTCATTGGGCGTAGAAAGTGGTGCATAAGAATCTCGCAACCACGAGGCAAATGCGCCACAAGCCTTTTCAGCAGATTTTGCCGCATCGACAAGGGCGGAATCCGATCCGGAAGGATCGAACTTTTTTGCTACTGCACTGAATGCTCCTTGCGAAAAGGTCTCGAGTTGTTTCGCCGTTGCAAGAACCTGACGCGTGGAGTTTGTCTTACCTAAACCAGCGACATGTTCCAATGTCGACCGCCAGCCATCCAGAGCCGCACCTATCGCCGCCATTCGTTTGGTGACATTTCCACGATTCTCTTCTGCCTTATTCATCATCTCGAAGACCTGACGTATGGAGGTCACTGGAGACGAGATGAGATTGAAGAGCACACGTGCCTCTTGCGTCTCGCTCAAACGTAGCTCTGATGAGAGTCTTTCAGTGGCAACATCTCTAGCGATGCGATCTAAATCATTGGCTGGCGATGCGCCTTTCAATGATTCAAGGGTCGAGCGAGTGAGATCTTCTCGCTTCTTATGTCCAACCATAGAAAAATCGTCGATTTGATCATCAAGTCCTGGGACGCCCAACAACGTGGCCCCGATTGGCGAAAGTTTGATGCTCTCTTCCATAAAAGTATCCAGGATCGTTGAAATTTCAGTTTTCTGCATTATCGACTCCAGTCTTGGGAAGAGATTTACTGACGGTGTGAATGAACCGAATTCTGCTCACATCGGCTCGTTGGTTCAATTAACCTTCAGGATTTGCCAGCTCGAAATTGCCGTCGCCAATCTGGCCTTGACCGCGATAGCTTTGCAACTTGCTTCGAGTATCGGCAATATCTAGGTTTCTCATGGTCAGTTGGCCAATTCGATCTGTCGGCCCAAATGCTGCGCTCTCGGTTCGTTCCATCGAAAGTTTCTCTGGATGATAGGAGAAACCTTCACCACGAGTGTCGATGATGGAGTAGTCATCGCCTCGACGTAGGCGCAAGGTGACGCTGCCAGAAATGAGCGATGCAACCCAACGGGTGAGCGATTCTCGGAGCATCAATGATTGAGGATCGAACCATCGACCTTCATAGAGGAGTCGTCCTAGCCTTCTTCCCTCCGCTGCGTAATTCGCGAGAGTGTCTTCATTATGAATTGCAGTGAGTAATCGCTCATAAGCGATGAAAAGCAGCGCCATTCCTGGTGCTTCATAGATGCCACGACTCTTGGCTTCAATGATGCGATTCTCGATCTGATCGGACATGCCAAGCCCATGACGGCCGGCGATGGAGTTTGCTTCCCGCATCATCGCAACTGAATCGGCGAATGCTTTGCCATTGATGGAGACAGGTCGGCCCGCAGAAAAAGTAATCGTGACATCCTCGGCCTTGATATCAACGGCAGAATCCCAGAATCGAATTCCCATAATCGGATCAACGATTTCGATACCAGTGGAGAGTTTCTCGAGTTCTTTTGCTTCGTGTGTTGCCCCGAGAATGTTTGCATCCGTGGAATATGCCTTCTCCGCGCTATCGCGGTAGGGAAGTTTCCTGGCGCTCAACCATTGGGACATCTCGGCTCGACCGCCAAGTTCTGCCACAAAATCCTTATCCAGCCAAGGTTTATAGATCTTTAGATTTGGATTAGCCAATAATCCATAACGATAGAAACGCTCGATGTCATTACCTTTATAGGTCGATCCATCGCCCCAGATGGCAACACCATCGTTGAGCATGGAGCGAACAAGAAGGGTTCCCGTGACTGCTCTGCCGAGGGGTGTGGTGTTGAAATAGATTCGGCCGCCGGTTCGAATATGGAAAGCGCCACAAGCGATTGCTGCGAGCCCTTCTTCAACCAAAGATTCTTTGCAATCCACCAGTCGTGCAATCTCTGCACCGTAACTCTTCGCGCGATCAGGGATGCTAGCGATATCGCTTTCATCATATTGACCAAGATCTGCGGTGTATGCGCAAGGAATGGCTCCCTTTTCGCGCATCCATGCCACAGCAACTGATGTATCAAGTCCGCCCGAGAATGCGATCCCAACTTTGTGACCTATGGGGAGTTTTTCGAGAACTGTCGAAGACATAGGCGGTAAGCCTACCGAGGCGAAAGTCGTGTCACTTCGAAATTTCGCGGCAGATTGGCGCGATCTGGTTCTTTCATCACCGCCTTTTTTCGACTTGACGCGCTGCATTACGATTCCATCCATGGAGAAAGCAACTCGTTCCACAAAGCCTGTTTACTGGCTTTTGGTTCCCGTCTTGCTCTCCATATCCCTCGGATCTTTTTGGGCGGCTGGCTTCTATGGACCGATTGGAAAACCTGGAACTCCAGCAGCTTCGTGCAGTGATCTACGAACTTTCATTACATCGGAAGAAGTACCAGGCAAAGCTAAGTGGCAGGAATATCGAGACTTGGTCACCCAGCTTTCAGCGCTGAGTAACTCGGCTCCAGAACGTCCGGGAATCATCCAGAAGATCGCAGGCACCATGATCGATGTCTTAGGCCACGATCTTGCGATCTACAAGGAAATGAATCGCAGTATCAGCTGTGTGCTGATGGATAAGCGCGGCGAGATTTCTAAGATGATTACAGATACAGAAGATGCCATCAACTTCCTCAATGGCAGCAAGGCCATCGATGGAAATTTCTTCGACCCCGATCTAGGAACATGGAATTCCAACTACTACTCGGAATATCTCAGCGCGCTTGACATGCTCAAAGGTTCAGGTTCCAGCTCTTAGTTCGGTCTAACCTTCTCCTCTGATGTCATATCTGACAGAGTGGAAGTACCTCTTTAAATTCTGGCGTCGAGATCTCCTGGCTGGCATCACAGTGGGAATAGTCGCACTCCCTTTGGCACTTGGTTTTGCGATCACAACGGGAGCACCGCCCAGTGCAGGACTTTCAACCGCAATCGTCGCAGGATTTATCGCGGCTCTCTTCGGTGGATCCAACTTTCAAGTAAGCGGACCGACCGGCGCGATGACAGTTGTCCTAGTTCCGATTGTCGCGAGTTATGGACTCCAATCTTTAGTGCTTCTTGGGATAGCGGCGGGCGGATTGATCATCGCGATGTCATTGCTGAAATTAGGTAGATGGATTGATTCGGTTCCTTGGTCGGTGATGGAAGGTTTCACTCTTGGTATCGCCATCATTATTGCGCTTCAGCAAATTCCACTCGTACTCGAAGTTCCCAAAGCTGCAGGTTCTCATACCTTGCTCGTTACAGTAGAAACTGCGCGTGATGCGCTCGCCTCTCCTTTGCATTGGGGTTCGATACTTATCGCGCTTGGTACCGTGGCAATAAAGCGTCTCTGGCCTCATCTCAAGAAACGGTTAGGACTGCAGATTCACATTCCAGCTAGCATCATCGCAATCATTCTGGTCACTCTTGTCGCACAATCACTCTCACTGGAAATCAATCGAATCGGTGATTTACCGCGGACACTCTCGCTGACAAAAGATTTTTCTATGGTTGATATTGCGCCACTTCATTTTGCATATGCCGCAATCATCATCGCTCTCCTCGGTGCGATTGAATCACTTCTCTCTGCACGGGTTGCAGATGGCATGGCGCATAAAGAAATCGACCATGATCAACGAAAACATGACCCCAATCAAGAACTGTTCGGTCAGGGGCTAGCAACAATCGCTTCTGCTTGTGCTGGAGGCCTGCCTGCAACTGGAGCAATCGCTCGAACTACTGTCAATGTTCACGCCGGCGCTCGAAGCCGGTTGGCTGCGATTATTCACTCGCTCTTTCTCTTGATTGTTGTTCTTTTCCTGGCACCGATTGTGGCGATCATTCCGACAGCAGCTCTTGCCGGGGTTTTACTCGGAACCTCACTTCGAATCGCAACACCACGTAGCATCAGAGAAGCACTTCGAACGACAAATGAAGTAAGGATCGTCTATCTTGCTACAGCGCTATCAGTCGTACTCATCGATTTGATTTGGGGCACTCTCGTTGGACTACTTCTGCATTTTCTTCTGTCGAAAAGAAGAGCGCGAAAATAAAACAACCGGGATAAGAATTGCCTGGAGACTTCTAGATTAAAGGGGCAGAACTACAACAAGAGCAGAAATGAGAAATGCGAGCGCTGCTGCTTGGAAGAGAAGTTTGAGCGCCATCGCACGATCGGCTTTCCTAAATGCTGGATCGGCCACACGAGCCATCTCGCCAAGTTTTCCTAAGTTGAAGGTTCCCATGAATCCATAGGCAAGACAGAACTTCTTTCGAGATTGAAGGAATCCGACAGAGAAGATCATCAATGGGGCAAAGATCGACCATCGCGCTGCGCTCGAGGCATCGTTCGAAATCAGTCCGACTAATGCCGTGACGCTCATAACCAGTCCCACCAGCGCGACGAATTGGCGACTCCGGACTTCGGCTTTACCAAGGTTGCATGTGCCCGGGATATAGGTCTCGGACATTAGAAAGCCTCCTCCATCTCATCCTCTTCAGATTCATCGGCCCAGACCGATTCTGTTTCGTCCTGTTTAGCCGCCCATGAAAGAAACGAGAGTGCGCCTTTGAGCGCGAGCGCCAATAATGCAATGAGAGCAGCGAGGCGACGAACAAGTTTCATGCCTTGATTTTATCGTGAAGAGAGAAGAAGAACGAATTATGGTGATAAGAAGTAAGTGAACGTTTGATTAAAGCGCGCGGACAATCCGATCGATTCCCTCGGTGATGTTCTCTGGGCTGGTTCCAAAATTCAATCTGCCATAAGACGAATGGCGCGGGCTGTACATGGATCCGCTATTGATAGCTACTTTTCCTCTCTCCAAGATAGTGGCGCAGGGATCTGCGCCCAGGCCGAGCGCAGAGAGATCGAGCCATGCCAGATAGCCGAAATCTGGGATGCGATAGCGCACTGAGGGAATCTTGGTATCGATGAGATTCTTAAGAAGGTGGCGGTTCTCATCAAGGGTCACGAGGCATTGCTCCAGCCACGAGCGTGATTCTTCAAGCGCAGCCGTCGCAGCCACTGCTCCAAAAAGTGAGGCACGGAAAGCAACATTGACCGGCATCAAGTTGATCTGGTTCTTCAGCTTTTCATCACCGGTAACAATCCACGCACACTTCAAACCGGCAAGATTGAATGCCTTGCTGGCACTTGTGACTGTCACGCCGCAACGGCGCGCTTCATCGGAGACCGAAAGAAAGGGCACGAATCTCTGGCCTGGGAATGTCAGCGGGGCATGGATCTCATCACTGATGATGACAACGTTATGTTTGACGGCAAGTTCTGCCAATCTCTCCAGTTCGGTTCGGCTGTAGATAATGCCGACCGGGTTATGCGGATGACAGATTAGATGGACTTTGACCCCATGGGCATAGCCCGCCTCAATCGCATCAAAATCGAGTGAGAATTCCATCCCGTTTTGGAGCAGTGGAGCATCGACGATCTCTAGTTTTAACTCTTTCGGCCAATTCCACATATTGTCATAAACCGGCGAATTGATCATGATTTTCTCGCCAGCGTTGGTCAAAGTTCGAATCACCTCGACCACTCCGACTCCGACATCCGTTGCAATACGCATGTGGTTTACATCAAGATCCCAACCCCAAACATCTCGCGCAAAATCGCGAAATGCCTCGGAGAGTTCCGGCGTTGGACCGAGATAGCCAGTATCGGATTGATCGATCATGTTGCGAAGTGCGACTTTGATCGGTTCAGCTATAGGGAAATCCATCTCAGCAATAGGGAGAGGGAGCACATCGGCCGGAAACTTCCGCCACTTCATGCTCTTATGTTTTTTCAACTCTGCGAGCGGAAGTGCGCGGACGCCGTCGACCATGACCTCAGTATGCCACTGCTTCAGAGGTGCTCAACCATGCCGAGGAATAAGGAGGGAGATCAACTTTCGATAACCCATTCGGAAGTTTCGCAATTCTCACGCCGGAATTCGATTCGAGAAGAAGTACGAGCGATGACGAAGTTACTGTGAAAGTCATCTCTTGTTCCGAAGTGTTTCCCAGAAAGACGAAATCAGGATCGCGTTGAAAGGCGATTCCACCTTCCGGCGCATCGAGCCATGACAGAGTTGTACGTACATCGATAGAACGATTGGGAGCCAGCGCTGGATGTTCGCGACGAATTCGCAAACTTCTCTTATAAAGAGAGAGGACGCTTGAAGAATCATCACTTTCGATCTGTATCGACTTGTTCTGCCAATGCTCCGGCATTGGTAACCATGGTCGACCAGTGGTGAACCCATAATGCGGGGGTTTTGCGATCCAAGGCAATGGAATTCTCGCTCCATCACGACCTTTATCTGCACCTTTGGTGCGGAAGAAGACCGGATCTTGTCGCGCTTCATCCGGGAGCGCGCCATCTTCAAGTCCGAGCTCCTCTCCTTGATAGATATAAACGCCACCAGGAAGTGCTTGGGTCAGAAGTGCGAAAGCGCGCGCTTTCATCTCCCCTGGCTGCCCACCACCAAGACGAGAGACAACACGCGGCGAATCGTGGTTGCAGAGAACCCAAGTCGGAGGCGCACCTACCGTTGCTACATCATCCAACGTTCGCTGGATTGCGGAGATGAGAAATTCGCTCTCCCACGGAGCAATCAGGAAATCGAAGTTGAAGATCTGATGCAATTCATCGCTTCTCACATAGCGCGCAGCCCTTGAACTGGGATGAACCCATGCTTCTGCCACGCTCATTCGATCTTGACCAAATTCTTCGAAGATTTGTCGCCACCGGCGATAGATCTCATGTACGCCTTCGCGATCAAAGAATGGAACGTCAGCTAAGAGTGATTCGCGCTCTTCACGTGACATATCTGAGATATCAAGCCTGAGCGCTCGGGTCAGCGCCTCGGGATCTCTATGATCTTTCAAGATCTCATCTTTTGCCAGACCATGGGCCACATCGATTCGAAATCCATCAACGCCGCGTTCAAGCCAAAACCGCAAGGTCAACTCGAAATCATGATGGACATCAGAATTATCCCAATTCAGATCTGCCTGGGTCGAATCAAAGAGATGGAGATACCACTGACCCAAACTTCCATCGCTCTCTTTAATCCTGGTCCATGCTGGACCGCCGAAGATGGAATTCCAGTTATTTGGTGGAATCTCGCCCGACTTACCTCGACCATTAAAGAAATGAAATCGCGCGCGCTCTACCGAGCCCGGTGAAGATTTCAGCGCTTCGGTAAACCAATGATGCGCCGTTGAAAAATGATTTGGCACAAGATCGACAATGACTCGGATTCCTCTGCCATGGGCTGCAGCGATAAGACTCTCTGCATCAGCAAGCGTTCCAAATCGTGGATCGACATCTCTGGGATCGGATACGTCATAGCCACCATCGTTATTCGGCGAACGATAGAAAGGGCTGAGCCAGATTGCATCAACACCAAGACCTTTGATGTAATCAATCTGCGAAATAATTCCGCGAAGATCACCCTCGCCATCGCCGTTGCTATCTCGGAACGATCTGGGATAGATCTGATAGATCGCGGCGTTGCGCCACCAATCTCGATCTTCTCTATCTCGAGCCAGGATCATCAAGCCTCTTCTGGCAGCAGGCGCCTGGTCGAATCGCGAACAACGAGAGTTGTGGGCAAAGTCAATGAATGAGGCTCACTTCGAGGCGACTTGATCCGATCCATGATCGACCAAGCAGCCATCTCCCCCATAAGTTGAACCGGTTGTTCGATAGTCGTGAGATCAGAGAATTCGGCCATCTCATGTCCATCAAAACCGATAATTGAAATGTCATCGGGAACTTTAAGTCCGTTACGTCGAATCGCTTGCAGCGCGCCCAGTGCCATCTCATCGCTTAGTGCAAAGACTGCGGTCGGTCGATTCGGGCGAGCCAGCAGATCATCCATCGCCCGACTCGCGCCATGCATGGTGAAATCACCATAAACCTCTCGTGATGGAACCCATTCCAAACCACTCTCAGCCAAGACCTGCATGAAGCCATTTCTGCGATCTTGAGGGACGCTAAAGCCAAACGGATCATCAGGCCTTCCGGAGAGCAGACCGATCTTCTTATGTCCTAAATTGACGAGATGTTGAGTGGCAGTTCGCGAAGCGGCGACATCATCAATAGCGACGCTGGCACATTGGGCGTGGTGCATTCCTACTAATGCGATTGGGATTCCAAGACTGAGCATGGAATCAAATTCCTCTTCAGTTGGTGGCAAGCTGATCACAATTAATGCATCGACACGCCCCTTAAGGAGTTGGTGTTGAAAGAGACGTTCACGCCCCTTCATCTGTGAGAAGTTATAGAGCAAGAGATCAAGTCCGGCCTCGCGAAGTGCTTGTTCGGCTCCGTTGATTACTTGAGCGAAGTACCAGCGTGAAATATAAGGAGCGACGACGCCAACAGAATTGGTTCGGCCAAAGATTGCGCGCGCAGAGCTCTGTGGGATCGCGTAATTCAACTTTTCCGCGGCCTCGAGAATACGGCGACGAGTCTCAGGATTGACGTGATGAAGACCGCGAAGTGCCCGAGATACAGTGGCGATGGAGACTCCGGCCTCAGCAGCAACTTCCTTGATACCTATGGCCATCTCGCCTCCTCTCTGCAAACATTTACATCTACAGAACTGGAAATACTTGTTTGTGCACTGAAAAACTCCGCAAGTGCTAAAAATAGACTGTAACGGTGTTGTACGCCACCCCCAATCTTCGCTTGCTTGCGGCCTACGATGGCCGGCCATGAGGAGAGATCAAGGATGACCGCAGCGAGAAACTCCGGCGTGATTTCGATGGCAAAAGCCAGATCGATTGCCCGATTCATCCAAGAGCAAGATTCACGTTTTGCAAAAGTAGTAGGTGTCGCAGGTCCATCGACGATTGGACGGATCAAATCTCCATCAACGAATTTCTCATCCTTAGCCGAATCGATCCTGTCCCAACAACTCTCAGTCAAAGCATCGGACACCATCATCTCGAGGATCGCAAAGCTATCTGGTGGACGATTGACTGCTTCAGGAATAGCGAAACTTAAAGACCGAGAACTGAGGCAAGCCGGGTGCTCTGGTGCAAAAGCCAGAGCGATCAAAGAACTGTCAGAGGCAACACTGTCGCAAGCAGTACCGATGAGATCACTTCACACGATGAGCGATGAAGCAATCTTTGAAGCATTGTTACCACTCTTCGGTATTGGAAAGTGGACGGTGGAGATGTTTCTCATGTTCCAACTAGGTCGACTTGATATTTGGCCGGTCGGCGATCTTGGAGTTCGTCGCGGTTGGGAGAGACTCCACGGCCTCAAAGAGGAAATATCACCGTTAGATCTTGCAAAACGCGGTGAGAAATTTGCTCCTTATCGCAGCCACGTTGCTTGGTATTGCTGGCGAGCACTCGATCTGCGGTAGCTGAATTCTCTTATTTCTTGCCGCAATCTTTCAAAGCCCGAAAGCTAGTTCTTTGCTTCCAATACGAGCGCAACGGAGTTGATACACCAGCGTTGATCGGTTGGAACTGCATATCCCTCGCCTTCAAAGACATGCCCCAGATGAGAACCACAGTTAGCGCAGCGCACCTCAGTTCGAATTCGTGGCGCTAAGGAGCGATCTTCGAGCAGAATCACAGCATCTTTCTCGCTTGGTGCGTAGAAAGAGGGCCAGCCACATCCCGAATGGAATTTCTCCTCACTTCTAAATAACTCAGAGCCACAGGCTTTGCATTTATAAACGCCAATGGTTTCACTTTCATAATACTTTCCAGTAAATGCCACTTCTGTACCCGCACGGCGAAGGACATCAAAGGAGAGCGGGTCCATTTCACCTTCGAGCTTCTTATCATCGAGTTGAACCGGAAAAGGTTTTCCGGTGAGCGGATTGATCTTCGGAAGCGGTGTGCCCGGCTCCATTAGCGAGCCACCTTGGGGAATGCGATCCCCGTTGAGGAATGGCAGTCATAACCATCAGGATTCTTCTCGAGATAACGCTGGTGATATTCCTCGGCTAGCCAGTACTGATGTCCCTGCGCTTCTTGTATCTCAGTGACAATCTCATCAAAACCATTGCGCTTCAATTCATCGTTGTAAATCTCGCGGGTGTTCACTGCCGCAATCATCTGTTCTTGCGTCGTGGTAAAGATCGCGCTGCGATATTGCGTTCCAATATCGCCACCTTGGCGATTGAGTGATGTCGGATCGTGCATCGTCCAAAATTCTTCTAGGAGACGTTGATAGTTGATCTTGGCAGGATCAAAGACAACCTCGACGGTCTCTGCATGGTTGGTCTTTCCTGAACAGACCTCTTTGTAGCTCGGATTCTCGGAATTTCCTCCCATGTAACCGACCGATGTTGCGACAACACCAGGAAGATTCCAGAAACGACGTTCTGCTCCCCAGAAACATCCTGTTGCAAAGAATGCTCGTTCATGCATGCCTGTATCTTCGCTTGTCGTACTTGAGCGCGCAATTCGCTGATAATCTCCAGCAAAGTTTCGCCCCCGTAGCTCAGGGGATAGAGCACCGCCCTCCGGAGGCGGGTGCACAGGTTCGAATCCTGTCGGGGGCGCCCAGAAGAAAAAATCCTCACTATGTTCAAACTCTCAGCGCGCGACCCTTGAGTATGAAACCTGCACGCGAGAGAATCAGCCCTGTTCTTGCCCGATTGTGGCGTCAGCGACTGGTCAATCCGCGCTTCTTGAAAGCGCTGAGAAACCTGTGCCGATCGCTACGTGAAGTCTTGCTACCAGAGGTGAAGGGAGGGTCTTCGCAATGAATATGGATTGGCGCCATCGCTCAGCATGCCGCGATGAAGACCCAGAACTTTTCTTTCCGGTTGGAAATACTGGCCCAGCGATTGCCCAGATTGAAGAAGCAAAGAAAGTCTGCATGCGTTGCGAGGTTCGCGAACCATGTCTGCAATGGGCCCTGGAAAGTGGCCAAGATTCTGGAGTTTGGGGTGGGCTTTCCGAAGATGAACGTCGTGCTATGAAACGTCGCGCTGCCCGCCATCGCGCTCGAATGATGGAGAATCAGCTCCGCGAGTAGTGCGCATCAAATCTAATCTTGACTTGGGTGCCGCGCTCACCTCTCTCGAATTGGATGGTTCCGGCTAATTCATTTTCAGTCAGAGTTGTGACGATTTGAAGTCCTAGATTCATGTTCTTCTCCAGAGAGAAGCCTTCAGGTAAACCGGCGCCATCATCACTGACAATGACTTCTAGAGTTCTGCTTTCGCTGCTTCTGCTTTCGGTAGCGCTACCAGTTCTTCCGTTCTCTACGGGAGAGACCGAAACCACAACACCAGTTCCAATTTTGGCAAGGCCATGTTCTAAAGCATTGTGAATCAACTCGGTGAGAACCAGCGCCAAGGGAGTGGCAAGAATCGAGGGAATTTCCCCAAAATTACCTCGCTGAGAAATAGTGATCTCGCTAGATCTTTCGCTCAATTCCGGGGCACTTGTCATGATCTTTGAGATAACTTCATCAAAATCCACGTTGTCTTTGTCATTTGTGGCGAGCGTTTCGTGCACGATGGCAATGGATGCAACCCGTCGAACCGCCTCTTCTATGGCCGCACTCGCCGCTGGATCATCGACGCGTCGCGCTTGCAGACGTAGCAGTGCAGAGACTGCCTGGAGATTGTTCTTCACTCGATGGTGGATCTCGCGAATCGTCGCATCCTTGCTGACCAGAGCGCGGTCTTTTCGCCTCAATTCAGTCACGTTATGCACCAAGACGACAGCACCAATTCGATTTTCACCCGCCGTAAGAGGAATGGAGAGAAGATCGATCACTCCGCTTGCATTTTCGAATTCATCTCGCCGGAGCGTTCGACCACTCATCGAGACTCGCCAATTCTCTTCCCGTGGTTCTCGTTGTAGGGCGCTTTCGATTAGTGAATCGAGAATTTCACCAAAGTTCACACCTTCCATATCTTTGGTCCAGCCCGCTTGAATGAATGCAGATCGGGCATTAGGACTTGCGAATATGACAGTGCCATCGACATCCAAACGAACCAGACCATCACCGACACGAGGTGCAGCTTCAGCCAGATAGACACCCTCTTGAACCGGGAAATTTCCTTCCGCGATCATTCGGTAAATCAAGTTTGCGATCTCTCGATAATTCAATTCCAATTTCGACGGCTGTCGCATCGTCTCGACATTTCGATATCGGGAGATGACCGCGATGATCTTTCCTTCATAAAGGACTGGGATCGTCTCTTCTTTCACCGTGAAATCTCCCAAACGAACTTGTTCGGTATCTCGGACAATCTCTCCAGTCGAGAGCGCATGGTCGATATGTGGTCTGCTTCCCCAAGTGATCTCCTCACCGATCAGATCGTGAGTGAAGACAGTTGCAGCAGTCATAGGTCGGATCTGCGCGATAGCAATATGACCCTCTGGCCAACTTGAGGCATCACGCCGTTTCGGAACCCAGAGCACGAGGTCTGCGAAAGAAATGTCAGAGAGAAGTTGCCACTCCGAGATCAATTCTGAGAGCCGGGCAGACTCTTCGGAGGTAAGAGAGGTGTTCTCACTTCGCAAGCGGGCTATCGACACCTACCGAGGATACCGAGGCTGATAATCAGCGAGGCAAATCCAAATGAGTAGCAATAATTCGAGAGAGGCCTGCGAAATCACGTCGCAGTTTGGAGCGCGGCACAACTTGCCCCAACATCGCACTCTGATTCTTGGATCGATCGAGTGCCTGGAAATCTCGATGAGTGATGACAATCGAATTTGGCTGACTCCAGCTGCTCAATCTCTGGTAGATCATTCGATGCGCCTTGGAGGGAAGGTATTTATTGAGGACGATGATGACTGATCTTTTCTGATGTGAGTCTCGAAGTTGTTCGATTAATCGCTCGACTTCGAAGATCTGTGTCGATTCAGGTTGAGCAACCACAAGAACTATTGAACTTCTGCTGACGAGTTCAAGATAGGTACGAGCGCTCGAACGACGATCGGTGCGGGCTGCCACCAGATCTATCGCTGAACCAGCATCAACCACGGTGAGATACGGCGAAGGTAAGAGCGCAGCGGATGTCACCTCATGTGAAGGATTCAGTGAGGTAATCCGCAATCGTTGCGAAATAACCATCTCGCCATCGTCTTCTCGTCCACCAAAGAAACTTGCGAGGTCGCAGCGTCTTGAATCTGCATCGATAGCCTGAATATTGAATCGGGATGAAAGTTCCCAAGCAAGATTTGCCACAACTGTCGTTATTCCCGGCGAACCTGAACTTCCCGTCACGACAATCTGATTACGGACCATCCCTCGATCGGAACGAAGAGTCGCTCGAGGAGCAATTCCGGCTTCCTCGGTTCGGACCTGAGATGAGATTTCGTTATGAAGTGACGCGCGTGAAGAAAAATCTAGCGTGGAAATATCGATGATTCTGCAGTTTGAGGAATTGGTGATTGAGTGAAGAGTTCTACTTTCAGCAGCATCGCCATCGTGAAAGACCACAGTTCGCAATTCAATCTCAGAACCCTGATTGATCAGTGCTTGCACCGACTCCAGGCGATGAGTTCGAAGCGCGATGGTGAAGTTAGGAATAGCAACGGGTAAAGCCGAAATTATCAAATCCTCATATGCGCCGTCTTTAATAAACGTGATGATTCGGATATGGCTCATTGATGTGAGAAATATTGGAACTGTTGGATAGCTATCGGGTTTTAACGATGATGATTTGATGGTCGATGATGGCAGTCAAGAGAGTTTCGACAAAGCGCTCGGGAATCAAGAAGGTGATTGTGCTATTTCCTCCGATATCTCTGGTTCCTGCTTCGATTCCCTCGATCCCGATATCAGAGAGAACTAAAGAGGATCGGAGTTGAAAAGAGGGCTCGTTTCGTAGCGCATTGTTCTGTGAAGGAATCGAATAGATGTTTACTATCTCGCCTGACTTGAGTGCGTAAGGGAGAGTTGCGCTTGGAATGGAAAGTGCGACTCCCTTGAGAGTCATATCCATGTCGGTCGAAAGGGCACTACTGGGAATTAACTCACCTGCTTGGATTGAACGAACGACGCTCGAGCCGAGAATGGGCGCACTTGCGGAGAGATATAGGCCGGCATCATCATGCAAGACGACGCTAGAGATCGCGATTGCTGATTGATCAATGATTGTTCCTGGCGCCAGAGTGCGTTCGGCTCGCCAGATTGCGATCTCCCGCTGAGAGCCTTTGCTGATCAGAAGTGATGCGAAGAGCGCGGTGATAATCAAAGCCAGACCAAAGAGAAATCGTGGCGTGAGGTAAAGCCTGGCTGACGTTAATTGACTTCTATTGATTTTCATCGCTCTTAAATACACATGCATCACTGACATCTCTCGCAGTTGTCCACAGGCAGTAGGAACAATTCATCCTTTCGGTGGAGTCCATGAATATTCAAGAAGCCCAGTCTTCGCAGCATGGAAAAACTCATCAGAGATTTTGGACAAGATTCTTTTAACTTTTATCCCGAAGAAGAGTTCGTCTATCCACCGTCCGGAAAGTTGTATCTCATCCCGACAAGCCACGGCGAAACCTACGATCCAGAATTCGCGCCTAATCCCTCTCCCCTGATCGACTTACCGAATCTTGAGCGTTGGACATTGCTCTATCTCATCTGCGTGATCGAAATCTTGGCCGGCCGACGTCCAATCCAGCAGATTGCACGATCAACGCATCGATTTACATACAACGAGATCGCGGCAAAAGTAGGAGCAATCCGCGAAGTTCCTAAAGTCAGGAAGATCCATCGAGATCAACCGATCGAAGGCGTCGTAGAAGTTGCCATGACGCTCTCGTTCAAAGAGCGGGTGAGAGTCCTTGCAGCACGCTTCGAAGGGATTGATAAACGTTGGGTTTGTACTGAATGTCGATTGCTATGAAGCGCCGTGGCAGCGTTTGAATTTCTTTCCCGAGCCACAGGGACAAAGTGCGTTTCGCGAAACTCCACTCATTCCAGAAGAGCTCCCAGAAGCAGCGCTAGAGGAAGCGCTGGTGGTAGCACCACCACTTTCACTTGGGGAGGAATAGACCAGCTGCTGTGGCGCATCTGATCCAACGCCCTTTGCTTCGACTTTCGAATCTTCAACTTTGACTTCGACATTGAAAAGAAAGCCGACTACTTCTTCTTTCATTCCCTCCATCATCGCTGAGAAGAGTTCATATCCTTCCTTCTGATATTCAACGAGTGGATCCCGCTGTGCCATCGCACGAAGCCCAATACCTTCTTGGAGATAATCCATCTCATAGAGATGATCTCTCCATTTACGATCCAAGACGGAGAGCAAGATCTTTCGTTCAAGTTCACGAATGACAGTGGTACCAAGCTCGTTCTCTCGTTTCTCATAAGCAGAGAAGATATCTGCGACGATCTTCTCTGCAAGAAAATCTGTATCAAGGCCGGTTCGACCACCGACTTCGCCTTCGACATCTTCTACGCTAAATGAGATGGGGTATACGGCCTTCAGAACAGTCCAAAGTTGTGCCAGATCCCATTGCTCCGGGAAACCTTCGGCTGTTGCCGCTGCGACATAGCCACGGATTGTGTCTTCAATAAAGCCGCCGACTTGCTCTTTGATATCGGCGCCTTCCAATACCTCACGCCGCTCGCGATAGATGACTTCGCGTTGGCGGTTCATGACATCGTCATATTTCAAGACATTTTTACGCATCTCGAAGTTCTGAGATTCGACTTGGGTCTGGGCAGATTTGATGGCGTTAGTGACCATCTTCGATTCAATCGGAGTTTCTTCAGGGATTCCTGCGGCGGTGAGAAAACGCTCAACGAGTGCCGAGTTGAATCGACGCATCAAATCATCTTGGAGGGAGAGATAGAAACGAGATTCGCCAGGATCGCCCTGTCGTCCAGAACGACCGCGGAGCTGATTGTCGATGCGACGGGATTCGTGACGTTCGGTTCCAAGAACATATAAACCACCGAGAGCCACGACCTTTTCGTGTTCCTCGGCTACAGCGGATTTCTGTTTGGCAATCTCGGTGGGCCATTGGGACTCATACTGTTCAGCGTTATCGACCGGTGAGATTCCATTTCGTTGCAGTTCGAAATCAGCCATGAATTCTGGATTACCACCGAGCATGATGTCAGTACCGCGACCTGCCATATTGGTGGCGACAGTGACAGCGCCAATCGTTCCAGCGCGAGCGATGATCGCAGCTTCGCGTTCATGCTGCTTTGCATTGAGAACTTCATGCGGTATGCCACGTCTGCGTAGCGTCTGAGATAACAGTTCGGATTTCTCGACGCTCACTGTTCCCACCAGGACCGGCTGACCTCTCCGATGCCGCTCAGTGATGTCTTCTGCGACCGCTTCGAACTTAGCTGCTTCAGTTTTGTAGACCAGATCGGCTTGGTCTTGACGTTGCATCGGCTTATTTGTCGGAATCGGAATGACGCCTAATTTGTAGATCTGCATGAATTCTGATGCTTCTGTCATCGCGGTTCCCGTCATACCTGCTAATTTCTCGTAAAGACGGAAGTAATTCTGCAGGGTGATAGTGGCAAGGGTCTGGTTCTCATCTCGAATCTCTACTCGCTCTTTTGCCTCTAGAGCTTGGTGCAACCCCTCGCTATAACGCCGGCCGGATAAGACGCGCCCAGTATGTTCATCAACGATCAAAAGTTCGCCACTCATCACTACATAATCTCGATCGCGCTTGAATAGCTCTTTTGCCTTAAGTGCGTTATTCAGATATCCGATCATGGGTGTGTTGACTGCTTCGTAGAGATTATCGATCTTGAGCATCTCTTCTACTCGGCCGACACCGTCATCGAGAATTCCTACTGTTCGCTTCTTCTCATCGACTTCATAATGCTCACCGCGAACAAGTCGATTCGCAATTGATGCGAACTCCACGTACCACTTCGTCGCCTTGTCTGCCGGTCCACTGATAATCAATGGCGTTCGAGCTTCATCAATCAAGATCGAGTCAACTTCATCGACAATCGCGAAGTTATGTTCGCGTTGTACGCAATCTTCAAGATTCCAAGCCATATTGTCGCGGAGATAATCAAAGCCGAATTCATTGTTTGTTCCATAGGTGATATCTGCGTTGTAATTCGAGCGACGTTCGGCTGGTGTCATCGAGGCAAGAATGACTCCGACCTTGAGACCTAGGAATCGATGGATTCTTCCCATCCATTCGCTGTCACGTTCGGCTAGATAATCGTTGGTCGTAACAATATGAACACCGCGTCCGGCAAGGGCATTGAGATAAGAAGGAAGTGTTGCAACCAAGGTCTTTCCTTCACCCGTTCGCATTTCAGCGATATTTCCCATATGAAGTGCGGCGCCACCCATAATCTGCACGTCGTAGTGACGTTGTCCCAAGGTGCGCTTAGAAGCCTCGCGCACGACGGCAAATGCCTCCGGGAGGAGATCATCCAAATCTTCACCTTGCGTCAGGCGATCACGGAACTTATCGGTCATTGCCCGTAATTCCGCATCACTCATGGGAGCGAAGGTGGCTTCATGTTCATTCACTGCATCTGCAATACGCGCTAGATGTTTGAGAGCGCGCCCTTCTCCAGCACGGAGAATCTTGTCTAGCAGAGCGACCATAGGGGCTATCGTATTGGTAATCGTGAGCTTGAGGCACATGCAGTCATGCCTGCTAAAACTGTCAGATTTCTCTCTCGCAGGGCGTGATACGCGCTTTGCATGCTGCTACCAGTTGTGATCACATCATCGATAAGTATGACTGGCTTTGATCGCCAATGCCGAATTGTTTTCTCTGAAATCCGCAGCGCCCCAGACATATTGATACTGCGCTCCTTTGACGATAATCCAGTCTGCTCTCGTACCTTTTTTCTTTGAACCAACAATTCGCGTACTTCTATCTTTGAATCTGCAATACGAAGTCCTTCATTGATGATTGGCATCAGGAACCGCTCGCCTCGAATACGAATCGAGCGATTACTTGAAGGTATCGGTACTAAGGTGATTGATGGATGGAATAGCGCTGGGTGATCGCGGAAGATGGCGGCAAAAGAGAGTGCTAGAAGATGTCGAGCGCTTCTTGTTCCATTCTCCTTTGCTGCGAGAACCACAGGAGATGTCAGATTGTCGTAGGTCATGACAGAGAAGACTGGGAACGGCGATCTTTGCACAAGAGATGACTTACTACTCCACAGATTTTGACAAGGTGAGCAGGCATCTGTCGCCCTGCTCTGACAGGAAATACAGAGTGGAGGGAAAAGGAGAGAGTTAAAACCACGCACGATACTTCGAAATAATTCAGTCACCGCGAATTCTCTCTGCGGCGGCAGAGCGATTGAGGTAAAGATTACGAGGTTGTTGGTATCGCCGTTATGGGTGTTTGTTGAATATTGACGCCAAATTGACGCGGCAACGTCAAGACAAAGTTAGAACCGATTCCGATTTCCCCCCAGACATCTATCTGTCCACCGTGAAGGGCGGCATCTTCCTTCGCGATGGACAGACCCAATCCTGTACCGCCACGGATGCGCGATCTCGAGGGATCTGCACGCCAGAAACGATCAAAGACTCGTGGAATCTGTCTCTCAGTCAAGCCCACTCCATAGTCCCGTACGCCCACCGAAACTGCGGATTCATTGGCCAAGATCATGACATCAATCGGCTTGTTCTCAGCGTGATCGATTGCATTCGTCAAAAGATTACGAAGGATGCGTTCGATTCTTAATTGGTCACCATCAACGGTTACATCTCCCTCAATCGAATGGAGGCGAATCTCGGATCCCTTCTCCTTTGCAACATAAGAAAGTTCCTCGATACAACGTCGCACCGTAGCCACCATCTCCACTTTGGTCATATTTACCGTCGCGACCTTTGCGTCGAATCGACTGACTTCCAACAAATCCGCTAGCAGCGCCTCAAAACGTTCAATCTGCGAAAGCAATAACTCTGCACTTCGGGCCACTGCCGGATCGAACTGATCACGTGAGGTGTGGATGACATCGGCCGCCATGCGAATCGTGGTGAGAGGTGTCCTTAACTCGTGGGAGACATCTGAGACGAAACGTTGTTGGACTCGAGAGAGGTTTTCCAATCTAGAGATCTGGGACGAGAGAGTCGAAGCCATTTCATTGAAGGCCGTTCCTAACCGCGCCAACTCATCCTCGCCTTTGACTTCCATTCGCTGGTCTAATTGACCCGACGTTAGTTGCTCGGCGATTTCTGCCGCCGCCTGGACTGGTCTAATGACTCGACGGAGTACGACCAAGGAAATCAGAAGAATAAGAATGACGAAGAAAGCACCCGAGAGAAGAATTGCATTATTGATCAATTCAATCGTGGAAAGTTGAGCCATAAAACTATAGGCGACATACATCTCAAATGATCCAAGTTTTGGAATATCAAATCGCCTTCCTACGATCACTCCCTCGGAGGAAGTTCCGTCAACATACTTCAGGCGAGCAATTTCCCACTGCGAAATGGAGCTGGTCCGAACCTTGTTCCTCAGGTCGGCGCTTACTGAATTACTGGAGAAGTATTTCGTCGATGAAGTGGCCGGAATCCCCTCGACAACTTGACCGTAGAAATTGACCAGGACGATCTCGCGCCCTGATTCTTGGGCTCCTACTTCGGTGGAATTGACTATCTCCTCTGCCAAGGCTGGAAGGTCTTTCGGAGTCGTCAACGCGCCAATCGTAAGTTTGTATGTAGCAAATTGGATAACAGAGTTCGCTTCAGAGATCGAAGAGTTGATCTTCTCTTCGATGATTCCATTTTCGATTCGCGACTCAAGGTTCGAGCCCAACAGATAGATCAGCGCAGCAGAAAATATTGAGGTCGCGGTGAAGACACGAACGAAGAGTGATTTTCGAAATGGCCGCAGCAGGGAGACCATAGATGCTGAGCCTGATTAACTTCGAGGAGAGGTTCCGCCCGCTTTATAACCGATGCCGCGGACGGTAGTGATGATGGTGGGATTCTCCGGATCGTGTTCAATCTTGGCGCGCAATCGCTGCACATGGACATTGACCAGACGCGTATCAGCAGAGTGACGATAACCCCACACTTCGCTCAAGAGCGCTTCGCGAGTGAAGACTCGTCCCGGCTCCTTGGCGAGGGCGACGAGAAGATCAAATTCGAGTCGAGTCAATGGAATTTCTTTGCCCCCACGCATGACGGTGTGTTCGACAATATCGATAGCGAGATCACCGATCGTGAGGTTGCCGTTGATCGTTCCACCGGTTCTTCGAAGACGGGTTCGAATTCTGGC
>CAZGMF010000001.1:21993-42431 GCA_964526795.1 uncultured Clavibacter sp.
GACAAGATCTACTTCAATTCCCGCGCCATTGAGGACGATGCCAAGCATCTCAGAGAGATCTTGATCGTCATCGATGACCAGGACTGAAGTCATTTAGCTACCGTGCTCCCAGGAGTTGAGGTAATCCTCTTGTAATGGAGTCAAAGTATCGATCTCTGCTCCCATGCTCTTCAACTTCAAATGCGCGATCTCTTTGTCGATCTCACGCGGAACATAATGAACACCTGCTGAGAGTCCTTTACCTGATTTGAGTAACCACTCTGCAGCGAGGGCTTGGTTAGCAAAAGACATATCAAGAACCGCAGCGGGACTTCCTTCGGCGGCACCGAGGTTCGCTAGTCGACCTTCAGCGATGAGCAAGATTCGATTTCCATTCTTCAATACATATTCATCGGTCTGATGGCGAATGCGCTTGTTTTTCTTGGTGTTTGCCTCGAGCCACTCGACATCGATTTCGATGTTGAAATGCCCAGCGTTGGCAAGTATTGCCCCATCCTTCATCGATTCGAAATGTTCTTTGGTGAGGATTGTTCGATTTCCGGTGACCGTGACGAAGAAGTCGCCGATCTTGGCCGCTTCGCGAATCGGCATCACTCGGAAACCTTGCATTAAAGCGTCAAGAGCCTTAGTTGGATCGATTTCCACAACAATGACTTGAGCGCCCATACCTCGAGCACGTTCAGCAAGACCTTTACCGCAATATCCAAATCCTGCGACCACGAAATTCTTACCGGCAAGGAGTTGGTTTGTGCAGCGGAAGATCGCATCGATGACTGATTGACCCGTTCCATATCGATTATCGAACATGTGCTTGGTATCAGTGTCATTGACCGCGATCATCGGAAACTTGAGCGCGCCATCTTTTGCCATCTGTTGGAGGCGAATGACGCCTGTGGTGGTCTCTTCGCAACCTGCTGAGACTCCGGAAAGAAGTTCGGTTCTGGTGGTGTGAAGAGTGTTCACCAGATCGCAACCATCATCAAAGACTTGATTTGGTTTGATGTCCAGGGCAGCGTTGATGTGTCGGTAATACCCGTCGCGATCGATTGCGTTACGGGCGTAAACGCTGATGCCATATTCATGGACCAGCGCTGCTGCTGTGTCATCTTGTGTTGAAAGGGGATTGGAGGCACAGAGCGCGACTTCCGCTCCACCTGCTTTGAGGGTGCGCATCAAATTTGCCGTCTCTGTTGTCACGTGCATGCAGGCAGCAAAGCGAATTCCTGCGAAGGGCTTCTCCTTCTCAAATCGATCCTTGATTTGGGCAAGGACAGGCATATTTCGATCAGCCCATTCGATTCGCTTCTTGCCTTCTGCGGCAAGAGCTGGATCTGCGATGTCGTGGGCGATAGCGGTCGAAGTTGGATTCACGTGACGATTCTCCATCGTTGAGGTAGATAGGGACGGGCGGATCGGGAAGAAGATTGAAGTTTACTGGCTCTTCATCAGCTGTAAAACTTGAGACTTAATCCCTTCCATCGTCGCCTGATTCTCTGCTTCGACATTGAGCCGCAATAGCGGTTCGGTGTTCGAAGGTCTGACATTGAACCACCAGTGTGCAGCGCTGACGGTCAGACCATCGAGGTCATCGAATTCGACCGGTTCGGAGCCCTGGGCGTAATGAGATTTGATTCTCGATACCGCACTGACTTGATCGTCAACTTTGGTATTAATTTCACCACTGAGAGAGTATCGATTGTAGGAAGCCAATAACTCCGAAAGCGAAGTGCCTCCCTCCATCAAGGCAGCGATTGCGTGAAGAGCTGCCAGCATTCCAGAATCCGCTCGCCAAAAATCTTTGAAATAGAAATGTCCTGAATGTTCGCCACCGAATATCGCACCATGATCAGCCATCATCTGCTTGATGAAGGAATGTCCGACGCGACTCCGAAGTGGCGTTCCGCCATGTTCGATGATGACCTCTGGCACCGCTTTAGACGAGATCAAGTTATAGATAATCGGCGAACCAGGATTCTTCTTCAGCTCTCGCGCTGCAATGAGTGCAGTCAATGCCGATGGCGTGACGAGATTTCCCTGCTCATCGACGACAAAACAACGATCTGCATCGCCATCGAAAGCAAGGCCAATATCTGCCTTCTTCGCTCGTACCAATTTTTGTAGGTCCACAAGATTGGCAGGTTCGATGGGATTTGCCTCGTGATTTGGAAATGTCCCGTCTAGTTCAAAGAAGATTCCATGAACTTCGGCATTGATTCGCGCCATGACTGCTGGCGCCGTGTGGCCACCCATTCCATTGCCAGCATCGATGGCGATAACGAGCTGTCTATCGTGAAACGGTCCGCTAAAAGCATCGCTAGGAAATAGCGAGAAGAGATAGTCCACATAAGAGCTCAAGAGATCTTGATGAGTTTCACTTCCAACCGGGCGATTTGCCATGGGTGAGCCTTGAGCGATCTTGCTTTTAATCCATCGCAACCCTGACTCCTGGCCAATCGGACGAGCACCGCTCTTGCAGAGTTTGATTCCGTTGTATGCAGCGGGGTTGTGACTTGCGGTGAACATCGCTCCAGGCAGATTGAGATGTCCGGAGGCGAAATAAAGTTGGTCAGTCGATGACAATCCGATCCGGATGACATCAAGTCCTTGTGAGGTTATTCCATCAGAGAATGCTTGGGCGAGATCGGGAGATGAGGGACGCATATCTTCGCCAATCACCACACGCGCAGGTTCGCGCTCCATTTCTAAGAAGTTGGCGAATGCCACTCCAAGTGAAAAGGTGAAATCTGGAGTGATCTCCTCATCCACCAGCCCACGAATGTCATAGGCCTTGATGATTCGATCGAGTAGCGCAATATCCATGAAACGAAACTATGTCTTGTCAGAGTTGTTGCTTGGAATGACTCTGAGGTGGCCACGTCTTCCAACATCAGGTGCGACTGGAGTGATCTCAGTTTCCATATTCGCAACTTCCCGCACTGCATCGGCGATCGCCATGAGGTCTTCAGGAGAAGGCTCGTGTGAGCCCGAGCCCTTCCCATCATGGATGATGGATGTCCAGCCTTGAGGAACTCTCAAACGCTCGCTATGAATTTGGCAGAGATCGAAAGCGTGAGGCTCAGCGAATGTCGATAACGGACCTAGAACTGCAGTCGAATCTGAATAAATATAAGTCAACGTTCGCACGGCAATTTCGCTACAACCACTTCTCGTGCAGCGACGTCCGACTCCACTGGGGCGTTGTTTCGAATGATGCTGCGATGACATGTGGCGCAGGTTAGTCGTTGCCCTAGGTGCGGGGTTGGATAACCGAAATCTCGGCAACTGGGCGAGTTGCGCTGGAGAGATTAGAGCCAGCGGTGATCGGCAAAGTGGCAATTCCATCGGCGCTTGACCACGACATTCCCGCTACCGTTCCCGTGAAACTTGTGAGTTTGAGCAGACGAGTATTGGCAGGCACTTTCCAGTTGAGAATCTCTTCACCTTTGAGTGACTTTCGTATCGTCTTGCCTCGATTATCGTGAATTTCAACGCTGACAGAGATCTTTTCGCTAATGAAAGTGATGGTCGGCTCAAGGCCATAGAGATTAAAGGACGTTGTTTGGAACGGTATCGCGTTCGAATGCCAGGAGAAATCACTGACCGCTCCACGTTTGCCTTGGGTAAAGACCGAAGCGACAATCGGAGTCGTTGCCGTTATTCGTAAACCAAAGTTCTCTTTACCGACTTGAAGATCAGTAAGTGGGATCTCCACAACTTCCTGAGAATTGAGCGCAATCTCTCCAAGATCAACGGGCACGAAGACTCCGTTAGTGGAGACGACTTCAACCGAAGCGCTCCCATCTACTGTTCCCGTTGCCATCATGCGAAGGACGTATTGGGTCGTGCTTGCCGTTCCAAGCGTTGCCGGAATTGCAGGAATGACCAATGTAGACGAGGGGGTTAAAGTCGGCGCAACAAAATCTCCACCAAGATTGTTCAGGCCTTTGACTCTCTCATCAAGTAAGAAGGTTGTGACCCGACCACTGAGCACTTTGACTTTCGTCACGATCTTTCCTGCTCCAGGATTTAGCGCATCAAGTCTGACAATTCGCTCGGTAGCTGCCTTGATTGTGTAGCTGATAGGGGCAGCAGGGCCATTCTCGGAGAATGTTGTTACTTCAATAGTTGCATCACTTAAACCACTGTTGTCGATGACCAATTTGCTCTGGCTGGTCACACCTGCACTCCCGCCGACAAACCAACTTTCGGCAGATCCCGAATAACACGTCGTTGCACTCGTCCACTTTCCAGTTTTACTTTGAAGTTCGATAGAACTTCGAGGATCTCCGTCGATAAGGACAGCGCCTCTGGAAAGCGAAAGTGATCCTGAAGCGCTCATAGAGAAATCTGATCGCAATGAACTGAGGTATTTCGTCTTGATATTTGCACCAGGCAACAGCAGCGTGGCGCGTGCATCATTAAGCGGACCTGGACAGGTCGTCGGGGCATAGCCAGCGGTGATATCGAGGGATTTCGAGCTCTGCGGAAGCAAGAAGGCGATATGTAGGGAGATGATGAAAAGAAGTAGCGAGAACGCAGCGCGAGTTTCTTTCATGCCAGCTCCTCAAGTTTCATCTGGCTACGTCGACGACGTGCAGGTAGGGCAAGAATGACAACCGTGGTCGCAAAGATGATTTGAAGTGAGATCCAACCGCGGCGTGCTGTTCCATCGTGATACAAAACGAAGTCCCCTGGTTCTGTGATGACAAATCGAGGTAATCCGTTCTCTGTCTTCTCTGCCGAGATCAATTTGCCGTTGATGACCATTTTCCATCGATCGTCGTACTTCTCAGTTACGACGACCGAACCAGGTGAGTCCAAGTATCCGGATGCTCCAAATTCGCCGCCAGGAATCGCGCGATACGCACCGGTATTGGAAAGGAAAGAGATGTGACTGAGCGCTCCTGAGACTTTCCACGAAGTTCCTTCATCTGTCGAAGATGAGCGGGTAAATCCACCGGCGCCATCGATAGTCCGAGTTAACTCCTCCTCATATGGTCGAGCGAGAAATACGTATCTGATTCCGAACTGCGCTAAAACTTGGCTACTGCTGACGCCACTCCCGGTGATCAAATCTTCGATTGCTCGCGTCACTTCGGCTGAGAGGGCATTCATCACATCTGGATCGCCTAACAACAAATCTTGATCTCTTGCTATGAAGTACCGAACTTGGTCTCCTTCATAACGCAAGACCAAAGTCTTAAATCTGTCATCAGTCTGCGCGCTTGCGCTCAAGAAGGCGGGAAGAGCAGATCTGGTTCGTTCTTGTAATGGTGCGCTACTTGATGTTGCTACCCACCAGAACATCGAGCCAATCACAGAAAAAACCGTCAATGCGCTCATCAAAGCCAGGAGTATGTGGCGAAAATCGACATGGGCAGAGGAGATCTTTGGAACATAGAAGTCGACGATGATGACTGCAGCGAGAATTGCCGCAATCGTTGGAATGACAATCATGCTGCCGACCCAGAGCCGCTGAGGTTCAAAGCTTCCATGACCTGCGACTTCACGTGAGCCAAAAATCGCTGCCAGGCCGAGGAAATACAACGCTACTTCGCCCAGTCTTCCCGTCTTGCTGACAAAGATAGAAGTGATAGCCAGAAGCAGAATCGGCGAAAGTAGCCAGAATGGAGTTGAACCAATTCCACCCGGATTTCCGGTCATAATCGAGAGAACGCTTCCACCTGAGATATTCAGACCTGGATCAAGCAGAATCCTGGATGGATGCAGGATGAATTCGAGTGACCACGGCACCGTCAATACTGCTGGAACAACAAGGATGGCGATCCTTCTGGAATTACGTTGATCGAACTCTGCTTTCGTCACATTCGGATTCACTCGATTAAAAGTGATGAGATCAGAGAAGAAAAGGATGAATTGCCAGATAAGTAGGGCGAGAAAAGTAAGTGGTGAGAAAGCAAAGACGACGGTAAGAATCAGTGTGAGGGTCCAGATTCCTCGCCAGCTAATCGCCTCCAGCCGTTCGAAACCCAACATACTTCGGAAGATCCATGGTCCGATAATCAACAAAACCAGCGTGCCAAGTCGCCCTGAATTGATCGCCGTCAATGTCACAGGTGAGAAGGCATAGAGCAGTGCCGCCAGTAATGAAAGGTAGTGAAGTTCGGTAAAGGATCGCGCCAGACGATATGCGCCAAGGAAAGCTAGTGGAACCGCCAAGAGAAAGAGAAGGGCGATGAAAAGTTTGAGATTGAAAAGAGTCACGACAGATGCAATCGCAAGGAGCGCAATCCAAGGCGGAGTATTCGAGCTGGTGCCAAGTCCTACGGTGTGCCACGAATTCGAGTAATCACGGAGCAGATCGATCCCGCTGCTTGGAACTACGGGAAGGGCTCCCCCAACGAGGTCACCTATGCGACTTCGAAATGCGATAAGTGAGAAAAGGACGACTGCAATCGATGCTGAAAGAATCGGTCGAAGTGAGATCAATCTGAGAGGGGAGGGCGCAGAAACTAGCTCGATATCAGCCTCTTCAAAGGCTTTCTCATCGAAATCAAGTTCGGAAGGTTCGACATTCGCCGGGGTTTGCCCGATGGCGCTGTTCTGCCAGGCCCGAGTCAGCGCCCCGCGCGCACGTTCCAGGGCGAGTTGAAATTGTTGGATCCGTGGCGGAATGAACCTTGAGACAACACGGGAAGAAACGAGTCGAGTCTTTCGACGGCGGCGCCGGGCTTGGATGAGATCTTGCGGCTTAATCAGAACCAAAAAGACAGCGGCTAATTCATCGAGTGCATAGCCAGGCAACTTGGCCAGCAGATATCCGATTGCGCGAACTAGTGCAGAAGATGCAAGTTGTAGCGCAATCAATGGAGTAAGCCAGAGCGAGGAATTGGACATCAAGACATAAGCGGCATGACGACGATCGAGAAGTAAGGGCCGATGAAAAAGATTGTCGGTCACATCGACACTTCGTCGTTCATTGGCTGCTGCTTCGGCATGAAATGCGACTGCACTTGGAACTGCGATGACTGAATGTCCAGCGGCATAAACTCGCCAACCAAAATCGACATCATCGCGAAAGAGAGCAAGCTCAGGATCAAAACCATCTAATTCATCAAAGACTTCTCTTCTTATCAGCGCACCCGCTGTGCTCACCGACAAAACTTCCTGAACTCCATCGTGTTGTCCTTGATCTTGCTCGCGATACTCAAGTCCGGTCCAACGCGCGCCATTCCCCGCGATACTGACCCCGATTTCTAGGAGATGGTTTCGATCATGCCAACCACGAAGTTTCGGGCCAGCCATGGCGACATGAGGGCGCTCATCAACCGCAGCAAGAAGCTCACCTAACGCAGTATTTGAAGGTGCACAATCATCGTGAATAAGCCAGATCCACTCCTGCATTCCTTCGGGCGCACGATCGAGTTTTGAACTTTGTAATGCGATTTTTACTGCAGCACCAAATCCCACGCTTCGCTCGACAGGAAGAACAGGGATCCCCGCATTCTTCAGTAATTTCACCGAGCCATCTTTGGAATCAGTATCGACAGCGATGATCTGGTCAATCTGGTGTCGTTGTTTGGACAGTGATGCAACCGTTTCAGGTAGCCATGTCGCTCCATCGTGCGAGACCACGATTGCTGTGACGAAGTGACGCGTACGTAGGGCGTTTGGCATTTCACCGCCTTTGAAGTCGGGAAGCGGACATCCAATTTTTTTCTCGGTGGGCAGTTCTGGGTCAGGAAAGAGAGTAGCGAAGTGCGCTGAATTCCTCGTATCTCAAAGGTTGCAGATAGGCCTACTCAGGCGAGAAAACTCTCAGCGAGAGTCGAATTTAAGCGGGACGGCGCTTGAGGCGACGGCGTTCGCGCTCCGAGAGTCCGCCCCAAATTCCAAATCGCTCATCATGAGCCAGGGCGTATTCAAGACACTCTTGACGAACTTCGCACGAGAGGCAGACACGTTTTGCCTCGCGCGTTGAACCACCTTTTTCTGGGAAGAAAGCTTCGGGATCTGTCTGGGCACAGAGCGCACGCTCTTGCCACGATAATTCAATGATCTCGCCGCTATTGAGTTGAATGCTTGGTCCGGGGATGAAAGTCTGCTCATTTTTTCGAGCATCAGTCATGTGTGGATCTCCTACGACGGTGGCCACTTCGACAAGCGACCTCAATGGGAGAATTACACGCGTGTTATTCACTTCCGTCAAGTTTCAGACGGGCACTTTTGCAAGAGGAATCTAAAAGCCAAATACCTGATCTTCGATTCGTGAACCACTTTTGACGCGAGATCCTGGCGCTACATAGCTATTTCGGACGACTGCATCATCTTCAATAATGGAATTTTCGGCGATGATGGAGCCAGAAATCTCACAATTCGCGCCAATTCTGGTGCCCGCGGCAAGAAATGACCCTTCTGCCACGATCGACGAAGAATCGACCACAGCCCCCGATTCGATAACTGCGCCGCCGACGATTGTCGGTGTGGCCTGCGATATCGAGGGGGTCATAATCAGATCTCTTGAAGCCTGAATCATGGCTTGAGGCGTTCCCATATCTATCCAATATCGAGAATCCTCATAACCGTAGAGATTCTTACCTTGATTCAGCAAGTTTGGAAATGTTTCGCGCTCGACGCTGACGACAGTTTGGTGAGGAATCTGACCAATAGCTTGTGCAGAGAAGATATAGCAGCCGGCATTGATCGTATTGGCTTTTGGATTGTCCATCTTCTCCAAGAATTCGCTTACTCGTCCCTTGTCATCTATTGGGACGCATCCATATGCCCGAGCATCGGCAACTTTCGTCAGATGCAAAGTGACATCCGCACCTCGTGAGAAATGAAATTGTTGCTGAAGCAAGAGATCATGTCCGCTGAGCACATCTCCGTTGAAGATGAAGATCGATTCATCAGCATCGAGCCCAAGTGCAACGGCAGCGTTGGCAATCGCTCCGCCCGTTCCTAGCGGCTCTTTTTCAATCGCGTAATGAAGTTTGATTCCGAAACGACTTCCGTCACCGAAATAGGGTTCGAATACTTCTGCCATGTATGAGGTAGCAAGAACAATTTCTCGGACGCCAGCCGCTCGAGCTTTTGTAATCTGATGTTCGGTTACTGGTCTACCCGCAATTCGCAGCATGGGTTTTGGAGTCGAGTTGGTCAACGGCTGAAGTCGAGTTCCCTTTCCGCCAACAAGAAGAATCGCCTTCGTGATACCAGCGCCACTATCGGGAGAGCTCACGATTCACGCACTCTTTGGGCCGCATCAGCTATCTGAGCATCTGTTGCTGTCAGCGCGATTCGCACGTGTTTGGAGCCTTGATCACCGTAGAAACGACCCGGCGTCACGATGATTCCACGATCGGCAAACCAACCTACAGTGCTCCAATCTTCCTCACCGCGAGTGCACCAGATATATAGGCCGGCCTCGGAATGTTCGACGGTAAAACCACTTTCCTCTAAGGCAGATCGCAAGACAGCGCGACGACGACGATAACGGTCGGATTGTTCTTGAACATGTTCTTCATCGGCCAAGGAGACAGCCATAGAACGTTGAATCGGGTTGGGCACCATCATCCCCATATGTTTTCTAATTTCCAGTAATCGCTTGATCAGCGAAGCATCGCCGGCGATGAATGCGCCCCGATACCCCGCCATATTGGAACGTTTGGAGAGCGAGTGAACCGCAAGCAATCCTTGGTTCTTGCCATCGGCGAGAGCGAGAATAGAACGAGATGATTTCTTATCCGGGAATGGTAAATAACACTCATCAGATGCAACAACAGTTCCTGTCCTTCGCGACCAATCAATCACGGCGCGAAGTTCGGCATCGCTATGAACTCGCCCAGTCGGATTAGAGGGAGAGTTGATCCATGCCAGATCAATCCCAGAGTCTGGCCATTTCTCTGCATCAACTCCGACTTCGATAACTTCAGCGCCAGCCAAGATTCCGCCGACTCGATAGGTCGGATAAGCGATATCTGGAATGAGAATCCTCTTTGCCTGCAAGAGAAATGGCAGCAGAGCCACAAGTTCTTTCGAGCCGATTGTTGGCAGAACATCAAATTCGCCACGTACGCCAACTCTTAATTCGCAATATTGCTTGAGCGCCTCTCGTAGCTCACCAGAGCCAGTCGTGAGCGGATAACCAGGGGAATTTGAACTTGCAACCAGGGCCCCTTGTACGAGAGAGGGGGTTGGATCAACGGGGGTACCTTGGGAGAGATCGATGGCACCGCGTAGGTTCTTGCGAGCCCGTTCGCCATATGGCGCAAGGGCATCCCAAGGAAAATCGGGAAGTTTCAGAGGCTAGTTCTCTGGCTTCTTTTGGATCTGCAGAACGACTGGGTGGTCTTTATGAGTCGGACCTACCTTTGCTGCGCCGCCGGGTGAACCAAGTTCATCGAAGAATTCGGCGTTGATACCTTTGTAATCACTCCACTGGCCTGGGACATCATCTTCGTAATAAATCGCTTCAACCGGACAGACAGGTTCGCAGGCGCCACAGTCAACACATTCATCAGGCTGGATATAGAGCATCCGATCGCCTTCGTAGATGCAATCGACAGGGCATTCCTCGATACAGGACTTGTCTTTGACATCGATACATGGAAGGGCGATCACGTAGGTCACAGTTCACTCCATCTCTGCTCGCACTCTGGTCCTTGCCAGTTAATAGAAACGCTGGTCAGCAAGATTGCGGGCGGGGTCTCCGTCGGATGCGCCCCTATCGTACAGAATTGGTAATTATGGAGCGCACCAAGGGCCAGAAGTTGGCCCTCTTTGACACGCTCTCACGCAAAGTCAGACCAATTACGGCTCGAGATGGAAAGAGCATCCGGATCTATTGCTGCGGCCCGACTGTCTACCGAGATGCTCACGTCGGAAATCTCCGTACCTTTCTTCTTGCAGATCTTGTTAGCCGAACACTTCGTTTCCAGGGCCACCACGTCATCATCGTCCAGAACATCACCGATGTCGGCCATATGAGCGATGACTTCGATGAGGACAAGATGTTGGCGGCCTCGACGAAAGAGAAGCGTGATCCCTTTGCGATAGCGCGCGATTATGAGGATCGCTTCCATCGCGATTGCCGCGCACTGAACATCGAGTCGTGCAATCTCTATCCGCGTGCGAGTGAATGTATCGAGTTGATGGTCGAACATATCCAGCAACTCTTTGATCGCGAACTTGCCTACCTTGGTGATGATGGCTCGGTTTACTTCGCCGCCGAGAAATTCCCCAGTTATGGTGAACTAAGCGGAAACCGTCTTGATGCCCTCCGTCCTGGACATCGCTACGACTACAGCGAAGGCGGTGCCAAGAGATTTCATGCGGATTGGGCGCTCTGGAAGGCAGCGGGATCCCGCACTCAGATGATTTGGGAGACTCCGTGGGGCAAGGGATTTCCTGGCTGGCATATCGAATGCTCCGCGATGTCATTGAAATTCTTGGATGGTCATATCGATCTTCACATCGGCGGGATCGATCTTCGATTTCCTCATCACGAGAATGAACGTGCCCAGTCAAATCCTGTTACCGGGGATGAAGCCGTCAGCGCCTGGCTGCATGGAGAGCATCTTCTCTTCGAAGGAAGGAAGATGTCGAAGAGTTCTGGAAACGTCGTCCTCGTTTCTGATGTGATTGCGCGCGGATTCGATCCACTTGCGATTCGTTTCTGCTTCATGGAGAACAACTATCGAAGTCAGATGGATCTCTCCTGGGCTGGAATAAGTGCAGCACATTCATTATTGAAGCGTTGGCGAGAGAAGTATCAGATCTGGCGTACCAGCGCCGCAGAAGAAACCTCCGCAACTTCAGAGATCATTGATGTCGTATCCCAAGCCTTCTCTGACGATCTCAATACCCCACAAGCGATGATTGCCTTGAGGGCAGTGGAAAAAGAAGCGACTCTCTCTGATGGTGAGCGACGACAGATATTTGAAACCCTCGATCCACTCCTCGGACTCAATCTCTGCGCCGAGGTTATTCGCACAACACTTTCTCAAGAAGCGGAATCATTACTTGCACAGCGGGAAGAAGCGAGAAAAGCGAAGGATTTCGAAGCAAGCGATCGACTCCGCGATCAGCTCGCGGCCCTTGGAATCGATGTCAGAGATACAGCTTCAGGACAAGTATGGGAACGGGCATAACCAAAAAATTGAACTAGTCGTCGTATCGAAGCGCAAGAAGAGCCACAACAAGGAAAAGCGCGCCACCAAAAGCAAAAAGGTTGCCGGTGAAATTTGCTCGAACAAGAAGTTCGCCGCCATTACCAAGTGTTGAGGCCCGGATGATGACGCCAACCCAACCAAGAGCAAAGGCAAAAGTGCTCGCTCGAGCGTTGAACATATGTCGGATCAAAATCGTCCCGAAGACCAGTGCGCTCAGAGAGACGATGACACCTGCCGGTCGATAAGCATCATGAAGGAATGTCCCAGCGACGCCAACAAAGATGCCAAAGATGGCGGCTCGAGCGAGTTCCGAAAGTGAAACATTCATCGGTTGTCCTTCATTTAGTTGGATAAATACTCATCTATTGATGCCAGCAAAAAGATCGATCTCGCGCCCGTTCTCATCCCGTTCGCCCGCCGCAATTCCATGGACCAAGCGATAGAACTCCCTACCCCACACTTTGAAACCAAGATTGTCGGAAAGAGCGAAGAAAGGTCCATCGACAGAGATTTGAGTGGGATGGGCCCGCATCGCTTCCATCTTCCTGCCGGCATAATCATCAGCATTGATAACTGAGGTCACCAGATGATCGGGTTGTGCGAAAGGGAAGTCTTCGGCCTTGTCGACGCCGAAGAATTGATTACCCGTTCCTTTCATCGCTTCGATTCCGGCTTCAATAACCGACACTGGAATTGTGTTCCAATAGATCTTGGGGATACTCCATCCTGATTCCCGAGTGATCTCGGCCGCTCGCATCGCAACGCGATGGGCTTGGATGTGATCTGGATGTCCGTAGCCACCGATTTCATCGTAGGTGATTAGCACGTGAGGTTTGATCTCGTTGATAACAGCTACCAGATAAGTCGCGGCATCATCGATATCTGCATTCCAGAAGACATCAGTGCGATTATTGGGCTCACTTCCCATCATCCCGCTATCGCGCCACTTCGTTGTCGGAGCGCCGAGGAATCGATGATCCGATACGCCAAGAATCTTCATCGCATTTGCTAGTTCTATCTCTCGATGTTCGCCTAACTTGTCTTCTGCCGAACTTGCAAGGTGCAACAACTCTGGCACCAAGATCTCGCCTTCCTCGCCTCGCGTACAGGTGATCAAGGTGACTTCTGCGCCACGTTCGATGTAATACGCCATCGTCGCGCCGTTATTGATGGTCTCATCATCTGGATGCGCGTGAACCAGCAACATCCGATATCCACGCATAGGTTTCACTTCCTGGGCCATAGAAGAGAAGCGTAGCGATGAGTACGATGGAGGCGATGAGTATCGAAGAAGTGAAAAGTGAAAATCGTTCGCGATTGCCACGTGATGAACGGCGGGCCCAACTTCTCGCCGCTGCTCTGGAAGTCTTTACCTCATCGGGATATCACGCAGCATCAATGGATGAGATCGCAGACCGTGCATCGGTCAGTAAGCCAGTTCTCTACCAACACTTCCCTTCAAAATTGGATCTCTATCTCGCCGTGCTGGACATGCATATCGATTCACTTGTCTTCGCAATCCAGAAGGCGATTGCCTCGACTAAAGAGAACAAGAATCGCGTCAAGGCCACAATCGAGGCGTATTTTGGATTTATCGAGGGCGAAGGAGAAGCTTTTCGTCTGCTTTTCGAGAGCGATATGAGCATCGAACCTCAAGTACATGAACGTCTCAATCGAATGACATATGAATGCGCACTTGCCGTAAGCGCTGTCATTTCAATCGATACCGGACTTCCCAAGGAAGAGTCGATGATGCTCGCAATCGGATTGATTGGTTGCGCGCAGATCACAGCGCGACATTGGCTCGAGAAAGATGTGAAGATGAATCGAACCCAAGCAACTGCGATGGTTACCAATCTCCTCTGGCGTGGAATCTCCGGGTTCCCACTCCAAAACTAAAACCAAGAAAACTGAATGATCCCATTCGAAGTTCTGCACCTCCCATACTTTCGGTTTAGTATCTGACTATGACCACAAAGAAGAGTGCAGCGAAAAGTGAATCGGCCCGTTCGGAGGTTCGCATCACTGTTGCCGACCAAGCGCGTGAATTGACTATCGAGACATCCGCCGATCGAGACGAAGTTCTCAATCTGGCAAAGAAAGCCCTTTCAGGAGGCGAACCATTCGTTCTGACTGATATTCGAGGACGACAATTCATTGTTCCGGCAGGGAAGATCAGTTCTATCGAGATCGGCGACATCACTGAGCGTCGCGTAGGTTTTGCTGGACTCTAAAAAAGTCCGACTTTCTCCAGGATCGAATAACTGATTTCGCGATAGTCCGAGGCTGCACCTGATTGTGGCGCAGCTGCTAGCACGCTTCGAGTTGAGACTTCGGCATCCACTATTGCGGTATCTCGCCTGATTCCAGGTTCGAGCAGATCGACACCAGATGGCAGTTGGTTGAGCAAATCTTGATTCAATTTTTCACATTTGACCGGAAGAAAGAAAGTTGGGTTTCGATTCTCGGCTGTAGCCAGAAAATCCATAGTGTGAAGCGCGCCGCGAAGTGAGAGAAAGGAATCTTCCAGTGGAATCACGGTGTGGGTCGCTAATCGAGATAACTCCAGAAGTGCAAGCGATGGCCCGCTTTGGGTATCAATCGCGATGACATCGAACATCTCGGCCACTTCGTTAACCCAATCCCAGGCAGCGGAGTTATTTTCGCCATCAGCGACAGCGGCTCGTGAGGCGCTTGGCAGGAGCGAGAAACGTTCTGCGCTCCTGACTAGCGCTGGTTCGATTCCAAATTTCTTCTGAATCAATTCAGAGATTGTGATGCGCGGATTTTCGATTCCGCAGCGGAAAGTAAGAGTCGCGGCAGGATCGGTATCAATCGCGAGGACGTTCTTTCCATATTCGGCGCTAGCAGCAGCCAGTGAATGTGTCGTGGTTGTCTTGCCGCTTCCACCTGCAAGATTTGAGATCAGAATGATGGGTGCGCTCATGTTCGCTGATATGCCGCTCGTAGTTGGGGGCTCTCGCGGAACCATTTTGGTAAAAGCAGAAGCGCTCCTCGCGTTGTCTTAAGACCCACATCTGTTGCTTGCGAATATCCAGGCGGAGTTGGCCAGCCATAAAGTCGGCGCGCCCACAGCGGAAGGGCTGAAGCAGCAAGGGCTGCAATACCTCCCCAAAGCGGCGCAATCGGCGTACCGAATCGAAGCAACGGTGGAAGAGGGGGCAAGGCGATGAAGAGAGCTGCGCGCTTTGCATCATCTGACGCACTCAGTTCTGGCATGATTTTTTTGAAATAACTTTCAACTTCTTCTCTCGTTGTCGGGACATCATCGACATCAATTCCCACAAGTCGCGCGAAAGTGACCATCTCCGCGATGTATTGGTCTTGCTCGGATTCGGTTAGGTTCATACCGGAACGCAGAGCCGTATCAAGGAAAGCATCAACCATGGCCATATGCACCCAGAGAAGAAGATGAGGGTCATCTAATCCAAGCTTTGAGTGGATGGTCCTCACTCGCGATGTCAGTGCATCCGCCTCTTCTCGGGTACTAAAAGTCACTGTGCCGACATAATCTCCAGTCCTCTGCAACCTGCCCCACGCATCTTCACGAAAATTAGAATGCGCAGCGACACCAGACATCGCAGCAGGATGGAGCGCCTGCTCCAAAAGAGCACGAATTCCGCCAACGACCATCGAGGGATCGGAATGAATTCGCCAGGTGATCGTTTCGGGATCAAAGTAGCCCTGATTCATCTTCTGACCACTCTCCGATCTCGCGCACGTCCCTCTAGCGCTGCCCATTGTTCAGGATGAGTGGTGAATTCGGCTAGTTGATTGAGTTTTCCGTTGCCGTGATAATCGCTAGAACCAGTGATGATGACATCTCTTTCTCTAGCAAGATCAGTAAGTTGCGAAACCTCTTCCACTGAATGGTCGCGATGATGTACCTCAATCCCATCCAGACCAGCCTCCAACATCGCATCAAGTGATGAGATAGGAATGGTTCGCCCACGTTGTGATGCCAAAGGATGTGCGATGACCGCGACGCCGCCGGCTGCCTTGATCAAACCAATCGCGGTGATCGGCGATGGTGAATAGTGATTGATGTAGAACTTCGATCGGTTATGGAGTAAAGCCTCAAATGCCTCTTCTCTACTTTTCACATGCCCTCGTGCCACGAGAGCATCGGCAAGATGGGGTCGTCCCAACGTCGCATCATCACGTTTCTGAGCGTGAACTTCTTCGATTGTGATATCAATTCCTGCTTCATTCAATCGCGCGACTATCCGTTCCATTCGAGTGAGCCGATTCTCGCGAGTCTTGGCGAACTCGTCGATCAAAGGTTGGTAGGTGGGGTCGAAGAGCAATCCAAGGATATGAATACTGATTCCATTCTCATCTTGGCAGGAGACCTCTGCTCCAAGTACCAGTTCCATCGCTCGATTGATCTGCGAACTCTGAAGAGCATTGATTGCCTCCGACCATCCGGCCGTCGTGTCGTGATCTGTCAACGCAAGGACATCAATTCCGCGAATCAGCGCTTTGTGAATGAGAGCAGAAGGAGAATCCGTTCCATCGCTGGCGTTCGAATGCGTATGAAGATCAATCAACATCGCTAGTTTCTCTCTGATTTCGATTGCGAATGACGAAGATGACACACCCAGCAAGTAATAAAAGAACGCCGGGGATGATTCCTGATGGTGGTAGTTGTCCGATCCACCACCACGCAAGCAAAGCGCTTACGGGAACTTCAAAGAAGACAATGAGTGAGACGATGGCCGGCGAGACGCGAGGTAATGTCATGTTAAACATCGTATGTCCGAGGATTTGGGCCCCTGCGATAAGCGCAAGCAACAACAACCATTCCCGCTTAGGAAAACCGGAGATCTTCTCGCCACTGACTAGTGCCGCCACGAGAGCGACGAAGGAACATGTGGCATAACACGTTGCCGTATATAGCGATGTCGATAGATATTGCTGGGCGCGCGAACCTAAGATCACATATGCCGCTGCTAGGGCTGCGCAAATAATGGCAGCGATATCACCGAGAAATGCTTGAAAAGAAATTTGAAAGTCGACTCCCGTTATAACCAAAACGCCCGCGAAAGAAATGACCATACCGATCCACGCACGTTGGGGAATATGTCCACCGAGCCTGGTGACAATGAAGGCGGCGAAGATGGGCTGAAGTGCTGTCAGGGCAGTTCCTGCAGCTACCGAAGTCAGACGCATGGACGCGAAGAAGAAAATAAAATGTGCGGCAAGCGTTATTCCAGCCACAATCGACCAGATCATTCCGCGCTTGAAACCTTCTAACTCTCGACCTTTCATTCTTCGATAGCTTCGAAGTGCGAATGGGGCGATTATTAGCGCGCCCCCAAGGTTGCGCCAGAAGACCAGAGCCAGAATCGGCATCACGCTCAACGCAATAACCGGACCTGAGGTCCCGATTCCGATTATTCCTGCGAGAAGAAAGAGAAGATCACGACCCTCAGGCATCTTGGTATGGTCTTGATCGCGCACGACTCAAACCTACTATCGGTTAGCCTTGCCATATGGAGGTGCCTGATGCGTGCAGAAACATTGACTTTGATCTTCTTGGCAAAGCTCGCCGGTACTCCGGTATTTGACCCCAACGCAGACCGAGTAGGAAAAGTTCGCGATGCCGTCGCATCGCATCGCAATGATGGACAACCTCCAAGAATCTTGGGCTTTATTGTTGAAGTTCCACAACGGCGAAAGATCTTTATTCCGATTACCAGAGTGACCTCTATCAACGATGGCGGAGTGTTCATCACGGGATCTCTCAACATTCGCCGCTACGAGAGAAGCGAAGGCGAACACCTGCTCTTGGATGGCAATCTCGATCGTGAGGCGCGCTTGAGCGCTACCGATGAGCGAGTCATCGTCGAAGATATTGGTATCGAATTGAGTCCGACTCGCGATTGGTTCGCCACATCAGTGCACATTTCCAAGGGTGCGAGCCGATTCCGAAAAGGTAGATCCGAAACAGTCAGCTGGAGCGATCTCCGATTTGATCCAATCGAAAGCAGGATCACGAGAGCCATTTCTGCCTCGGACGATCTTCATGCACTTCCGGCGCAAGATCTTGCTGCTGCACTTCACGACCTGGAAATCGATCGTCGCACAGAAATTGTGAAGACGATTGACGATGAGAAGCTCGCAGATGTGCTTGAAGAAATGGATGACGCAGATCGCGTTGCGCTAGTTACCAAACTCGAAGGCGAACGTGCCGCTGATGTTCTCGGTGAGATGGCTCCTGATGACGCCGCCGATGTTCTGCGCGAAGTAGGTGGCGAGAAAGCCGAAACTTTGCTGGAGATGATGGAGGAAGAGGAAGCCGAAGATGTCCGTCGCTTGATGCACTATGAGGATTACTCCGCAGGCGGAATGATGACAACCGATCCGGTGATCCTCTCCTCTGAATCCACCATCGCAGATGCACTTGCCGCCGTCCGTCAGAAAGAACTCGCTCCAGCTTTGGCAGCACAGGTATTTGTCTGCCGCGCACCACTGGAGACGCCCACAGGGCGTTTGATGGGCGTTGTCCATGTCCAAGAATTACTGCGAAAACCGCCTGCTTTAACGCTGGGCCTTGTCGTCGATACTGATTCCAACGCGATTCCACCGGAGACACCACTCAATGAAGTGGTAAAAATCTTGGCGAATTACAACTTGATCGCAGCACCGGTTGTCGATGAGAACGAACGATTGCTTGGTGCAGTCACCGTCGATGACGTGCTCGACCATCTCCTGCCCACAAACTGGCGAAACACTGAAAGGAGAACATGAGATGAGCACCAACTCTCGCCTCTCGATTCCTCGCGAATCTCGTCGATCCTTCAAACCGAATTACGATCCTGAGACTTTTGGTCGGATCTCCGAACGCTTTGCCCGATTTATCGGTACCGCACGGTTCTTGGTGTACATGACAGTCTTTGTCGTTATTTGGATCGTGTGGAACAGCCTTGCGCCGACTCATTTGCGCTTCGATGAATATCCTTTTATTTTCTTGACGCTCTTGCTCTCACTTCAAGCTTCCTATGCTGCGCCACTGATTCTCTTGGCGCAGAATCGCCAAGATGATCGCGATCGAGTGATGTCTCAGGAGGATCGTTCTCGTGATGAAAGAAATCTCGCGGTAACAGAATTCATGGTTCGTGAGATAGCAGCAATGCGTCGTGATCTCGTCGAGGAGATCAGGCTCTTGCTCAATGAGCGATCAGGTACTCAGTCCCAGCCGGACTCCAAGTAGCGAACGCTTACGAGTCGTAAGGGCATCGGCTACTGCTAAGAATTGTTGAGCAGCTGGTGAATCCGGCGCACGATTAACAATCGATACACCGTGATCTCCTCCTTCGCGCAACGACAAATCAAAAGGAATCTTTCCAAGTAGCGGAATATCTGCCCCAACGAGCGTGCTCAATCTTTTGGCAGTCTCATCGCCACCACCGGCTCCAAAGAGTTCGATTCCGATATCCGATCCGGGCATTGAGAACGATGACATATTCTCAATGACACCGATGATCTGTTGTTTGAGTTGGTGGGCAATTCTCCCGGCTCGCTCTGCTACTTCTGCGGCTGCGACTTGAGGCGTTGTGACGATGAGAATTTCGGAAGCTGGTACAAGTTGACCAAGGGAGATTGCAATATCCCCTGTCCCCGGTGGAAGATCGAGAAGAAGGAAATCCAGATCTCCCCAATAAGCATCACTCAAGAGTTGTTCGAGCACCCTATGAAGAAGCGGACCACGATAGGCCACAGGATCGGAGCGATCAGGCTTGAACATCTCGATGGAAACGACCTTGATTCCATTAACTTCAATCGGAATGAATGTCTGATCGATTGCAGTGGGTCGTTGTCCCTCGATCCCTAGAAGCCGCGGAATCGAGTGACCATAGATATCTGCATCAAGGATTCCGACTCGAAATCCTCGCATTGACAGAGCCGCTGCAAGGTTGACGGTGACAGAAGATTTTCCGACGCCACCTTTTCCAGAAGCGATTCCGATTACGCGCGTCAATGATCCTGGCTGAGCAAAGGGGATGACCTTCTCTTTGCCACCGTGGAGCAATTTCTTCACATTTCCCCGTTGCTCATCGCTCATGACGCCAAATTCGATACGAACCTCTTTCACATCTTCAATCTTCTTCAATGCCACATTGATGTCGTTGTGCAAACGATCTCGCATCGGACATCCAGAGATAGTAAGAAGAATTCGAAGATTCGCCACGCCAGATTCAAAGGAAACCGACTCAACCATCCCCAATTCAGGGAGCGGACGATGGAGCTCAGGATCGTGAACCGATGCAAGCGCAGCGT
>CAZGMF010000001.1:42531-58301 GCA_964526795.1 uncultured Clavibacter sp.
AATTCAGGGAGCGGACGATGGAGCTCAGGATCGTGAACCGATGCAAGCGCAGCGTGGATGGCGGCAATGGTTTTTTCAGAATTAGTCATGATCTGTGGTTTGTTCAGAGGATATCTGGATCGATTTTGGCAACATCTTTGATATCGCGAGATTGTCGTTTGACTTCATCGAATGTCGGCTTGGCTGCGGATGCAGTCTCTTCCAGAGCGTTATCGAGGACTTTCTTGGCAAGTTTCTTGGGATTCAGATCAGTGACATTGAGATCCTCGAAACCAGGACCGAGGTTCTCCCGCAATTCCTTCGATGCAAATGCGGTGAAGTTGCGGAGCTTATGGACAAGACGAGCAAAATCTTTCGCCGCCGAGGGCAGTCGATCCGGTCCAACAAGAAAGAGTCCCAAGACAACAAGTCCGAGGAACTCCCCCATTCCGATTCCGAACATGTTCGTATCCTAAATCGCTAGGCGATCGCGCTGGAAAGTTTGGTTGCTACGAGAACACCATCACCGACTGGAAGCAGCATGGGAAGCCAGAGTTCACGCGATTCCTTTATGACTTTGATGACTTCGCGCCGTGCAATAGTCGCAGCATCACGTTGAGTTGGATCGGCAACTTTCCCTCCAAAGAGCGCCTGATCCAAGACCAATATTCCACCTGGGCGAAGTGAACGATGAGCATTCTCGACGCTTTCCAAGAGATCGTCACTCTGTCGCAAGATGAAGATGTCATACAAACTATCCGCTAGTTTCCCCACGATCTCTCGACTATTACCGGTGATAAGTCGATATCGAGAAGAGGGAATTCCTGCTTCTTCAAAAGCAAGCTTTGCAAATTTCGCATTCTCGACTTCATCATCGATAGATGTGAGAAGTCCCTTCGAACTCAACACTGGCAAAACCCAAAGACCGCTGACGCCTGCTCCGGTTCCGACTTCGACAATCGACGTTGCTCCAACAAGATGGGTGAGATAGCGCAGCAATGACCCGACAGCCGAGGTGGTGTCATAGGCGCCGATTTCTAGGCCACGCTGTCGTGCGCGCTGCATGATCTCGGTCTCGGGGATATAGGAGTTGGAGAATGCGCGCATATCTCCGCGCTCTGGAAATGCTGAGCTCACAGTGTCGCCAACCATTGCGTCAATAATCTCACGCCAAACCCCGTTCCACCTTTGGGATTCTCACCGGCATCGGTCTCGGATCTACCAGTTCCGGCAATGTCCAAATGAACCCAGCGGCGATCTCCAGCAAATTTCTCCAGGAAAAGCGCAGCGGTGATAGAACTACCTTGAAATGTGAACTTATCTCCCGTGTGGTTGTAATCGGCGACATCACTTTCCAGCGCAATCGAATAATCGTCAACCAGCGGCATGTGCCAGACCCGGTCACCGATGAAGTTCCCAACTTCATGCAGTTGTTGCGCAAGTTTTTTATCCCGTGTGTACATCGCCCCGTAATGACGACCCAGCGACAATGTCGCAGCGCCAGTTAGTGTGGCAATATCGATGAGGTAATCCGGATTGAGATTCTTATCGGAATAAGCCAGACCGTCGGCAAGAACAAGACGTCCCTCTGCATCGGTATCGATTACTTCGACAGTAGTTCCTCCGTAATGAGTGATGACATCTGATGGACGCTGGGAAGTTGCCGACAAAGTATTCTCTGCCATCATCAACAAAGCAGTGACTTTTACGGGTAACTTGAGTTGAGATGCAGCTACTACGGTCATAAGCGCTGCCGCCGCACCTGCCATATCACTCTTCATCATCATCATTAGGTCATAAGGGCGTTTGAGCGATACGCCACCGGTATCGAAGGTGATCCCTTTTCCTACTAATACAACGTGCGGAACGGACTTTCCTTTTTTCACTCTCGTCGGTCGTGGCATATAACTTATTTCAACCATACGCGGAGGATGTTCTTGGCTCGAGTTTCCGACAGCACGAAGACCGCCGAACTCTGCTAATTCTCTACCGCCACGTACCTTGATCGAGAGCGAATTCTTGCGGGCTAGCAAGCGCGCTTGAGCAGCAATCCATTCCGGGGTAGCGATATCGGCAGGAGTGTGGATCAAATCTCGCGCCTTCCATGTTGCAGCGAGCATGATCGCGGCTCTCTCAAGAATCGAATCGAATCCCTGATCGATGTAGAAGCACGGCGTCTCCGGGGTTGGTCCGCTCTTTTCACTCCAGGTGTAGGTGCTCAAACCAAGTGCCAAGAGATGCGTTAGTGCATTCTCATCATTGGTGCATGCGAAAGAGAAGAGGTGAGCTTTAGTACCTCGAACTTTTCGCCCCAGTGCAATTCCAGCTTTTCGAAGATCGGCCGGCAAACTATCCCCCACGCCAACCAAGAGAATTCTCTTCAGCGAAGATTGTGAAGGAGAGAGAGGAATCTCGAGAAGTTCGCCGACTTTTCCGGTGAAGGTATCGCTTACTTTTGCTAATTCCGCAGCGAGATCTATCGATGAAAGCTTTTCTATTGCCTTGATGAGTTTGTCAGAAAGATTTATTGCTGGCTTCTCATCAGTGATGACAATAGGAAGGGCAAGATGTGTGAGGCCAGAGAGAAAATTTGGATTGAGAGGAGCAGATTTATCCCGAGTTCCGAGTTTCGGAATCGAGCGGTTCACTTCTTGATCAGCGCGACCGCAGCGTTGAGGACATCGGCGAGGTTACGAGCCTCTTCTTGATTCAATTCGACGACAAGTCTGCCGCCGCCTTCGAGAGGAATTCGCATAACCAGGCTTCTGGCTTCTTTGGTGACCTCCATAGGTCCATCGCCAGTGCGGGGTTTCATGGCTGCCATAGGTCCTCGTTTCCGGGTCTTTTTACCGAAGGCGAATTATCGCGTATTTATTGGGCGGGTGGGAAATTGAAGGCCTCGCTCAAGCGGGCGCGACCCGAGGAGAGAACTGCCACAACCGAACGCTCCGGTACCCCCAACTTCTCCGCTATCTGAATCGTGGTCAGATTCTTGACGAAGTGAAGAATCAAGATGATTCGTTCTTCCTCCGGAAGTGATGCGATCAAGTCGGCAAGGGTCAGAGCGCTCCGCTCTCTCTCCCGATCTGACATAGGAAGAAGGTTACTCGGCAGAGGACTCTTGAATCGTTGAACTAATGCTGAGAATCAGTACATGTCCGCGCAAATTTGCGCAGCGAGAAATAAACAGCAGTAAGGATTCCTGGCTTAAGAATGTTCAGTAGTAAGGGCGAACCTTCGATTTCTTCATACCAGTGGAATGAGGTGCTTATCGAATTCAACTCTCGATTTTCAATGCTCTCTAAAGTGAATTCTCCGATTCCCTTGATCCAACGGCCATAATGATTGACAGCGCAAAATGTTGGCGGTTGCCATTGAGTAACGCGCATCGCATCTTCGATTCCAAATCTCCCAACTCCGGTAAATGCCGAAATCGTTGTTCCAATCCCCGAATCATCAGCACCGTTGTGCGAGGCGTGGACTCTTGTCATTGCCATCCAATCGCTTTGGCTTTGCCAATCAACAAGTTTTCGCCAAACAGTCTCGATTGGGGCATCAATGATGATGGTTATCGAAAATGGCGTTGGCATAGAGGACTATTGAATAGAGATCAAATGATCGATTGCCTGTGAAATTTGCGAACACCAGAGAACTTGTTCATGTTGTCCCGGCTTCATGAAGTTCGCAGCGGTGAGATCATCAAGTGCTTTGCGAAGAGATCCATATACTCCTTCAGGATCTAGTATCGCGATCGGCTTGCTGTGGAAGCCAAGATACCGGCCGACCCAGATCTCAAAGAGTTCCTCAAGGGTTCCGATACCGCCAGGGAGCGCGATAAATCCGTCGGAAAGTTCCTCAATCTTTCCTTTTCGCTCCCGCATATCTTTGACGATATGGAGTTCATGGGCATCCTTGTCGATGAATTCAATATTTGTCAGGCGTTCTGGAATGACTCCGATTGTTTTTCCATTTTGCGAACGTGCTCCTCGGGCCACCTCGCCCATGACGGAAATAGCGCCGGCGCCCCATACCAATTCGTGGCCGCTTCGCGCTATCTCCTCGCCTAACTGAAATCCAAGATGAAGATTGGATTGTGAAACAGCGATAGAGGAAGCGCAGAAGACTGCAATTCTCATTGGAGCACTCTAAAGCGCCTCGTGAACATCTGCTTCATTGATACCTTTTGCTCATGGCGCAAGATTCAACGCAGAGCAATACATCAAGTCAGGGCACTGCCTTTGGTTATGGAATTGCCACGATTGCTGCCGATGGTTCAGTTCTCGATACTTATTTCCATCATCTTGGTCTTGGATCTCTTGCGGCAGCAAAAGCCCCTGATCTCAACCATCTTGCCGTCCCTGATTCGATTCGCAACATCACTCGCACCTTCGTAGCACTCGAAATCTCACTCGACCAAGCGCCGAAAGATGTCTCCGATGCCTACTTGCGTTTGCATCTTCTCTCACATCGACACATCAAACCGCACGGTGCATCCTTAGATGGCATCTTCGCTCTTCTTCCAAATGTCGTATGGACTGATCGCGGGCCTTGCGCACTCGCTACTTTCTCGCAGATAAGAACTCAACTCATCGCAGCGTATGGCCATGTCCTTGTTCTTGCGGTCGATAAATTCCCGCGCATGGTCGATTACGTCATTCCAGAGGGAGTTCGAATCGCTGATGCAGACCGGGTCAGGCTCGGTGCTCATCTTGCATCGGGGACGACTGTTATGCACGAAGGTTTCGTTAATTTCAATGCAGGAACATTGGGCAAATCCATGGTCGAAGGACGAATCTCTGCTGGAGTCGTTGTCGGCGATGGTTCTGATATCGGCGGTGGTGCATCGATCATGGGAACTCTCAGCGGCGGTGGCAAGGAAGTGATTTCGATCGGAGCACGAACTCTGCTCGGAGCTAACAGTGGTCTGGGTATCTCACTCGGTGATGATTGCGTTATCGAGGCAGGTCTTTACATCACAGCTGGAACGAAGGTCGCATTACCTGATGGGCAGATCGTTGCCGCAAGAAAACTCTCTGGAGCTCATTCGCTTCTCTTCCGCAGGAATTCTCAGAATGGTGCCGTTGAAGCGCTACCGCGAAATGGTTCGTGGGGCGGACTTAATAGCGTTCTCCACGCGAACTAAGCCGCACAAGTAAAAGTTCTTGCTCCAACCGAATAGCACTCATCCAAATATCTATCTTGCCGAACTAGTTTTTTGACATCATCGAACCATGTCGATGGTAGCTTGACGATTCCACGAAAGATCTCACCCGTTACTTTCACTTTCTTTCCCTTACTTGATGTCGCCGTGATGGAAGCAACGCTTCCCGTGACGGTACGCGAATCAATGGTGTAAGAGATGACATCCGGAAGTTTGAAGGCTTGTGCCATCAGGGCCTGCGGAATTGCGCGAACCCAGAAGGCATAACGGGGATTGAGCGTTGGATTCAGACTCCATGGATCAGCGATATTGATGAGATAAGGGAATTGGGAACCCCAGACATCTTTGATGTTCTGAGTCATTCCTGCACTCGATGAGAAGAAGAAGGCGTTGATGGGTGTTCCATTCTGGGTGATCGTTAAGGCGGTCTGAGTATCAACAAAGGTTCGGTTGACCGCTTCGCGCCAGCGCACACCATAGATCGGTTCGATTTCCTTGGAGTAGCCGACGAAATTCTGATCTGCAATGGTGTTGTAGATATTGCAATCGCATTCGCTACGAATCTTCGAAAGTTTGGTCATCGCAAAAGTTCGCGAGGCGATGACTTGGGCATCTAAGGCAGCGGGTGGCCATGATGAGGGGACCTCGCCAATCCCATACAAATACTCATCGTGTAGGCGAAGCGTTGTTGTGACGGCTAGATAACTAGATACCGTTGTCGTGACACTTTTGATCGTTATCTGTCCATATCGGTACTGCGATGTCGTTGCGCCATTTGTCAGCGCTACGACTGTTCCGCTCTCCCATCGAAGTGTCCACGCGATTGACGGTGGAAAAGCAGCGAACTTTGCAGTTGGCGATGAGAGCGTGGGAACTACCGAACCAGCGAAGTTGGTGAAAAGCGCGGTGATATCTCCTTGATAGATCCCATATGGTTCCGCGCTCTGATTCAGCGGTATATCGCCACGATAAAGCTGGATCGATCCTTTCTTGGAGGGAACAGCGACGGTGACATTGGAGGCGAGATTTGCGATGTTGACTCGAATAGTCGGCGTATCAGGATATGGAGTGACATCGGTCCCTGGATAGAAGTAGCGAATGATCTCTGCGGCAGATTTTCCTTCCAGGGCAAGTCCACGAGCACCGATTTGGCTCATGCCAACGCCATGGCCATAGCCAGAACCAGCAAATTGAAATTCTGTTGGGATGGTCGGAGCAGATTCGGCTGCTGAAGAGTGAAAGGAAGTGGCGAAAGCGAGTGAAATCGAAATGAATATAGAAATTCTAATTAATGACAACCGCCAGGCCACATTTCAAAGGGTACCTGAGCGATTTCTTATCCTTCAGATATCAGGTGCCTGGGTGAAGAAATGAAACCAAATCCCCAGGAAAAATGCATTGTTATCAGAACAAAGGGAAGAATCAATCGTTCAGACCAACGCGATCCAATGACAGAAGAGCCAAGTGTTATAGCAATCAGATAACTCGCTATCGGAAGGAAAAAGAGCGGCGAGAAGAAAATTCCACCGATAATGGAGAGTGATTGGATAATGAGATTGATAGGTGGTGCTAAGTAGCGAAAATTCGTCGTTCCCTCATGGCGGCGACTTACTGCCCGACGCCATCTTCCATATTCAAAATATTGACGTGCCAGCGCCGCGATTGAATTTCGCGGTCGGTAAGTAACCTTCAAACGTGGATCAAACCAGATCACGCCACCGCGTTTACGTAGACGAAAATTCATCTCCCAATCTTGGGCGCGGGTGAATTGCTGGTCGTATCCACCAATTTCCTCCAGCGCTCTTCTGCGGAAAACTCCGAGATAAACAGTGTCAACACTTCCTGCCGCTCCACCTGTGTGAAATCTTGATGAGCCAACACCGATCTTGGATCGCATTGCTTGCGCGACTGCCCGTTCAAAATTGGTTGTCCCCTCCGCGGCCATTAAGCCACCAACATTGACCGCGCCAGTCAGGTTCAAAATCTCCACTGCTTGAGCGATATACCGAGCATCTATCTCGCAATGTCCGTCAATACGAACCACCACTTCATTTCTACACTGCGCCAGCGCAGCATTGAGTCCATCTGGTGTACGACCGGAAGGATTATCAATGACACGTACTCGACTCTCTTCTCGAGCGATCGATTCTGCAACATTTCGAGTTCCGTCACGAGATGGACCAACTGCGATGATGATCTCAATCTCTCCGCCATAATCACTACGTAATACCGCTTTTACCGCGTCAGCAAGATGGCGCGATTCGTTGACCACAGTGAGGATCACAGAGACTGCTGGAGAGTTTCCCAGGTTTGGGAATTCGCCTGGGCGGGATGTTTCTCGGCTTGCCATAACAGACAAACGCTATCGTCCAACTACGCTAACGTCGTGAAATCGCCTCGCATCATTCGTTTCTTCACGATTCTCTCCATCTCTATCGTTGCGATTTCTGCAATTACCTGGCTGGGTTTGGGACGGATTACCGCCGCAATCCCAAAGGCCGATGTCTTCGGGGGTTTGAAGGATCGCCCCAAGAAAGAGTCATCGGCAGTTAATTACCTGATTGTCGGATCCGATACTCGCGAAGGATTGACGAAAGAGGAGATAAAAAGACTACGAGTAGGAAGTACCAAAGTTGCCGCAGGCAAACGCTCAGACACAATGCTTTTAGTTCATATCTCCAAAAAACGCGATAACGCGGTCATTATCTCTATCCCTCGAGATACATATGCGCTGATTCCTGAACACTTAAACGCTTCGGGTAAGAGCGTTCCGGCAGCACATTCGAAGATCAATGCCGCTTACAACTGGGGTGGCGCGCCGTTATTAATCCAAACCTTCGAAGATATGTCAGGTGTACGAATCGATCACTTTGTCGAGATAAATTTTGTGGGTTTTGTCCGGATGGTCGATGCCCTTGGCGGCGTGGACATCTGCACCAAGCGAGATATAGATGATCCAAAAAGTCATCTCGTGCTTCCGGCTGGAAAACATACTTTGGATGGTGTCGACGCTTTGAAATATGTTCGTTCTCGCGAATTCGATGGACTTGGAGACCTCGGTCGAATGAAGCGCCAGCAACAATTCGTGGGTGCATTGATGCGCAAGGCATCCAGCGCAGGCGTGCTTCTGAATCCGGTGAAGTTGGTCGACTTCATCAACTCCGCACTATCGAGTGTCACCATCGATTCTGGACTTTCCCAAGGGGACCTCATCACTCTGGCAAAAGAATTACGAGGATTGTCGACCAATAACGTGCGAACTTTGACCATCCCATTGAAGTTCTACAACTACTCTGCCAACGGCGTTTCGGCGGCAGTCTTATGGGATCCCGTTCTCGCGCCCCAGCTCTTCGATCGAATCAAAAATGATCTCGCCCTCATAGATATGGTGAAAGCCGAGCCATCTGCTTCGCCCTCTGCAGTCGACAATTTCAAGACGGGAACCGCATCCGATAACCCGTGCGCAACATCGACAAGTTCCTCATAAGAGTGCCGATCATCGAAGAGATGAAGAAGAAAAATAGCGAGACAGGATAAAGTCCGCACTTATGCTCAAGCTCTCGGTCATTGGAACTGGATACCTCGGCGCAACGCACGCCGCCGCGATGTCCTCTCTCGGATTTGAAGTCGTAGGTATCGATGTCGAGCCGAGCAAGATCGAACTTCTCAAATCTGGCCGGGTTCCTTTCTTCGAACCGGGCCTAGAAGAATTGCTTCTCACTGAAGTCAATTCAGGGCGTCTGACATTCACGACAGATTTTTCCTCAGCTGCGGATTGCGATGTGCATTTCATCTGCGTAGGAACGCCACAACGCAAAGATGGTCTTGCAGCGGATATGACCTATGTCGATAGCGCACTTGATTCCATAGCGCCTCATGCGAAAAAGGGATCGCTCGTCGTCGGTAAATCTACGGTTCCTGTGGGAACAGCGGCACGATTGAGCGAAAGGTTGCAGAAGACCAATCGTGGTGCTGAGTTGGCCTGGAATCCAGAATTCTTGCGAGAAGGTTTCGCAGTCGAAGATACATTGCGACCGAATCGACTCGTCGTTGGTGTTACCTCTGATCGCGCTGAAGCGATATTGAAAGAGGTCTATCGCGATCTGCTCAAGGCCGATATTCCTTGGATTCGCGCAGATCTGCCCACTGCAGAACTCGTCAAAGTTGCCGCAAATTCTTTCCTCGCCACAAAAATCTCATTCATCAATGCAATGGCTGAAATCTGTGAGGCAGCAGGGGGCGATGTCACTGTGCTCGCCAAAGCAATCGGATATGACCCAAGAATCGGATCGCGATTCCTTCAAGCTGGAATCGGCTTTGGTGGCGGTTGTTTGCCGAAGGATATTCGCGCCTTCATGGCACGTTCTGAGGAACTTGGCGCAAAGCAATCCCTGGAATTCCTCCGTGAGATCGACTCCATCAATTTACGTGCTCGCCAACGCATGATCGATTTGGTCCGCGCTGATCTTGGCGAAGATCTCAAAGGCAAGAAGATCGCTGTCTTGGGAGCTGCGTTCAAGCCCGATAGTGATGACGTTCGCGATTCTCCCGCCCTCGATATTGCAGCTCAGATTCATAGCGCGGGTGCTCACGTCATCGTTCATGATCCGAAAGCCATCGACAATGCGCGAAGAAGATTTCCAGCATTGGGTTTTGAGGCTGACGTTGAGCGCTGCATCTCAGATGCCGATGCCATCTTGCATCTAACAGAGTGGAAGTTCTATCGCGACCTTGATCCTGCCCGCTTGAAGACTTTGGTCAAACAGTCGATCATCATTGATGGCCGAAACGCTCTAGATCGCGACCGTTGGATTAGTGCAGGTTGGAAGTTCCGCGCTCTTGGGCGCGCTACTCGTTAATAATCCCCTCTAAGTAATCAAGTGCATGGAAGAGATCTTCCTCTACATCTACGTTCTCATCAGAAAGTGAAATGACGCCCGAGTGGGAATCGAAATGGTGGAACTTATAGCGAGGATTTCGGGCACAGAGATGGAGATAGGGACGAACCATGTCGAGTTCGCCGGGAGCGCTAAATTCAATGGTCATCCAATTTCTGCTGGTTACTTCCACTGATCCCAACGGAAGATCAAAGCAAGCACGTAATTCGTTTTCGAATCCGCTCGTCAAGCAATGATCCAGCGTCCACAGCGCTTCACGCTGAACTCCACGAGTCAGATCAAGGAATTCACCGGCAGAATCGAAGCGAAGCAAGGAACTTCCGCGCCAGGAGAGCTCTGCGATTTTCGATTGCGCACACTCAAGAATTCTTTGATGAACACTCTCACTCAATCCTTTCGCAGCTTCAGAGATCAATCGCCCACGATAGAAACGGTGTTGCACCAGAGATGTCAGCGCAAGTTGACCTTGGTAAGAACGCGTGCAATGGAGCGAGAAATAGCGCTCATCATGGATTTCACCAGCATCACAAATGGAGTGATGAGCCCTTATATGAAGCGAACGTTCCGGACTTTCAAAATAGGCAAGTAATTCTTCTGCTGCGAAAACTTCTCGCTCAGTATTGATGGCAGCCGAATGATCATGAGATTTCGCGACGCCCATATCGAAAAGAGTACTTGAGGATAGAATCGTCGACATGCCCACAATCGTGCTTGCATCAGCATCTCCATCACGTGCGAGGCTTCTCAAGAGTGCGGGCCTTAATCCCACAATCATGGTCAGTGGCGCTGATGAAGAAGATGAGCGTTATAAGGAACTCTCACCACGAGAAATGGTTATTGCTCTTGCTATCGTCAAAGCACATACGATCAAGAAGAAGATAGATTTTCCAGCGCTCATTGTTGGATGTGATTCGACTTTTGAATTCGAAGGTCGCGCATTGGGTAAGCCTGAGACGCCAGACCGGGCATTGGAGCGAGCGAAATCGCTTCGAGGCAAATCCGGCGTGCTTCACACTGGCCATTGCATCATCGATACCGAGAAAGAGATTGAGATCAGTGATATCGCTTCCACCCGAGTCTTCTTTGGCGAGATGTCGGACGATGAGATTGAGCAGTATGTTGCCACTGGCGAACCTCTCAATGTTGCAGGTGGATTCACCCTCGATGGTTTGAGCGCGCCATTCATAACGCGAATCGAAGGCGAGAGCTCGAATGTGATTGGACTTTCACTGCCGCTTGTGAAGAAAGCCTTCACATCTCTGGGTTACAACTGGTTTGATCTGGTCAACGCATCTCGGAGTTGATGATGACCCTCTACGCCGCATATGGATCAAATCTCGATCCACGTCAGATGATGGTTCGTGCCCCTCATTCGCCACATCGCGGTAATGGTTGGCTAAAAGGTTGGCGACTTACCTTTGGCGGCGAGGAGATTGGTTGGGAAGGTTCGGTCGCAACGCTTGTCGAAGATGAATCTTCAGCAGTCTTCGTCGCTTTGTATGACCTCACGGGAGCAGATGAATTGGCCCTTGATGAATGGGAAGGTGTCACAACCGATCTCTATCGAAAGATCAGAGTTCGCGTCGAAAGTCTTGATGGAACTTCGCTCTGTTATGTATATGTCTTGAACTCCTACGAAGGAGGACTTCCCAGCCGGAGATACCTCGACATCATGATCAACGCCGCAATCGAAGCAGGAGCGCCCGATGATTACATCGAGACTCTTCGCTCACGGCCAGTGCGAGAGTAAGTTCTTCTCTATGTCCGAATCCGCGATTCCCGATTCATTACGCGCCGAAGTAGTGGCGTGGATCAACGAGGATCCTGATGCCAAGACGCGGGAACAACTGCAAAGGTGGCTGGCGGAGGGAAATTCCAGCGAATTGAAGTCGTGCTTCTCGGGTTTCTTGGAATTTGGAACGGCGGGATTGCGAGGAGCGCTCGGTCCGGGTCCTTCGCGAATGAATCGAGCAGTTGTATCTAAAACAGCGGCCGGACTTGCATCATTTATGAAGAAGAACAAGATTGATTCGATAGTTATTGGTCGAGATGCTCGATATGGATCCGAGGATTTCACCCGTGACACTGCTGAAATCATGAGCGGTGCGGGAATGAAAGTTTTTGTCTTGCCGCGTCCATTGCCAACTCCAGTTCTCGCCTACGCTGTTCGAAAACTTGGATGTGGTGTTGGTGTGATGGTGACCGCAAGCCATAATCCACCACAAGATAACGGCTACAAGGTCTATCTTGGCGGGACAGTCGGTGGCGTTGAATACAACGGCTCGCAGATCATTTCTCCAGCAGATCGGGAGATCTCGCAAGAAATTTCAAATTCTCCCGCTCTCAATCTTCTTCCGCGTGGAGATGCTTGGACTGTGCTCAATGACGATGTCGTAGATTCCTACATAGCAGCCACATCCAAACTCGCGCCACGTCCACATCGACTGAAGATCGTCTACACGGCAATGCATGGAGTGGGAACTGAAGTCCTGATGAAGGTCTTTCATCGGGCAGGATTCGATGAGCCGATTGTGGTTCCAGAACAAGCAGAGCCAGATCCTGATTTCCCTACTGTCGCATTCCCTAATCCCGAAGAACCCGGCGCGATCGATATGTCGCTAGCTCTTGCACGCAAAGTTCAAGCCGATCTCGTCATTGCCAACGATCCAGATGCAGATCGTTGTGCCGGTGCGATCAATGATCCAATTCATGGCTGGCGAATGCTGCGCGGTGATGAAGTCGGAGCATTGCTCGGGGAATACATTGCTCGCTCAGCAACAAATTCAGCGACAAGCAATAGTGGCGTCTTTGCAAATTCGATTGTCTCATCATCGATACTTCGAAAAATCGCCTCGCATTACGGGATGACCTTCACTGAAACGCTTACGGGCTTCAAATATCTCTCTAAGGTAAAGAATCTTCGCTTCGGCTATGAAGAAGCGCTGGGATATGCCGTTGATTCAACCTCGGTCAACGATAAAGATGGAATAAGCGCTGCTTTGATGCTTGCTCAACTTGCCGCCGATCTTGATCGCGAGGGTAAATCCATATCTGATCTTCTCGCTGAAATCTGGCAACGCCATGGTTTCCACGGAACCCGACAAATTTCAGTTCGCACATCAAGTGTGGAACAGATTAACTCAATTCTCAGCCGGCTTCGTGAGCGAACTCCGAATGAACTTGCTGGTTACCGAGTTGAAAAGTTCGATGATCTAGAAAGACCAACGGATGGATTGCCTCCCACAAATGGCGTGCGGTTCACATTGGAAGGCCAGATCCGAATCATCGTGCGACCTAGCGGAACAGAGCCAAAGGTGAAGTGCTACCTCGAAGTGATCGCTGACGACGAGAATTCGGCGAAGCAGAGCCTTGACGCAATTGAAGAGGCGATGCGCGGATTCTTGGTAGCGTGAGCCTTATGACGCTTGCTCTTGATCTGATAGATGGATCCGAGACATCGTTGAAGAATTTTCTGCATCAACTACCGCGAGTCGATCAAGTTGGCGCAGAGTCTCGGGCCGCGATGCTTGGCACACGAAGTATCAAGACAACGAGCAAAGCTGCTGCCATCGATCTTGCGATCCGAATGGTCGATCTCACGACTCTCGAAGGGGCCGATACCCCAGGAAAGATTCGCTCTCTCTGTGCCAAAGCGGTTCGACCAGATCCCTCAGATCCCACCGTTCCTCATGTTGGAGCAGTGTGTGTCTACAACGATATGGTTTCGCAAGCTCGCACATCTCTTGATCAGATCGGCGGCAATGACATTCCCGTTGCAGCAGTCTCCACTGCATTTCCTTCAGGGCGCGCTTCCATCGAAGTCAAAAAACGCGATACCCAAGATGCGATTGAGGCCGGTGCTGCTGAGATAGATATGGTGATTGATCGCGGGGCATTTCTCGCCGGGCATTGGGGAGAGGTATTCGAGGAGATTCGCATCATCAAAGAGGTCTGCGGGCAACGAGCTCATCTCAAGGTAATCCTGGAGACCGGCGAACTGGTCACCTATGACAACGTTAGAAAAGCCTCTTATCTTGCGATGTTGGCGGGAGCGGATTTCATCAAGACCAGCACCGGAAAAGTCTCGCCCGCCGCAACCGCACCAGTGGTTCTGGTGATGCTGGAAGCAGTCCGAGATTTCTATCGCTTAAGTGGGAAGAGAATCGGAGTGAAACCAGCAGGCGGAATCCGCACCACAAAGGATGCGATCAAACAACTAGTCCTGGTAAAGGAAACAGCCGGATCAGAGTGGCTGACTCCGACCCTCTTTCGAATCGGTGCAAGTGCACTTCTCAATGACCTTCTCATGCAACGCATGAAAATGCGCGATGGCCGCTACGCTGGTTCCAACTATGTCACGATTGATTGATTCAGTGAGAATCTCATGAGTCCAGATTTCGAATACGCGCCGGCACCTGAATCACGGGCAATCGTCTCAATCGAGAAACGATATGGACTCTTTATTGATGGAAAGTTCTCTAATGCTCGCAAGAGTTTCCCAACCATAAATCCTGCAACGGAAGAGAAGCTCAGCGATATCTCCCTTGCTGACAGTAAAGATGTGGATCGTGCCGTCAAGGCGGCGCGTCGGGCCTACACGAAGACGTGGTCAAAACTCACTGGAAAAGAACGAGGGAAGTATCTCTTTCGAATCGCACGTTTGATGCAGGAGCGGGCGCGTGAATTTGCTGTCCTCGAGACATTGGATAACGGCAAGCCGATTCGAGAGACAAGAGATGTCGATATTCCTCTTGCGGTGGCGCACTTCTTTTATCACGCCGGATGGGCGGACAAACTTGAATATGCCGGCGTTGGCGATAAGCCGCGCGCACATGGCGTCGTCGCTCAAGTAATTCCGTGGAACTTCCCGCTGCTAATGCTTGCTTGGAAGATTGCTCCTGCGCTCGCAGCAGGCAATACCGTGGTGATCAAGCCCGCAGAAACAACGCCGCTCTCCGCACTGCTTTTTGCCGATATCTGTCGACAGGCAGATTTGCCCGCTGGAGTCGTCAACATCATCACCGGTGATGGCAGTACAGGTTCAGCACTGGTCTCCCATCCAGATATCGACAAGGTTGCATTCACCGGATCTACCGAAGTTGGAAAACTCATCGCACAATCTGCAGCCAAACTTGGAATTCCAGCCACTCTCGAACTCGGTGGGAAAGGCGCCAATATCGTCTTTGATGATGCCCCGATCGATGAAGCAGTGGAGGGAATCGTCAATGGAATCTTCTTTAATCAAGGCCATGTCTGTTGCGCAGGCTCCCGACTTCTCCTTCAAGAAAATATTGTCGATGATTTCGTTTCTCGCTTGAAGGAACGGATGGCGAAGATCCGCGTTGGTGATCCGATGGATAAGAACACTGACCTTGGAGCCATCAATTCTTCGGCACAGCTTTCAAAGATCCGCGAGATGTCAAAGGCTGGAAGTGATGAAGGAGCTCAAATGTGGTCTGCTCCGTGTTCCCTTCCGCAACGTGGTTATTGGTTTGCCCCAACGATATTTACTGGCGTTACAGCGGCACATCGCATCGCTCGCGAAGAGATTTTCGGACCAGTCTTATCGATCTTGACATTCCGTACCCCGCAAGAAGCGATTGATAAGGCAAACAACACTCCTTATGGACTTTCGGCTGGAGTCTGGACCGATAAAGGATCACGGATACTTTGGGCTGCGCGCGAACTTCGAGCAGGTGTGATCTGGGCTAATACATTTAACAAATTCGATC
>CAZGMF010000001.1:58401-68749 GCA_964526795.1 uncultured Clavibacter sp.
GCGCGCGAACTTCGAGCAGGTGTGATCTGGGCTAATACATTTAACAAATTCGATCCAGCCAGCCCCTTTGGTGGCTATAAAGAATCTGGTTGGGGTCGCGAAGGTGGCCGACATGGACTTCTCGCCTATCTGAAAGGCGGCCACTGATGCGTCTTGATGTGATGAAGACCTATAAGTTATTTATCGGCGGGGCTTTCCCTCGAAGCGAATCAGGTCGCTCGTATGAGATAAAAGATTCCAAAGGAAGATTCTTAGCCAATCCTGCGCAAGCATCAAGAAAAGATCTTCGCGATGCAATCGTTGCAGCGCGAGGAGCATTTAATGGTTGGTCACATGCAACCGGATACAACCGAGGTCAGATTCTCTATCGCATCGCAGAGATGATGGAAGGTCGACGCGAACAATTCGTCGCAGAGATCATGACCGTCGAAGGTCTCACCAAGAGCGCAGCAGATCGCCAAGTCGCAGATGCGATCGATCTCTGGGTCTGGTACGCAGGATGGAGCGACAAACTCTCCTCAGTATCTGGCGCAACCAACCAGATCTCAGGTCCGTACTACAACTTCACATCGCCAGAACCCCTGGGAATCGTCGCCGCGATCGCGCCAGAAAAATCTTCCCTTCTAGGCTTGGTCCATTCGATAGCGCCAATCCTTGTTGCCGGAAATTCTTGCGTCGTTATTGCCAGTGAAAGGCGTCCTCTACCCGCAATGACTCTGGCAGAAGTCATCGCCACAAGTGATGTTCCCGCAGGTGTCTTGAATATCTTGACCGGAATGAAGAGTGAACTCGTGCCATGGCTCGCGAGCCATATGGAAGTGGATGGGATCGATATCTCTGGCGTCGATGCGAAAGAGGATCTAGCGATTCGAAATGCGGGAAGTGAGAATCTAAAGCGAATTCATCGATTCAAAGAAAGTGGCGATCTCCAACGTATCTTGTCTTTCATGGAATCTAAGACAGTCTGGCATCCGATCGGAATATAAGCCGTCAGTCCTAAAAAGAATCTTAAGAAATTCGATCAACAATCAGAGGTAGATGTTCCTCAACGCTGCCATCCTGCGAAAAGCTCACTGCACCATCGAGAGCTGAGATCGCCCTTTCGAAGCGACTGGAGTCATCGCTATGGAGAGTGAAGAGCGGTTGGCCTTGCGTGATGCGAGCGCCAGGCTTTACATGGATCTCAATCCCAGCACCAGATTGGACTTGTTCACCTTGGCGTGAGCGTCCAGCACCTAAGCGCCAAGCAGCAATACCAACATTGATAGCGCGCATCGAAGCTATGGTTCCTGATTTCTCGGCAGTGATCTGATGTTTCTCTTTCGCAATGGGAAGTGGTGCATCAGGATCGCCGCCTTGGGCGCGAATCATCTTCTTCCAAATATCCATCGCACTTCCGTCACGGAGAGCATCACGTGGATCTTTGGTGCGCACACCAGCAAGTTCCAACATCTCTTCCGCTAACAGGACGGTCAATTCCACAACATCATCTGGCCCTGCACCTGCAAGAACTTCGACCGATTCGCGGACTTCCAGCGCATTGCCAACAGTCAGACCTAATGGTTGATCCATGGCAGTGATCAACGCACGAGTTTTAACACCGGCCGCCTTCCCGAGTCCGACCATCACACGTGCAAGTTCGCGGGCGCGCTCTGGGTCTGACATGAATGCACCATTTCCGGTCTTCACATCCAGAACCAGTGCGCTTGTGCCTTCAGCGATTTTCTTGCTCATAATCGATGATGCAATAAGTGGAATTGCTTCCACGGTTGCTGTCACATCACGTAGCGCATAAAGCTTCTTATCGGCCGGCGCTAGTCCACTTCCTGCGGCACAGATCACCGCACCACATGCCTGTAGAACTTCAAGCATCTCCGCATTTGATAACGAAGCGCGCCAACCTTTGATCGCTTCCATCTTGTCGAGTGTTCCGCCGGTATGACCAAGGCCTCTGCCTGACAGTTGTGGAATTGCCGCGCCACATGCAGCGACAAGGGGAGCAAGTGGCAGAGTGATCTTGTCTCCGACGCCACCGGTTGAATGTTTATCGACTGTCGGACGTTTGAGCGAACTCCAGGAGAGGCGTTCCCCGCTTCGAATCATGGCATCGGTCCATCGTGAGATCTCGACACCATCCATGCCATTGAGAAGAATCGCCATCAAGAGAGCGGACATCTGCTCATCGGCAACAACGCCACGAACATAGGCATCAATGACCCAATCAATCTGATCATCAGTCAGTCGACCACGATCCCTTTTTACGGCGATGATCTCTACCGCGGCATATCGCTCGCTCATCTTTGATAGATCTCTATTTCAAATCTTCTGGGCCAAAACCCCAGGGAAGAATTTCATTCATACTCTTCGGACCTTCAGGAGTGAGCAACAACAACTCTTTTCCACCATGTTCAAAGAGAAGCTGTCGACAACGTCCACAAGGAGAGAGAAGTTCACCGCTCTTATCGACGCACACAACCGCTCGAAGTCTTCCGCCACCGGTCATGATCAATTCAGAGGTCATCGAACATTCAGCGCAGAGCGTTAATCCATAACTTGCATTCTCTACATTGCAACCGCTGACGATGCGACCATCAGATACCAAACCTGCAACGCCAACGGGAAACTTTGAATAGGGCGAGTAAGAACGCCGCGATGCTTCAATGGCTCTTGATTTCAAAAGAGCCCAATCGATTCCCGACTCACTCATTTCGACTCTTTCATCTGGGGAACCCTCCTGCTACTCCGCCATCGACGGGCATCACTGTTCCGGTCGTACGAGAAGACTTATCTGAGAGCAAGAATGCCGCAGCGGCGGCAACATCACTGGATCGGACGCGAGCTTTCAAGATATTCCGCTTGGCATAGAAATCTTCAAGCTCTTCAGGTTTGACCCCATGTTCTTTCGCGCGTTGCTCGCGGATCCCACCTGCCCACAACTTGCTGTGATCGAAGACCGCATCAGGATTGAGCGCGTTGGAACGAATTCCTGCATCTCCACCTTCGAGAGCAGCGATTCGCATCAACTGGATCATTCCTGCTTTCGAGACTGAATAACCCCCAAAACCAGCTCCCGGGGCGAATGCGTTCTTGCTTGCAATAAAGACAAGAGAACCACCCATACCTTGGGTTCGCATCACTTTCATTCCATGTTTAGTGAGAAGAAATGCACTCGTGAGATTGATTTCCATTCCCTTTCGCCACATCTCAACCGAGAGTTCCTCTATTTTTCCTGGAACGCCAATGCCGGCATTGAGAACTAGGCCATCTAGTCCACCAAAATGTAGAACGGTCTTTCGCACGGTCGCTTCGACAACCGATTCAGAGGATTGATCTCCTTCGATTGAAAGTGGCGCCGGATATTTGTTCTTCTTGAATTCTTCTGAAACTTCACTCAAACCATCTTTATCAAGATCAGCAAGAACGACATTGGCGCCCAGCGACCCAAGATGGAGCGCTACCCCACGACCGATTCCACTTCCAGCGCCCGTAACAATGACTATCGATCCAGTCATCTCCGGTGATTTGGGTTTGAGTTTAAGTTTGTATAACTCCATCGGCCAGTAATCAAAACCAAAAATCTCTGAGTCAGGAAGTGCTCGTGGACGTTTGAAAGAGTCGACTACTGTCGCAGCAACGCTATGAGTATGAAAGGCGATATCGGCCAGCATCGTCGTCTCAGCCAACGTTGGGGCCGCGCCAATCATCCCGACGCCGGGAACGAGGAAAACTCGCGGATCATTTCCATGGCTCGAATACCCGGCGGGAAGTAGAGATTTATTTGCTTCGAAATATGAGTCATAGCGTTGACGATATTTCGCGACATCTTCTTTCACGGTAGGAATCGATGTTGCACAAGACCAAGGGCGGATGCGCAACATGTGATCTGCGCTGGCAGCGCCACCTTCCAAGACTTTGGGAAGATCTTTCCGATCAGCGATAGCTCGAAGTCGAGAATCTGTACGGAGAACCTGACGCTTCCCGATAGTTCCTCGTAGGGTCAACAACAACTCCATCAACTGGGACTCAGAGAGGTCATCGTGGCGGAAATCAGCCTCTGGCGCCTTCTTGAGCGATGCTAGGTATTTCGCGCTGACATCAACAGCATCGAGAGTCTTTTGATAGCACTTATCACTTGAATCGTCCCAAACGATCAAACCATGATGAGCCAGGATGACTCCGTCGTAATCTTTCAAAGTGCTGACAAGTTTTGAAAGTTCGAAGCCAGGTCGAAGCCAATCAACGAATGCAAAACCTTCACCGAGCGCTTCTTTTACCGCCTCTTTGGCATCGTGATGATTGGTCAGAGCACAGATCGAATCGGCATGAACGTGATCGATATGACGAAAGGGCAAGAATGCATGGAGCAAGGTCTCGATTGAAGGGCGTCGAGCGCTCGGATCGACGAGAGCGCGCGTCACATAATCGACCATCGTCTCATCATCAAGGGCATCAAATTTATTGAGCGCAACGAGTTCTTCGAGGTAGAGCGCTGGATAATCCACCGCTTCGGCGTATTGCATATCAGCGCCAGAACCCTTGACCCAGAGGACGTCACGTTTTCTTCCCAAGTGATCGGTGATTGCGCCTTTTGCTGAAGTGTTTCCGCCACCATAGACAACAAGTGATTGATCGGCACCGATCTTCTTCGATCGCGCGACAAGATTGGCAAGTTCCTTATCGACCTGACTATTGGTCATAACGTCATGCCTTTGCTCACTTCATAGACATTAGTCTCTGTGACCACTGCAGTGATATATCGAGCCGGAGTGACATCGAAAGCTGGGTTATATGTGCGGCTACCGTGTGGCGCAACCTCGACTCCGCCAAAGTGCGTGACTTCGCGATCGGATCGAAACTCAATTTCGATCTCCGAGCCCGTCTTCAGATTTCGATCGACTGTGGATTCTGGCGCAACCACAAGGAAAGGTACCGAGACCTCATGTGCTGCCACCGCTACGGCTAGCGATCCGATCTTGTTGGCAGAATCGCCATTGTGCGCGATGCGATCTGCGCCAATCAACACCGCATCGATCTGGCCTGAGAAAAGAGCGCTTGCTGCCGCTCCATCCGGAAGGATTCGATAGGGAATTCCTGCATTGGAAAGTTCCCACGCGGTCAGACGTGAACCTTGGAGCAAAGGACGTGTCTCATCGGCAAAGACTTCAATGATCGCTCCGCGTTGATGTAATTCTCGAATCACACCAAAGGCCGTTCCCCATTCCGTTGTGGCCAGAGCACCGGTGTTGCAGTGGGTGAGGACTCGGAGAGATTGCTTTCCAGTAACGGCGAGCAGATAGTCAGCCCCTCTTCGACCCATCTCCTTATTTGCTCGTGCATCATCTTCAGCGATTTGTTGAGCCCGCTCTAGTACGACTGCGGAACCTTTGTTTAGCAGCGGAAGAACTTGGTCGACGCCCCATGCAAGATTGACCGCAGTCGGACGCGCGGCACGTAATTCTTTTATTGCCGCGGAACGCTGATCCTCGCTCCAGTTGGCTTCTTCTGCGCGCTTGGAAATTAACGCAACACCCAAAGCGCCGGCAACACCAAGTGCTGGCGCACCACGGACTGCTAATTCTTTGATCGCAATAATGAGATCTTTATGGTCAGATATCTTCAGCTCTTCACTTCGATGTGGAAGTTGGCGTTGATCAAGCAGGGTGATGATTCCCCCGCGCTCGTCGCTCCAGCCAATTGTCCGCACCTCGCTAGCCTAAACCCCAACTTCACAGTTTGTAATAGTCGTGCGTGAAAGCGGCGAGGAACGAGGCCGAATAACGGATTCGTAATCAACGACACGAGATCTGCGTATCAGGCGATATTTGGCGCTGATTCGCCCTTGGATAGGATTCCAAGAATCAACGAGGTTCTCCCCCAGAAGGTCTCTTGTTAACAGATCCTTCACCGCAGTTGATATCGATCGATTAACTAATGCATATCTCAATGCATTAGCTCTTGAGAGGAGATCCATGATCAAGCGCATTACAGCCACAGTGGCTGCAGTCGCACTTGCAACACTAGGTTTTGCTGCACCTTCGAAAGCAGCATCAGAAGCTGATTGCGGAACGGGCAAGGCATATTGCATCGGTCTAGTAACAGATACTGGCAAGGTTGATGACAAATCCTTCAACCAGTCGGCTTGGGAAGGCGCCAAGGCTGCTGCCGCAGCTAGCGGTGCTTTCGCAAAATATGTTGAAACAACCGATCCCAAGGATTACGGCAAGAACATCGACCAGTTCGCAACCAAGGGCTATAACGTCATCATCGGCGTTGGCTTCTTGATGGCTGAGGCGATGACAACTGCTGCTGCGAAATATCCAAAGATCCGATTCCTCGGAGTAGACCAATTCCAAGGTGAAGCAGTTCCAAACCTTGTCGGATTAGTCTTCCCAGAAGATAAGGCTGGCTTCTTAGCTGGCTATCTCGCTGGCTTAATGACCAAGAGTGGCAAGACTGGCGCAGTTCTCGGTACTGAAGTTGTACCACCAGTTCGTTACTTTGGTGAGGGATATCGCAACGGTGTTGCATATGCTGCAAAAGAATTGAAGAAGAAATATCCAACTGCGAAGTTGATCTATCACGCTCCAGATAACGCTTTCAATGACCCAGCATGGGGTGGCACCACTGCTCAGCAGTTGCTCTCCCAAGGTTATGACGTCATCTTCGGCGCTGGTGGAAACACCGGAAACGGTGCGCTCCTTCGCGTAGCGAAGAAGAAGGGTGCGCTCTGCATCGGCGTTGACGCTGATCAATGGGGCACGCTTCCAGAAGCACGTCCATGCTTGGTCACTTCAGCAATGAAGTTGATCACCAAGGGCGTCGCTGATGTCATTGCAACCGATGTCAACGGCACCTGGAAGGGTGGCAACTTCTTCGGTTCAGTCGGTCTCGCTCCTTACCACGATTTCTCCAAGGTTGTTCCAGCAGCTGTTCAAAAGAAAGTTGCTGCACTGACACCTTTGGTGATGAGTGGCAAAGTCGCAACCGGAGTCAAGCTTTAATTAGCAAGGCTCACATCAGCCTCAACATTGTTGAGAACTGATTGAAATAACTTAATAAAGAGTAAATAAAGGGAGGTGCGCTCCTTGAAAAAGGGGTGCACCTCCTTCTTATTGCCCGTCCTTCTTATTACACTCGCGAGGTGGCAACCGATGTGAGCGCACCGCGACGCCGTATCGATTTAGCCCCTTTCTTTATCCCGCTGCTCTCCATCATCGTCGCGATGATCTTTGGCGGAATCATGATCGCCATTCAGAAGATCAATCCCTTGCTTGCTTACAAAGTTCTTTTCAGCACAGCATTCGGCTCTTGGGATGGAATCGCCACAACGTTAGCGAAGGCAACCCCACTGATCTTGAGCGGACTTGCTGTCGCAATCTGCCTTCGTGCCGGACTTTTTAATATCGGCGCCCAAGGACAACTTATCTCTGGAGCACTTGCATCAGCATGGGCGGGATACACATTTGTAGGGCTACCGAAATTCGTTCACATTCCTCTTGCACTTCTCTTCGGAGCTTTCTTCGGCGCTCTCGTCGCGCTGATTGCAGGAGCGCTTAAGGCATATCGGGGCGTCCACGAAGTCATCACCACCATCATGCTCAATAGCATCGTGATTGCGCTGGCTGACTATCTCGCAAGTACACCTTTCAAAGAACCAAACCAGCCAATTACTCGAACACCAAAGATCCAACCTTCTGCTCGCATCCCTGATCTACTCGGTCTGCCATTTGGATTCTTCATCGCGATCGCGTTCTCCATCGCGCTCTGGTGGATTATGAAGAACACCACGACTGGCTTTCGCATCGAAACGATCGGTCGAAACAAGAATGCAGGTTGGTATGCCGGAATCTCGATCAAGCGCGTTGTCATTCTTAGCATGCTTGTTGGCGGTGCGATCGCCGGCGTTGCTGGCGCAATTGAGACGTTAAGTATCACCGGACGATTCGAACCAGCATTTAACGCTGGCCTTGGTTTCGATGGAATTACTGTGGCGCTCCTAGGGCGCGCCAATCCGCTCGGAGTCATTCCCGCCGCGATTTTGATCGGCGGAATGCGTGCCAGCGCTTCCACCGTCCAATTCCAATCCGGAGTCGCACCGGAGATCGTCGATCTGCTTCTTGCCTTGATTCTCTTCTTTGTGACGGCGCCACTTCTCGCCCGCTTCTTCAAGAAGCGCCATAACGAAGTTAAATTAACAAGCGGGTGGGGTAACTAATGAAGTTTCGCACCAGCCACATCATCACTCTGGCAGCGTTATTGGCCTTCACCTATTTCTATCGCAAAGATGGCATGGTTGCGACCTCTGTTGTTTATACCGCAATTCAATTCGCACTCCCACTTGCACTTGCTGCGATGGTCGGGGTTATGTGCGAGCGCACTGGTGTAGTCAACATCGGCATTGAGGGAACAATGCTGATGTCTGCTTTCACCGCATTCTTCATTGGCGCCATCGTTAAAAATACCTTGATTGGTCTGGCGGTCGGAGTTCTCACTGGCGTGATACTCGGACTTCTCCTTGCGGTGATGGCGGTGACCTGGAAGATGGATCAGATCATCGCGGGCGTCATCATCAATATTCTTGCTGCCGGTCTTACTTCATTTCTTTATCGTCAGAATTACTCGATTCCTTCCACGCTCTCCCCAATTGATCTACCAATCATCGCCACCTGGCCGATCATCGGACCAATCCTCTCCTTCCATGGCCCCATCACTTACTTTGGCATCATCTTCATCATCGGTCTGTGGATCGCTCTGTATCGCACTCCATGGGGACTTCGTTCGCGCGCTGTTGGCGAATATCCATCCAGCGCTGATACCGCTGGCGTCTCTGTCGCCAAACTTCGCTATCTCAATGTCGCAATCGCCGGCGCTGTCGGTGGCTTAGCCGGTTCCTATCTCGCTCTCGAAGCGGTCGGCATCTTCGAGCGCGGTTTTACCGCCGGAAAAGGCTTTACTGCCCTTGCCATCATGATCTTCGGCCGTTGGAACCCCTTGGGTGCATTTGCAGCAGCGCTCTTCTTCGGGTTAGCCCAGGCAGTCACAAACCAGTTGATGATTGATGAAGTAGTCAAGATCCCGCAACAGTTCATCACCATGTTGCCTTATGTACTCACCATTCTCATCTTGGCTATTTCTGCTGGAAAAGTTCGACCGCCAGCAGCCGAAGGTATTCCGTATGAGAAGGAGAAGACATGAGTTCACTTCTCGAAGTTTCAAATATCACTAAGCGCTTTGGATCAGTCACTGCCAACGACAACATCTCCCTTGATGTCAAGGCCGGAGAAATCGTCGCACTTCTTGGCGAAAATGGCGCCGGTAAATCCACTCTGGTGAAAGCAGTCTTCGGTTTGGTCAAACCAGATTCGGGCGAGATTCGTATCAAAGGTGAAATTCTCGCTGCTGGCGATACCGCACGAGCAATCGCCAGCGGAGTAGGAATGGTCCACCAACATTTTCAACTCGTTCCAGTTATGTCGGTAACAGAGAATCTGATCTTGGGCGATGAACCGACCAAAGGTGGATTTGTTCAAATCAAAAAGGCTCGCGAGGAAGTTGCGCGCATCTCTGAGAAATATGGGCTCGCTATCGATCCCGATGCGATTGTCGAGGATCTTCCCGTCGGTATGGCCCAACGCGTTGAAATTCTCAAAGCCCTTCGACGTGACGTAAGTCTTCTGATTCTCGATGAACCAACAGCAGTTCTTACGCCCCAAGAAACCGATGAACTACTCGAAGTGCTTCGCAATCTTGCCAAGACGGGCGTTGGGATTCTCTTCATCACCCACAAGCTCCGTGAAGTGATGGCAGTTGCTGATCGCATCGTTGTCTTGCGCAATGGAAAGATGGCTGGAGCGACAACTCCCAAGGAGAGCAGCGAATCCAATCTCGCTCAGATGATGGTCGGCCGAGAAGTCGTTCTCCAAGTCGATAAATCAGCGGCTAAGGCTGGCTCTGTGGCGCTAGAAGTCAATGAGATCAGGGTTCGCGATGATCGCAAACTTGAATCGGTTAAGGGAATTTCCTTCCAAGTACATGCTGGAGAAATCTTGGGAATCGCCGGAGTTGAAGGCAATGGACAGCGAGAACTCGTTGAAGCGATTTGCGGAATGCGAACTCGCGATGGTGGCTCTGTCAGTGTGAATGGGAAAGTCCTTCCCAATCTTGATCCCAAGGCTGCTCATGAATCTGGGGTGTCCCATGTTCCCGAGGATCGCGAGAAACACGGACTCGTGTCGACATATTCGATCGCTGATAACTTGGTTCTCAATCGCTTCGATCACGAACCCTTCGCTCGTGGCTGGGTCCGCAATCACAATGAAGTTGCCCAAAATGGTGCGGCATTAGTCAA
>CAZGMF010000001.1:68849-76736 GCA_964526795.1 uncultured Clavibacter sp.
ATCGGTCGCATGATGGCTGGACTTTCCGCATAAGAACATGGCAAGTACAAAGAAGATCGGCATCATCGCTGGAACTGGTTTCTACAACATCCCTGGACTTTCCGAGAAAGTCGAGCACGATGTCGATACCGCTTATGGTCGCGCTCGCATCACAACGGGTGAGTGGAATGGCGTCTCTGTCGTTTTTCTCACTCGACATGGAAGCGGTCACACCATCCCGCCACATATGATCAATTTTCGAGCCAATATCAGGGCTTTGAAGGATGCCGGCGTCTCTCGCACTGTGGCGGTCAGCGTGGTGGGTGGCGTTGATCCAACGCTGAAAGCGGGCGATCTTTCGCTGATTGATGACTTTGTCGATTTCACATCCGGCAGAGAACATACTTTTTTCGACGGGAGCACCGCAGATGGGGTTCAACACGTTGATGTGACCTATCCGTATGACCGTGAGATTCAATCCGCACTTCGCGCGAGTGCAAAGGCGCTATCGATTCCGCTGCGTGAAAAAGGTATCTATGCAGGATTTAATGGCCCGCGTTTTGAAACTCCGGCTGAGGTTAGATTTGCAGCCCTCGCTGGTGCGACAGTCGTTGGAATGACTGGATGTCCGGAGGTAAGCCTGGCTAAAGAAGCGAATCTTCCTTACGCAACAATCGCGCTCATTGTCAATCCTGCCGCTGGATTGAGTGAGAAAGAGATCACCATCGCTGATATCAACGCTGCTCTTGATCTGGGACGTGCGAAAGTTCTCTCCATAATCGAGGGTGCACTTCCCATTCTTGCATCGCAGAATTAGAAAAAGTCATGTCATTGCATGATCTGGTCATAGATAACATCGCTTACCTTGTTACATGTGATTCTGATAATCGCATTCTTCACAATCAATCAATTGCAATCGATGGAAATCGCATTACAGCGATTGCCCCTGCCTTCACGCTACAAGGGAGAAGGCATTATGACGCCCAAGGAAAAGCGATTACACCTGGATTGATCAACGCCCATACACATTTAGCGATGACGCTGCTCCGTGGTTGGGCAGAAGGAGTTGATCTCCAAGGATTCCTGGAACGAGTTTGGGCCGCTGAAGGCGCAATCATGGATTCGCAGACGGCAGAACTGGGAACTGAACTTGGTGCGCTCGAATCCCTCCTCGGCGGAACTACATGCGCATTGGATATGTACCTCTTCCCCGATGGCGCGCATCGGGGCGCAGTGAAGGCCGGTCTACGTCATATTTCTGGCCCGATTTTCTTCGATTTTCCAGGCCTTGACGGGATGGAGTGGGACGAGCGCATCGCTTTTGCGCGGAAGTGGCCGCATCATCTCTCATCCATCGGTGGGCCCGAAGTTCCGCGATACCTCATGCCTCATGCGACTTACACCTGTTCGCCAGAGCACCTGGCAGAGATTGCTGCTCTCGCACAAGAAATAGATGCGAAGATCCATATCCATGCATCAGAGAATGCGAAAGAAAATTCCGATGTAGCTTCTCGCTACAACAAGACTCCGACTGAAATTCTCGCTAGCTCTGGGATTCTCAATCGCCACACTATCTATGGCCACGGCGTTCATCTCAGCGCTTCTGATATCACCACACTTGGAGATAAAGGATCCGCAGTCGCACATTGTCCCGGTAGCAATCTCAAACTTGCCAGCGGAATTGCAAATGTCACTTCCTATCGCCAATCTGACGTGACCGTTGCTCTCGGTACTGATGGATGCTCCTCAAGCAATGATCTAGATATGTGGGTGGTGATGAGACTTGCAGCGCTGTTGATTTCGCAAACTCAGGGACCAGAAACACTTTCAACTGCTGACATCTTCCGAATGGCAACCATCGATGGTGCCAAAGCGCTAGGAATGTCAGATTTGATCGGAAGTATCGAGATTGGTAAGTGCGCGGATCTGATTGCGATTGATCTTGATGCGCCCCATCTCATTCCAATCCACGATATCTTCGCTCAACTCGTTTTTGCAGCCGGTCGTAGCGATGTCTGTGATGTCTGGGTTGATGGCAGACAAGTCATCTCTAATAGAAAATCGACCATGATTGATTTTGCAGATCTCTCTGCCCGCGTTGCCTCCCGAGTCTCCCAGCTCAAGAAATAATCAACGTCGCGATGGAGAAGACATTGGATCTAGATGCGTTGATTCACTCACTTTCACTCCAACCTTTAGCAGGTGAAGGTGGACTGTGGGCACCGATCTATCGTGACGAGTCGAGCAATGCCATCTATTTTGCGATGAAAAGCCCTGATTTCAGCGCCTGGCACCGGATTCCAGAGCCAGAGCTCTGGATCCATATCGCCGGATCACCTACCGAGCTTTTCACCATCGAATCCGCTCGCCTGCATCGAACCATCCTCGATCACAACTCCACCACCGCGACTTATCGCGTTCCGCCGAACACTTGGATGGCAGCGCGTCCGATCCGAGATTGGTCGCTTCAAGTCTGCGCATTGACCCCGGCATTCTCTGCGATGACATTGGCGAGTAGAGCAGAATTACAGAGCGCTTTCCCTGAGATCAATGAACTGCCAGACTTATTCCATGACTAATTCACCGCGCATTCTGATCACGGGCGCCAATGGATTGATTGGACGAGCGCTGGTGGAAGATTTTTCTCATCATGGTTGGGAAGTGATCGCCCACTCGCGCAAGGCTTTTGCGACCTCGGCTAAGAATGTGATTGCAGTGTTAGATCTTCCTGGCAGTGGGACGCAATTAGTGCAAAGTGTTGGTCCAATCGACTGTCTGATCAACAATGCTGCAAATCAAGATGTCATAAGCGCTGAAGATCTCAAAGCTGGGGATATTGAACGGATATTTCGCATCAATGTCGCTGCTCCAGCAGAGACAACGATTGCCGCAAAGAACTCTGGCGCAAAAGTCGTCATCAACATCTCGTCAATTGAAGCACAGACACCTCGACCGGGACATGAAATCTATGGCGCTACAAAGGCAGCTCTGGAGTCACTGACAAGAAGTTTGGCCTTTTCTCTAGCTCCGATGCGAGTGCATGGGATTCGATTGGGGCTCGTAGGAGATAACTCGCTAAAAGATCGTTGGCCCGAAGGAGTTGCCTCGTGGAATTCGGTCGTTCCCGCTCATCGTTATGCCGATCCTCATGAAGTTTCGGCCCTTGCACTTGCTATTTCTAGTTCCACCTTCGCATTTGCATCAGGATCAATCATTGATTTCGATGGCGGCAAGAGCGCTAGTCCGGGTTGGTAAGAGACCTTCTTATTCTTTTCGTAATTGGGAAATGGCGGCAGAAACCTTGGATTTTGCTGCTGAGCTCACGCTCGCGTAGTAGGTCACCGAGAGCGAACCACTCTTCACGTTGTATTCGCGACCATAAATTCCGGACTCATCGAGGACATCAATCAGCGCGCTCTTCCGTAGGGCCGCATCGACCAACTCTGACATCGGCTTGTTGAGATCCTTTCCAATCGTGGCGAGCAGGTAGGGGCGGGAACTTTTCACAACGGAGAAATATTGATCGGGTGTTCGTCCGATGTACCACGTCTTCTTCGGGGCGCTGATCACAGATTGGAAGACCTTGGCGTCTCGATCCCACATCGAATAGACGACATCGACGCCATTGAGCGCTGAATTTAGCGCAAGCAAATCGCCATTGAAATCATAAGCGGTAGCTTTTACATTAGGGTTTGCGAACTTGACCCCGGCGCTAAATCGAATGGCAGCAAGGGGCGTTGGCGAGATGATGGCAACTGACTTTGACTTTGAGGCGCCACCAGCAATCACACCAGCAAGATAAGCAGCTTGATCCTCATTGAAATAGATATTGCTGATATTCAACTGACTTAGTGATTTTTCGTTGATCATCGCAAATTGGACTCTTGGATATTCGATGCTAACGCGTTTGACGATATCCCGGTATCCACTTCCGACAGTGATGACTGCGGTATATCCGCTCTTGCAGAGAAATCGGAGCCGAGTCAGCCGATCAAGGTTGGTGCCATTAGTGGGCACTTCACGGACAAATGGTTCCACCAACTTGTACTTCTTCTTGGCTATCTCTAAGCCGCGGTGAACCGCATCATTAAATGAATCATCGCCAAGAAATCCGATGTCATATGCAACTGCGACTCGAGGAACTGGATCTGGGATTACTTCCTCATCTTCAGCATGAGCCCCTAACGGAAATATGAGAGCAGTGGCGAAGAGAGTGAAGCAGAGGAAGAGAAGACTGACTTTGCGGAACATGGAATTGAAAGAGTTACTTCGGTGCGACAAGACCAAGTGCATCGTAAACATCGCTCAAAGTCTTGCGGGCAACAGTGCGCGCCTTCTCGCATCCCTCGGCCATGATCGCGTGAAGGGCCTTCTCATCAGCGAGAAGTTCTTCAGTGCGCTTGCGGACAGGCTCGAGGTAGGCGACGACAACTTCTGCGACGGCACCTTTGAAATCGCCATAACCCTTACCAGCAAACTCTGTTTCCAACTCTGGAATAGAACGTCCGGAGAGAGCCGAGTGGATGGTGAGCAGATTGGATATTCCTGCTTTCTCCTTCTCATCGAATCTGACTTCTTTGCCCATATCGGTGACTGCGCTCTTGATCTTCTTGCGATTGGTCTCCGCACTATCGAGGATGTCAATCACTCCGCTATTGGAGGCCGAAGATTTACTCATTTTCGCGGTTGGATCTTGGAGATCGTTGATCTTTGCACCGCGCTTGAGAATGTAGGCTTCCGGAACAGTAAGAACTTTCTTATAGCGCGAGTTAAAACGTTCGCCGAGATCACGAGTGAGCTCGATATGTTGACGTTGATCCTCTCCAACCGGAACCAGATTGGCTTGGTAGAGCATGATGTCTGCTGCTTGAAGGATCGGATAAGTAAACAAACCCACCACAGTTCGATCAGAGCCGCTCTTCTGTGATTTGTCTTTGAATTGAGTCATACGCCCTGCTTCGCCAAAACCTGTCAGGCATTCCAAAACCCAGGCAAGTTGATTGTGCTCTGGGACATGTGATTGGACAAAGAGCGTGCACTTCTTTGGATCAAGTCCGAGTGCAACAAGTTGCGCAATAGCAGTCAATGTTCGCCGACGAAGGAGGGCTGGATCTGTTTCTACGGTGAGGGCATGAAGATCGACAACGCAATAGAAAGCATCATGTCCATCTTGAAGTTCCACCCATTGCTTGATAGCGCCAAGATAATTTCCCAGGTGGAAGGAATCCGCAGTGGGCTGAATTCCTGAAAGCACGCGTTTCACGGGGCTATCCTCTCAATTTTCGTGGCAAAACTTCAGGCAGATGAACGCGATAAGAGAAGGGTGCCGGCGCGCTTGCCTTCCATGCTCAGCACCGTGATGCGAGCGCCATTGATATGGAGAACATCGTTAATCTCCGGGATTCTTCCCAAGGCATGCATCACATAACCGCTCAGAGTCTCGTAAGGGCCCTCGGGAACCGTGATCCCGGTCTTTTCACTCAGATCGTCGAGGGCGATCAAACCATCGATCTCAAAATCGCCCGTTCGGGGCTGGTTCTGGACCGATCCTTCATGTTGGTCGTACTCGTCATGAATATCGCCGATCAATGTCTCGACAAGATTTTCGAGCGTAATGATTCCATCGGTACCGCCATATTCATCTAAGACGATGGCGATGTGTTGTCTCGCAGCACGCATCTCAGTGAGAGCTGGAAGAACTCCCTTTGTTCCGGGGAGAAACATCATGGTTCGAACCATCTCCATGATGGTCTTCTTTGAACCACTATGTTGCGCGCCAAGAAGATCGCGGACATGGATAAATCCGATGACTTCATCTTGTGAGCCACGGACAACGGGATATCGGGAGTGGCCACGTTCGATGGCAAAGGTAATGGCTTCGGTGACAGTCAGTGAAGCTTCGAGGAAATCTACCTCTGTTCGCGGGACCATCACTTCGTGGACAAGTCGGTCGCTTGCGTTGAAGACTTCCTCAACAATTTCACGTTCTTCATGGGTCAGGTCTTTATGACCGGTGACAAGTTCAACTAATTCCTCTTCGGAAATTGCTTCGCGCGAAGCTTTGGGATCGACGCCGAAAAGTCGGAGGATGAAATCCGATGAGTGGGAGAGCATCCAGATCAACGGTCGGAAGAATCGAGCCATGAACGAAACTGGAATCGCAGCGGCAAGTGCTATCGATTCGGTGGATTGAAGTGCTAACCGCTTCGGAACGAGCTCACCAAAAATCAGCGAGATATAAGCGATAACCACGGTGAGTGCGATCAATGAAAGAGCGCTACTTAATCCTTCACTCAATCCCCAACCTTCAAGAACTGGAATCAGGTAGTTGCCGATGCGATCGGCGCCAAAAGCCGCCGAGAGAAAGCCACTGAGCGTGACGCCGACTTGAACGGCCGCAAGAAAACGATTGGGATGGCCAGCGAGGTGGGCAGCCTTTGCCCCTCGCTTACCTTGGCTAGCCAAAGTCTTGATCTGCCCCTCTCGCAGAGAGATCAGAGCGATCTCAGCGGCCACGAAGATGCCCCCCAGAATGATGAAGAAGAGCACAATGAGGATGTCGAGAAGTAAGGCGCTGGCCGAGAAAGGTTCAGCGGAGAGAAGAGGCATCACAAGGGGCTGAATGGAAAGGGCGGCCGGGCCGTCAGGGTCCATAAGGAAGGTAAGGGTATAAGACTCGGCCTGACCCCCGCGCAACACCCCTTTTCTCCCCCTTCCCACACGCGGGGCTCACGCGTAACCTTCGCGCATCCACGCGCAAGCGGGGACTTACTTCATCCAACGGACCGTCGGGCACGTACCTGCCCGGAGAAGGAAGAGAAAAATGGCAAATGTCGTATTTAAAGATGCATCACGCGTCTATCCCGGAACAACAACACCTGCAGTCGATCGTTTGAATCTCACTGTCAATGATGGTGAATTCCTCGTCCTTGTCGGACCTTCGGGTTGTGGCAAGTCGACATCACTTCGCATGCTCGCGGGTTTGGAAGAGATCGATACTGGTTCAATCTTCATCGGTGATCGCGAAGTCACCAATGTTGCGCCAAAAGATCGCGATATCGCGATGGTCTTCCAGTCATATGCTCTTTATCCGCACATGACTGTTGCGGAGAACATGGGTTTCGCACTCAAGATTGCTGGCGTTGCAAAAGAAGAACGTGAGCGTCGCGTCTTGGAAGCAGCGAAATTGCTCGATCTTGAGCCCTACCTAGAGCGTAAACCTAAAGCACTCTCGGGTGGTCAGCGTCAGCGTGTGGCTATGGGTCGCGCGATTGTTCGCGAACCTCAAGTCTTCTTGATGGATGAGCCACTCTCCAACCTTGATGCAAAACTTCGCGTCGCAACTCGTACTCAGATCGCAGCGCTCCAGCGCCGACTTGGTATTACTACTGTTTATGTGACACACGATCAGGTCGAGGCTATGACCATGGGTGATCGCGTTGCGGTCCTCAAAGATGGTTTGCTCCAGCAGGTCGATACACCTCGAAATCTCTATGACAATCCAGCAAACGCATTCGTTGCAGGATTTATCGGATCACCTGCGATGAACTTGTTGATCGCTCCTGTATCCGGCGGTAAGGCGAAACTTGGAAGCCTCTCGATTGATGTTCCAGCATCGGCCGGATCATCCGTCACTGTGGGTGTTCGCCCCGAAGGATTCTCCGCTGCGTCATCTGGCTTTGATATCCAGGTTGAAGTTGTCGAAGAGTTGGGCGCCGATGCATATGTCTATGGCAAGCCACTCGATAGCGCGCTCAAATTCGCTAATGCCAGTGATGAAGGCGCTCAAGTCATCGTTCGTTGGGATCCAAAGAATCCACCGAAGGCTGGCCAGACTGTCACAGTCACGGCTAAGGCAGCATCAGTACATCTCTTCAACGCAACAAATGGTGAGCGTTTGAAGTAGTC
>CAZGMF010000002.1:0-3353 GCA_964526795.1 uncultured Clavibacter sp.
ATGGTGCAAGCACATCTTCGACTCTATCGAGAGCTCTTGGGTAGGGTATCGCGGTGAAGATTCTTGTTACCGGCGGCGCTGGCTTTATCGGCTCACATCTCATCGAATGCTTGATTGCTAAAGACCATCACGTTATTGCACTCGATGATCTCTCCACCGGAGTCTCACAAAATCTCGATTCATTAAAAGGAAAATCGAATTTCGAATTTGTCCAGGGAAGTATGTTGGACGAGACATTAGTCGATTCGCTGATGTCAAAAGTCGAGGGCTGTTTCCATCTCGGTGCTGCGCTTGGTGTTAAGAGAATTCTTGAGCGACCTTATGAATCTTTAATCGCCAATACGCGAGGAACTGAGATCACCGTTAATGTGGCAGCCAAATACAAAGTACGTTATTACTTGGCATCCACATCAGAGCTTTACGGCAAGAATCCCCTTCAGCCTCTGACTGAAGATTCCGATCGCGTCATCGGCTCACCCCAACTCGTGCGCTGGGCCTACTCCGAAGCCAAAGCAATCGACGAGTCGATAGTTCAGATGTTCCGCCAGAGCCACGGCCTGGATTACGTCACAGGGCGCTTCTTTAACACCGTGGGACCGCGCCAAACAGGGGCATATGGCATGGTTTTGCCGAGATTTGTCGCCGCAGCCATCAAAGGCGAGCCGATCACCGTTTATGGCGATGGAACCCAATCTCGAGTCTTCTGCCACGTCTCAGATGCAGTTGATGGAGTTCTCAGGCTCTTCTTCGATGATCGCGCCTTGGGCGGGGCGTTCAATATAGGTGGCGAAGAGGAAGTGACGATTGGCGAATTGGCAAAGCGAGTTATTGCAATTACGGGATCGTCATCCCAGATTCGCAATCTCCCATATTCGGAGGCTTATCCACCAGGATTTGAAGAGACGATGCGCCGCGTTCCTGACACTACGAAATTGCGCAATCTCACCGGATGGAAGCCCCAATTCTCACTTGATGCGATCATCAAAGATATCGAGAAGTACCTTCGCGCCAATGCCTAAATCACATTCGCGGCGCTCCATCTCCCTCGCCGCGGTTCTTTCTCTCTTCTTCTCACTCTTCCTGGCCGCGCCCTCACAGGCTGTTGAACAGCGCATCATTGATGTTGCTTCCGTAACATGGACCAGAGCAGGTGCACTTCCGGGAACGGTCAGCGGTGTAAGAGACCAGATTTCAACAATTGTCGGCCCAATGTGGAAACAGCTAACAACGGTCTATGGCGACCCGAGCGATAAGCGAATCGAATTTATTGCAGGACTAGCGCTACCTGATCCGATTCGTTTGAACTTCCCGATTCCTTGCGATTCGAATTTCAATACTTGGACTTCATCAGTGCGCACAGAGACTTATAAGAGGCTTGGGATTTCTGATTATCAAAATCGATATTTGGTGATCATGACTCCAAATGCTGGATGTATCTGGTCTGGTCGCGCTCTCATTGGATCTTTTGATAAACCTGGTGGCGTTGTTGCACTTCATAATTCTGATGAAGGCTTCATCATTGCCCACGAACTTGGCCACACCTTAGGACTCGGTCATTCCAATCTGATTCGATGCACAGGCGGCCGAAGTGATGCTGCGTGGAACAGCTGCTCTGCGGTCGAATATGGCGGATCGATCGACATCATGGGCAATGTCGATGTCTCAACTCCACTCTCCACGTATCACCAATGGCGTATGGGTCTCCTGACAGCAAGTGACATCAGACAATCGTGGAAAGATGAATCGATAGAGATCAACGCCGTCGATGTCTACGGCAAGCCGCGAGCGATATTTGTACGCGATGGATCTGCGACATATTGGATTGAATATCGAAGGGCCGGAGGCACATATAAGTCAGGGCTGGTGATCTATCGGACCGATCCACCGCCGGGTAGCTCTGTCCAATCTCCGAACCCCTATGACGCCACCGCCGGCACGACCCTGGATGTCGGAACCGATATCTGGATGATGAATCTCGATAATTTCGTCTACGGAAGCGCGCGCTCATCAGGTTCGATGACGATGCAAAATGGCACGAGCACCACGTTGTATTCCGGCCGAATCTCCATCAAAGCTGCGCCCGGGGCATCAGATTCCTCGGTTGTTGTCTCGATTACTCGGCAGAACTCCGATACTGCGCTAAAGAAACCAATCCTCACCTCATCAAATTCTTGGCGGGCACCAGATGCCCCTGTCCTTGATTCGTCCTACACCTCCGTTGTTAGCGAGATCGCAAATTATGAAGCGAAGATCAATGGTGAGGTCAAAACTCTGACATCATCGGCTGTTGCTGATTGGAAGCCAAGTTATCTCAATCCTTTTACTGCGCCACAAGTTCTGCAGGTCAAAGATCTCCCCGAAGGTCAATACTCATTCTCGGTTCGCGTCCGTGATCTCTCCGGGCTATGGAGTCCGTGGTCTGATGTCACGCAAGTCAATATCGATCGTGGCTATCCATTTGTGGGAAATCAATACTCGATTGATCGCGCCAATTCGACCAATGTTCAAGTCGCGCTCAATGATACGAAAGATGACGGAGTTGGACTTTGTACTACTCAACTCGTTAATCCCGAAGGTTGGATTACTTCATCAAGTGCATTAAAGATCAAACCTCTTCTCAACCTGGCCAACAATTCGACTTCGAGTGCCAAACTTCAGGTCTTCGATTGTTTAGGAAATGGCCGCACGGGTTCGATCACAACATCGACGACTTTTACACCAGCTAATTCAATCTCCAAGAGTGGCCGATGGAGCAGCGCCTCTTCTGAATTCCCCGCTGGTTCGATGAAGTGCACGGGAACTTGCACGATGTACATCGCGGCGAAGGGAACTCTCGGCGCGATTGTTGGCGCTGGAACTGTTGATATTGCAGCTGGAAGCGCCTCACTAAAGGGCATCAAAGGCGGGAAAGTCGGCACCTCATATGCCGCTGCCAGCCTCTGGATCGGCGATCGCAGAACGAGCGTGAAGATCAGCGGCGCGAATTTCACATTAGTGGGGATAGCCACCGCCGAATTGAAGATCTCGGGTCTTACCAATGCCCAAAATTCCATAGCGGATACTGATCCTTCTCTTGATGATCCGATTCAAAAAGCGCTCAATAAGTATGGATTCAGCGCAACCGATTTCACGTCAGATTGGTCAGTACTTCCGATGTTACGAGGTACGACCCTTGAGGATCCAACCCTTGATCTCTGCAGTGCGAACTTTGATTCTGAGTTATTGCGCAAAGAGCGCAGACAGGTGAGCGTCGCCAAGAGTGGAAATCCTTATCTCTTCCTCTCCACCGAGACAGTTCGCTACAACAATCTTGCCGCTGCAGAGTTGGCGCTCTCAGAGCTCAAGACCAGCTA
>CAZGMF010000002.1:3453-7349 GCA_964526795.1 uncultured Clavibacter sp.
GCTACAACAATCTTGCCGCTGCAGAGTTGGCGCTCTCAGAGCTCAAGACCAGCTACAACAACTGCATCAAGAACAATGGTGGCACCGAGAGAGATGGAACATTTACCAAGTATTCCTTCCTGACACTTCCTAAGATTCCTTCAACTCTGGTGGCTGATTCAAAACGAGTCGTGGTTCACGCCCAGATTGGCGAGGGAGATTCTTTGCGTTTCCTCTTTGCTGCTTATCAATACAACGGAGAGATGTTCACTGGAACTTATGTTGTTCGACCTGGAAATTCACCGTTCACACAAGAAGAGCTCGCGCGATGGCTCGATGTCGCCGGCACAATGGCTCAGCGTTTGAATACAACCGTTCGATAAGTCCAGAATCGAAAGAGCGTTCCTATACCCACGCCTACGACGTTGGCAGCGATGTTGTCAGCGATGACCGATTCAAACCCCAGCACATAGCGCGAGAAAGCCAGACAAAGAACTCCGAAGACCAGAGCAATTCCGTTGATGACAAAGAAGAGTGTGATCTCTCGTCTAGCGCCGGTACGTTGACGGTCTTTCCAAGTCCAATGGCGATTGCCGAAGTAGGCCACAAGGATCGAGACGACTCCAGAGATGACCGATGCCGTCAGCGGCTTACTGGCTAGCGGCGCACCTTTTGCGTGCACTAACGAATTAAATCCACCAACTCCGACGATGTAGGCGACAAGTCCGACGCTGAAGAACTTCCCGAGTTCCTGGCGAATTCGGTAGATACGCGCTAGCACTCGGAGAGAGTACCGACTCATTTCCTAAAGCTTGGTCAATTCCGGCGCCGCTACGGCAGACTCAGAGGATGAGTTCTGCCACCACACTCAATGAGGTCTGGGTTGCAGGAGAAGTACTCATCGATCTGATTCCTGATTCGCACGGAGTTCGTAAACCCATTGTCGGAGGCGGCGCTGCGAATACCGCCAAAGCGCTCGCAAGACTGGGGATCGCGACACATTTCATTGATGGAATCTCGAGCGATGATTACGGAACATTGGCGAGAAAGGAATTGGAGGAGTCAGGCGTCAATCTCTCACGTACGAAAATGCTCGATAAACCGACAGCGCTTGCCGAAGTTTCTTTATCGGATGCCGGCGGCGCTTCTTACAAATTCACTCTTGAAGGAACAGCAACATTTGATTTTGATTCACAATGGTTGCCTCATGGAAATCCAAAAGCGTTACACATCGGAACTCTCGCGACCATCATTGAACCTGGTGCTACTGCCCTCTATGAGTGGGCACGTTTCATTGATGCACCTATTGTCTTTGATCCCAACATTCGCCCGAGCGTCCTCGATGACAGAGTGAAATATCGCGACATTGTTGAGCGATGGATCGCGATCAGCGATTTGGTCAAACTCTCTGACGATGATCTTTTCTGGCTCTACCCCGAAGCAAAGAATCTCGAAGATGCCATCAATATTGCTCGAATCGCGGTGACTAAAGGCCCGACGGCAGTCGTCATCACTCGAGGAAAAGAAGGCATCTCGGCAGTGACGCAAGAGCGCGTTATTCATGTTCCAGGTGTCGAGGTCGCGGTCGTCGATACCGTTGGGGCTGGAGATACGGTGGGAGCCATCATTGTTGAAGGGATAGCTCACTTTGGCCTTAAGAACGTGTCTGGCGAGCGATTGGAGCCCACATTGATCCGCGCCGCAAGAGCTGCGGCCATAACCTGTTCTCGAGTCGGCGCTCAACCGCCTACATTAGATGAGCTTGGACTCTTGTAGGACAAGATTTGAAGTGAAGAAGAGATGGCGCACTGTTTCTACTTCAAATAATTTCAAAGTAAATAAGTAACCGAGCGCTGAAACCTATTTTGAACGAGGTTTAATCAGTCCCGCTCTCTTAGCCAATTCGATGACTTGCGAACGTGAATTAACGCCAAAAACCCCGTAAATCTTGATGATGTCTTGTTTGATAGTTGACGGACTATATTTCAATTGATCAGCCATCTGGTCGGTGGTCATTTCCTCTTCAAAGAGATTGATGATTTCACGTTGGCGCGCGGAGAGAGATTTCGACGCTTCTGATTAATCACGCTCGGAGTCAGATTTCTTTGCTAGATAATTTCGGGCATAAAGTCCACAGAGCGTCAACATCGCTTCGACGGTGGGATTAGTGACAATATCCTTCGTTGGTGCAACCAAAGAAGTGAATCCAATCGCCCCGATAACTGCATTTCGATACACAATCGGCGCCGCAACTGTTGCCAGCTTCGGGCTATCTTCAAATTGGGAGAGCGCAGGATATTTCGCCACAAGTTCTTTGGGATTATCAAAGATGAGTAATTCGCCGGAACGTGCCGCATCTGTGATAGGTAGCGGAGTCCAGAGCGGCATACGCGTGTACGGGCTCACGGCATCGCTGGTATAGCCATATGTTCCGATGAGGTCGAGGAAACCTTCGCGTTTCACCACGCCGAAGATGACGCCTCGGCACTCCAGAGTTGAGAGCGTCTTGTGAGCTAGGTGAGAGAGAAGGATGTCGGGTTCGGGATCATCAAGAACGACTTTTGCGAAATCTGAGATAAGCCTGACGGCTCTATCGTGAGTCATCTACCCGCCTAACTGAGTCAGCACAAAGTCTAAGTCTGAGCGATGACAGTCCGGTCATGTTCGGACTTAACTGTTCTGACCTCCATCGCGAGCGAATTTGTTCTGTGGCGGTTATGTCCGGACATGTCCATAGGATTCCCCCATGTCGATCCTCCATGCATTGGAGAGCAGCGAACTTTCTTTAGCAATCGATATCGATCAAGGCGCACGGATTGCATCCATCAACTTTCGGGGTTTTGAATGCACCCTTCCTTTTCGCGGTGAAGTACTGACATGGGGTTGGTACGCCATGGCACCGTGGGCGGGGCGAATTAAGAATGGAAAAATCAGATCTCAATCCGGTGAGAGTTTCCAACTTCCAACTAACTTCGCACCACCTCACGCAATCCACGGATTTGGATTGACGTCGTCGTGGGAGGAGATCGGTTCGGGGGCATTCGCTATCGAATTTCCCTCTCCATTTAAAGGTGCTCGCGCTGAACAACGATTTGAATTACTTGATAACGCCCTTCGCTGGTCGATTGAGTACGAAGCGGGCGATTGTGATCTGCCCTTCTGGTTGGGATTTCATCCATGGTTTCCGCGCGATCTCCATAGCGGAGCATCTGTCGAAATAGATTTTCATGCTGGAAAGATGTTGGAGCGAGGGAGCGACTATCTTCCAACTGGAAAGTTGATCTCTCCAACCCCGCCACCTTGGGATGATGCATTTACTGAGATTCGAGGCACGCCGAAAGTTATCTGGGAAGATGCGATGCAGATTGAGATCGAATCAGATGCGGCATATTGGGTGGTCTATGACCAGGATTCTGATGGCGTATGTATCGAACCCCAGACTGCGCCACCCGATGCGGCTAACCTTGGGATTTCTGGCGAGAACTATCTTGAAGCGCTCTTCGTATTCGAAGAGATCTAGTCCCATAACTAGATTTGATAGAGCGAAGAAGAGAGTAGAGAATCGCGGACTATGAAGACCGAGCGGCGCGTTTTTGGTCTTGGAATTGTGCTGATCTCGCTGGCAGCGGCATTCGCCATTCAAGGTCCACAGGCAACGGGATTAGTACCGAAAGCTAGTGCGACTTGTTCAAAACTTGGACAGACCATTGATTATCAAGGCAAGCGCTTTACCTGCATAAAAAGTGGTTCAAAACGAGTATGGGATAAGGGTGTCACTATTCGCCTCTCTCCCACGCCAAAGCCAACACCTGCATCTACACCAAGTCCAACACCTTCGCTTACGCCAAGCCCCACGCCAAGCCCTACGCCTTCGCCAACGCCAAGTCCTACGCCCACGCCAAGCCCTACGCCTTCGC
>CAZGMF010000002.1:7449-24310 GCA_964526795.1 uncultured Clavibacter sp.
CCTACGCCTTCGCCAACGCCAAGTCCTACGCCCACGCCAAGCCCTACGCCTTCGCCAAGCCCAACACCTTCGCTTACGCCAAGCCCAACACCTTCGCTTACGCCAAGCCCTACGCCAAGCCTTACGCCTTCGCCAACGCCGGCTAAGACTGCAACTCCGACCCCGACCAGCACCGTGCGTGAATACACAGCTGCCGAGGTTCGCACTCATAACACCGCCTCAAGTTGCTGGAGCATCATCAATGGCGATGTTTATAACCTCACCACATGGATTGGCCAACACCCTGGTGGGGCTGCTGCCATTCAAGCCCTCTGTGGCGTTGATGGGACTCGCTCATTTAATAGCAAACATGAAGGATCGGGAGATGTAATGCGCCAACTCGTTCAATTCAATATCGGCAGGTTGAAAGGATGAAGCAGATCAATCGCGAACATCTTCGTGCACTTCACAACAAAGAAGAAGCACGATTCATCGCTCGCACCCCAAAGTGTCGAGAGCGTTTTGAAACGGCGAAGAGCGTCATGCCAGGCGGAGTTCCAATGTCGTGGATGTCGAAATGGCCCGGGTCCTACCCACTCTTTGTTGCCTCAGCGAATGGTGCTCACTTCACTGATATTGATGGAAACGAATACATTGATCTCTGCCTCGGTGATACCGGCTCCATGACTGGCCATTCACCGGCACCAACAGTTGCTGCCATCACATCGCAACTCGAACGAGGAATTACTTCGATGTTACCTACCGAAGATGCACTCACTGTTTCTGCCGAACTTGCTCGCCGTTTCGGGTTACCGCTCTGGCAATTCACGGTTTCTGCTACCGATGCCAACCGCCACGTCATTCGCTATTCCCGTCTGATCACGGGCCGATCAAAGATCATCGTGATTGATCGTTGCTATCACGGTTCAGTTGACGAAACCTTTGCCACCCTTGATTCCCAAAGAAAAACCACGGCACGGGAGGGCAATATCGGCGCTCCAGTTCCACTTGATGTGACGACCCATGTCGTTGAATTCAATGATCTTGCGGCGATGGAAAGTGCGCTCAAAACTGGCGAGATTGCCGCGATATTGATGGAACCAGCAATGACGAATGTCGGAATCGTGCTGCCCGACGATGGCTATCTCGAAGCGGTAGGTGAATTGGCCCGAAAATATGGATCGCTCTGGATCATCGATGAGACCCACACAATCTCGGTCGGTGCCGGAGGTATGACCCGATCTCTTGGTCTGAAACCAGATTTCCTCACCATTGGAAAAGCTATCGGTGGCGGAATTCCCACCGGAACGTTCGGAATGACGCACGAGGTTGCAAAATTAATCTCCGCCAAAACAGAACGAGAAGTGATCGATACCGGAGGGATTGGGGGAACGCTGGCAGGTAACGCACTTTCGTTGGCTGCAATGCGCGCTACTTTGACTGACGTTCTCACGGATTCGAATTTCACAAAGATGATTACATTAGGCAATCGTTGGTGTGATGGAGTCGAAGCAGCGATCAAGGAATTCGAATTACCTTGGCACGTCAGCAGACTCGGTGCTCGCGGGGAATATCTCTTCCAAGCTAGCGCCCCTCGCACCGGAGGAGAGGCAGCGCGTGCCGGAGATTTCGAACTAGAGCAGTACATTCACCTCAGATTGCTCAATGATGGATTCTTACTCACGCCATTTCACAATATGGCGTTGCTGTCGCCAAGCACGACAGAGAGAGATGTTGATGCACACACCGCCGCCTTCCGAGCAATGTGTCAGGATTTAGTCAGCGCCTGAATCTCATCGGCAGAAAGTGCGACGATCGGCATAATCTCTGCAAGCTGTTGAATATTGCGAGCAGAGGCAATAGGTGCAGCGACAGTTTTTTGGGCTCGCAGCCATGCCAGCGAAATAGCTGCAACCGATGTGTGGTGATGTTTTGCTAATTCATCCAGAGTCTTGAGCAAATTCCAACCACGTTCATTTTGATAACTCGCAACCCCGGCGGCGCGCACCGATTCAATCGTCGCACCAGGACGATATTTGCCCGTCAAGAACCCTCGTGCCAGACCAAAATAGGGAATCTCCACCATCTCATTGCGCTCGAGGGTCGGGCGAAGTGAGCCTTCAAAACCGCGCTCAAGGAGGTTGTAATGATCTTGGGCCGCGATATATCGGGCCAGTCCTTGGGAGCGCGAGATATCTAGTGATTCTTGGAGACGTTCTGCGGTGAAATTCGAGGCTGCGACATAGCGAACCTTTCCAGCCTTGATGAGCGAATCAAATGCCCGAAGCGTTTCCTCGATCGGCGTATCAGGGTCATCTTGATGCGCGTAATACAGGTCAATGTGATCAGTCTGAAGCCTGCGCAATGAATCGTCACATGCAGCAAGAATATTTTTTGCCGATAATCCAGGTCGAGTTTCAAGTTTCGCGACTTTGGTGGCGAGCACGATAGAAGAGCGATTCTTCGCCTTCTTCATCCAATTTCCGATGATGGTCTCTGATTCACCACCGATGTGTCCCTCGCCCCATTGCGAATACATATCCGCGGTATCGATGAAGTTGCCGCCGTGATCAACGAAATAACTAAGGACCTCCTCAGAGTTCTTCTCATCTGCCGACCAACCAAAGACATTTCCGCCAAGACAGAGTGGATGGATCGATAGATTGGAATGTGGAAGTGTGATCATGGCTAGAGGGTATATCGATAGAGGACATCTCGTCCCCATTCGGTGAATCCAAGTGAAGAATAGAGAGCCATTGCACTCGAATTCGATGAATCCACATAGAGCATTGCGCTGAAGATGCCTTGATAGCGAAGATGGCGAAGTCCTGCAATCGTCACCGCTCGACCGATGCCGCTACCTCGAAACTTTGGCAAAACTCCCATGATGTAGATCTCGCCAATTGGATCATGATCGTGGATTAATTCATCGGGCGAGTGTTGATGTGAATGGCCGCCGTGCACTTTGGTCCAACAAAATCCAGCCATCTCGCCATCGATTTCAGCGATCAAGAATCCCGTGGGATCAAACCAACTTTCCTGACAGCGAATCTCAAGATCTCGGGATGTCCACTCGGCTTGTTCCGGATGTCCTTCAAAAGCAGCGTTATTGAGCGCCAACCACGGCTCTTCATCGAGTCCGGTGAGAAATGAGCGGATTGCTACGGAACCATCGAGATCAGGGATCGGATCTCCTAATGAGCGTCGCATTTGAACCACGGTGCGAACTCGATGAAACCCGTTCTTCTCGGCGATGACCTGGGCGCCGGAGAGATCTCCGTGCGACCAGAGTCGGAGCCGCTCTCCAGCGCTCTCCCGAAGGGTGCGAACCAATTCACTTCCGATTCCCCGGCCTCGAAACTTTGGCGCTACCACCACCTCTGCACTCGGTCCTTCGACTTGATCGGTGAGATCTAAATGAGCATAAGCTGCAAGTTCACTTTCGACTTGGTAAATGAAATGGTTATCTGCGATATCGCCACCGTGGCGTAGATGCAGCAGAACATGTTCGGCTAAAGGTGGGACGCCATCCTTATCGGTTGCAGCGGCAACAAGGGAAAGGACTTGATCTTGAAGCGACGAATCGAGGTGCGCAAGACGAGAGATCAAGTGAGTTGATCAGAGGTAGTTTTGTTTGAGGTGTTGAATCGGTATCCGACGTTACGCACTGTGCCAATGATCGATTCGAATTCGGTTCCCAATTTTGATCGCAACCGACGAATGTGAACATCCACCGTTCGAGTTCCACCGAAGTAGTCATAACCCCAGATTTCCTGGAGAAGTTGTGCGCGAGTGAAGACGCGACCAGGATGTTGAGCAAGATACTTCAGAAGCTCGAACTCTTTATAGGTCAGATCCAGCGCACGGCCCCGAATTTTGGCGGTGTATGTCTTCTCATCGATAACCACTTCGCCACTTTTAATCTCACCGGAAGTTGGATCTGACGACTGTCGCTGAGCATTCAATTTCCCGATAGAGATCCGGATTCGCGCTTCGACTTCGGCTGGGCCGGCCGTATCCAAGATGACATCGTCAGCCCCCCAATCCGCATTCACTGCGGAAAGTCCGCCTTCTGTTGCGATGAGAACCACGGGGCAACCCGCACCCATCGCCGCAATCAATTTCATCAAGGATTTGGCAGCAGGCAGATCGCGTCGCGCATCGAGAAAGACACAATCAACTTCGGGAATATCGACGAGTACTGATCCAATCGCAGGCAAGATGCGAGTTTGATGCTGAAGCAAGCCAAGTGCAGGTAGAACTTCTGCGCTCGCGCCATGAGCATTTGTCAGCAACAATATCCGCGCCATAAGGCTCGAAAGGATACTCGCGTGCATAACTCCGTTCCAATCCTCATCATCTTCGCGCTCGCGACCGCTTATGGGATTTGGTATCAGCGTTCTCGAGGCCGGATGAAGGAAACAAAGCCGCATAACAGCGCCAATCAAGATTCAAGAAACGTTCTCACCAGCAATGATCTCGGTGATCAACTTGGATCACGAGCGACCTTTCTTCAATTCTCATCTGCATTCTGTACACCCTGCCGAGCAACGCGCGCACTACTAACGGATATCACTGCAGATCTCAATGATGTGAAACATATTGACATCGATGCCGAGAAGAATCTCGATCTGGTTCGCCGTCTCGATATTCGTTCAACGCCAACGACCTTGGTTCTAGACAAAAGTGGAAGAGAGATTGGAAGAGCAGTTGGAGCGCCGAAACGTGCTGAGATTGTGAAAGTTCTGGCGAACATCTCCTAATTGCAAGATATTCGCAACTCGCATTATTCCAATCTCCTATTTATCCTGCCGACATGACAATCACTTCAGTCCTCTCATTTAAAGTCACCGATTCAACCGAACTTATCGACGCCCGCGGCCCACGTTTTGGAGCGATTATTACAACGATCATTTTGACTGCAGCACTTGCTCTTGAATCTTGGCCGTTATTGATCTGGCAACTCAGCGTCTTCGCACTTGGTGCATTTAAGTCTCCGCAGGCAACACCTTATGCGTGGATCTACCGGAAATTTGTAAAGCCAAGACTTCGCGGAGATATCCCCACAGAAGATGTCCGACCACCCCAATTCGCTCAAGTAATCGGATCTCTCTTTACATTGTCCGCTTTAGCATTGGTATTTTTCGGAGCTAGTGGTGGAGCTACTGTGGTCATCGGTTTTGCATTGGCGGCAGCGTTCTTGAATGCGGCGTTCAATTTCTGCCTCGGTTGCGAGATGTATCTGATGATTCTTCGCTTACGCTCAGCGCTCTCTGCTCGCAGGACTCGTGAGGATTCATACAATCTTCCGAGCCTTTAGACTCTCCTTGTGGCAGAACATTCCAAACATGAATTACGCGATAAGGGCCTACGCCTTACTCCGCAACGCGAACTAGTACTGAAAGCGGTACGTGAACTTGGCCATGCCACGCCAGAAGAGGTGGCAGAGCGAGTAAAGAAGACACATCCAGGAATCAATCTCTCCACGGTCTATCGCAACCTTGAAACGCTGGAGAATGTTGGACTAGTTCAGCACGCTCATCTGGGACATGGTGGAGCGACGTATCACGCCGCAGAAGAGTTAACCCATCTCCATCTTGTTTGTGGATCCTGTGATTCAGTCGGTGATGCGCCGATAGAAACGGCATCATCGTTTGTCAACACCCTTGTCGATGAATATGGCTTTAAGACCGATGTAACGCACTTTGCAATCTACGGAACTTGTTCCAACTGCCAAGCGAAGAAATGACAGCAGTCCTCGTCGAGTCTGGTCTCGATAAAGGTGCGATTTGGCACTTTGGCGAAGTAGCGCGAGAACAGCGTGCCCTGGCAGATGGAAAAGCTTGGGCAGACCTCTCGCACCGTGCCGTTCTTGGCATCAGCGGTGAAGATCGTCTGAGTTGGCTCCACTCACTGACAACGCAGCATCTAGAAAAACTTGTCGCCGGCGAGTGGAAAGAGGCATTGATCCTGGATCCACAGGGACATATCGAATTCCAATTCTTTCTCGTCGATGATGGCGCGACCACATTCCTCCATCTAGATTCGGAATTCGCGCCGAGTCTGATGCAGTATCTAACGAAGATGAAGTTCATGCTCAAGCTCGATGTCATAGATCTCAGCAAGGAATATGCAATTCTTAAAGCCCCAGGAAAGACCGACCTTCTTGGCGGGCCATATGCACTTGTGCCACGAACAGAACTTGTGGCCACAACCTCAGCGTTCTCTCATTCAAATTCACAGGTCGGGATGTGGGCGTTGGAGGCCGAACGTATTGCAAGCGGACGAGCACGTTTTAACCTCGATACTGACCACAAAACTATCCCCAATGAAATCGGTGTATTGAACAAGTCGGTTCATATGAATAAAGGTTGCTATCGCGGGCAAGAAACGGTTGCAAAAGTATTCAACCTCGGACATCCGCCGCGACGTCTAGTCCTTCTCCATCTTGATGGCAGCAATGTCGATCTCCCTCATCATGGTGATCTCATCACCTATGAAGGAAAAGATGTTGGCTTTGTCGGGTCCGTTGCTCGACATTTTGAACTAGGTCCGATTGCGTTGGGCATCATCAAGCGAATGACCCCGGCAGAAGCATCACTCTTAGCGGGTGGAATTCCAGCTACTCAAGAGATTCTCGTTCCGGTTGAGTGACGATGTTTGAGATATTCACTTCTGTGCTCCTGATTATTTCTGCCTTGATTTTTGGGCTGGTTTTGATCGGATATTCCGCGAGACAATGGCGGAAGATGAAGCGAGGTCAGTGAACATGGCATTTCAGATTCCAGAAGGACTTCATCCAGATCTCAACCCTCTTGCTTGGATGATCGGAACGTGGCGCGGAAAAGGCCATGGCGATTATCCAGGAAGTGAATCTTTTCAATTCGCACAGGAAGTCACCTTTGGCCATGATGGACGACCATTTCTCACTTATTTCTCTCGCTCATGGATTATCGATGACAACAACGAGATAGTGAAAACTGCTGCATCTGAAACTGGTTTCTGGCGCATCAAACCGAATAATCAACTTGAAGTGATTCTTGCGCATAGCACTGGGATCTCCGAAGGTTGGGTTGGCAGATTTGAAGGGCCGAAGATTCAACTTGCGATGGATCATGCCTACGCTGCACCCACCGCCAAAGTCATCGAAGAGGGACAGCGCCTCTATGGACTTGTGGATGGGGAACTCTTCTTCGCCTACGACATGGCTTATGGTGGTCAGAAGTTGCAGGCCCATATTTGGTCGACCTTGCCCCGAGTTCAATAACTTTTCATAGCAATATATGAATCAAGGAGAAGTACTTCTCGAAGTCGTTCGTAGCGAGATGGTCGAGTCAATCCACTCTGGACACCTGCTCATTCTTGATAGTTCAGGAAGATCTGTTCTGGAGATTGGCGATCTCGATCACCTTATCTTTCCCAGATCAGCGGTGAAATCACTGCAAGCATCAGCGATGGTCCGCTCTGGACTTCAACTCAATGGGGAACAACTTGCTGTCGTATGCGCAAGCCACGCGGGAAGTGAGCGCCATCTGACGGTCATTCGCTCGATCCTTCAAGGTGCTGGCTTGGATGAATCAGCGCTGAAGAACACGGCAGATCGCCCACTAGGAACAGCAGAGCGCTTTGCTTGGGGAGAGAAACCGGCCACGTCTTTAGCTGCTAACTGCAGTGGGAAACACTCTGGAATGGTGGCCACGTGTGTAAAGAACTCATGGGATCTAGAAACCTACAAAAATCCTCACCATCCTTTACAACGCGCGATCAGAGATGAATTCGAATTACTTTCCGGCGAGCCCATAACAAAAGTTGGAGTAGATGGTTGTGGAGCGCCACTATTTGCAATCTCGCTGCGAGCATTAGCAAAAGCCATTCGACATCTCACTCTTTCCGATGATCCTGTGCATCAAGAAGTGGTAAACGCTTGTCGGACGAATCCCTATTTCGTATCAGGTGCTGGTCGATTACCAACAGTCCTGATGGAAAAAGTCGAGGGCCTTTTTGTCAAAGATGGTGCAGAAGGTGTGATGGTGATGTCACTTCGTGATGGCTCGACAGTTGTGTGGAAGATGAGCGATGGCTCGCAGCGCGGCGCATCTGTTCTTGCTGCTGCATCACTTGCCAGACTTGAAGTGAAGGTGGAATTGGAGCACGAGAAGGTGTACGGAGATAGCCGTGTTGTCGGTGACATTCGCGCGAGTAGAATCATCCATCATGTCTAAAAGAGCATCACGCATCGCATCGTTGATGCTGCATACATCACCTCTTGATCAAGCAGGTACGGGTGATGCTGGCGGAATGAATGTGTATGTAGTGGAGAGTGCCAAGCGAATCGCAGCAGCTGGTGTCGAAGTAGATATCTTCACTCGAGCTAACAGAGCTAACCTGCCCGAGAAGGTTGATATTGCCCCTGGCGTGACAGTTCGTCACCTTGAGGCCGGCCCCTTTGATGGAATCACAAAAGATGAGATGCCATCTCAAATCTGTGCTTTTATGTCATCATTCATGCGCCAAGAAGTCAAACTTCCTGTTGGCCACTATGACCTGATTCATTCGCACTATTGGATCTCAGGACAACTCGGCTGGCTGATCTCAGATCGGCTGGGAATTCCACTCGTCCACACCATGCATACGATGGCAAAAGTAAAGAATCTCTCACTTGCCGAAGGGGAGCAGCCCGAACCGAACTCGCGAGCTATTGGTGAAGAACAAGTTGTCCAAGCATCATCGGCGCTGATTGCAAACACGGCATCAGAGGCTGCCAGCTTGGTATCTCTCTATGACGCATGCCCTGACAATGTCTTTGTCGTTCCGCCGGGCGTCGACCTGTCTACTTACAAGGTCAATGGCGGAAAGAAAGTTTCTCGTCGCAAGATCGGGTATCGCGATGAGACCTTGATGTTGCTCTTTGTTGGTCGAATCCAGCCCCATAAAGGACCAGAAGTTTTAATTCGTGCTGTTGCAGAAATGGTTCGACATACGCCTTCCATCCGCGCCACGCTTCGTGCCGTCATTATGGGTGGCGCATCGGGAAGTGGTTCGAGCGAACCAGATCGATTGAAAGCGCTCGCTAAGTTTCTTGGTGTTAGCGACATCGTCGAATTCATTCCACCAGTGCCCCATGATCAACTCGCGGATTGGTATCGCGCTGCGGACTTGGTTTGTGTCCCTTCTTATTCAGAATCTTTCGGACTTGTTGCACTAGAAGCCCAAGCCTGTGGCACGCCGGTGGTTGCGACCGCTGTTGGCGGCCTTCGCACCGCAGTCGCAGATGGAATCTCCGGATCACTTGTCGATGGCCATGATCCGCGCGCTTGGTCAGCCACGATCTTGCGACTTCTGCTTAATCCGCAGCGCAGAATCTTGCTCTCGATGGGCGCTGTAGAACACGCCTCACACTTCGGCTGGGACGTTACTGCTCGAGGAATGCTCGATGTCTACGACAACGTACTCTCGCGCGGAAAAACAGCCGAACTCAATCTCGCTCAGTAAAGAGAAAGTTTTCATGTCAACACGTGCGATGGCAGCGGCCACAATCGAGGAGTTTCTCCAATCCCACGACATTGATCACGAGCGCAACTCTTCCAGCACTTTTTTCCTCACCCTTCCTGGCGAGAAGAAACTTCAAACGCATTGTGCTCTCGTTGTCGGTGATCACTCCGTAAGCATCAACGCATTTGTGATACGAAAACCTGATGAGAATCAAGACGCAGTCCACGAATGGTTACTGAAGAAAAATGCCTCCCTGTATTGCGTTGCTTTTGCTCTCAATGAACTCGGAGATATCTACTTAGTCGGCAGATTGCCATTTAGTTCAGTCACCGAACAAGAACTTGACCGGGTTATTGGCGCAGTCCTGCAGTACTCAGATTCATCCTTCAATCCGCTACTCGAACTTGGTTTCTCTTCGGCAATCCGCCGCGAATGGGCGTGGCGAGTCTCGCGCGGTGAATCATTGGCCAATCTCGAGGCATTCGAGCATTTGGTTTAGTAAGTGTTCTTATTTAGGATCGGGATATGTCACACACTTTGATTTTGCTTCGGCATGGCGAAAGTGAGTGGAATGCCAAGAACCTATTTACGGGGTGGGTCGACGTTCGACTTTCGGAGAAAGGTCAAGCAGAGGCTCTAAGTGCCGGTCTTCTCTTGAAATCCCGCGGGCTAAATCCTGACGTCCTTCATACATCCTTACTTCGACGAGCAATTCATACCGCTCAGATTGCACTAGATACATGTGATCGACATTGGATCCCGGTTAAACGCTCTTGGCGCTTGAATGAACGTCACTATGGGGCGCTCCAAGGCAAAGACAAGAAGGCGACCCTCGAACAATACGGCGAGGCCCAATTCAAACTTTGGCGGCGTTCATTTGATGTGCCACCACCTCCTATCGATGATTCAGACCCGTTTTCTCAAGCACAAGATGCGCGATATCAGGATCTCGGAAGTCAGATGCCACGTACGGAATGTCTGAAGGATGTCGTTCATCGGATGCTGCCTTATTGGGAAGGTTCGATCATCCCCGACCTCCAGGCAGGTTCAACAGTTCTTGTTGCTGCTCATGGGAATTCTTTACGTGCCCTTGTTAAGCACTTAGATGGAATATCCGACTCTGACATAGCTGAGCTGAATATTCCGACTGGCATCCCATTGTTGTACCAACTAGATAATTCAATGAAACCTTTAGGAGCAGGTGAATATCTTGATCCTGATGCAGCAGCGAGTGCAATTAGTGCAGTTGCCAACCAAGGGAAATCTTAGAAAGTTTAAAACTAGAAGTCGTTGAGGAATTTTCCTGTAACGAGGAAGTAGACGCGCCGCGCAACAGAAACTGCGTGATCTGCGTACCGCTCGTAATAGCGACCTATCAAAGTAACGTCAATGGCCGTCTCAATACCATGTGGCCAGCCTTCACTTAGTAGGGTTTGGAAGAGTTTTCGATGCAATTTGTCCATCTCGTCATCGTCTTTTTCCAACTCAACAGCCTTGTCAATATCGCGAGATGAGATAACTTCACCGGTCTTTCGAGAAATCGTCGCAGCAACTTTCCCCATCTCTTCCACCGTCAGAAGCAATTCTGAGGGGATTGCACCTTGAGGATGTCGGAGACGTGCGATCTTTGCAACGTGATGAGCCATATCCCCCATACGTTCCAGATCTGCGGACATCCGAAGCGCGGTTACGAGAGCGCGAAGGTCAGATGCCACCGGTTGTTGTCGAGCGATAATGTCAATGATTCGAGCATCAAGGTCATGCTGCGTGCCATCAATTTTGTCGTCAGCATCGATGACTTGTTGCGCCTCGTCAAGGTTTGCGGTCAATAGTGAGTGAGTCGCTTTTTCAATCGCGTCAGTGACAAGGTTTGAGAGATCTACCAGGGTGTTTGTGACACCATCGAGTTCATCTTGGAACGCTGAACGAAGCCAACCCATGCCCCTAATTTAGTCGCTAGCCCCATTCACTGTCACAACTTGTATGAACGGGCGTTTACACAGAAGTGAACAATGAACGACTCTCCTTTCGTTCAGAATCTGAAGAATTGAGCCTTATCCGTCCGATGTGCCAATTCCGTACGATGTGTGAGTGGGAATGTGGCGAAAAGGCAGAGAAGACGAAATCGACTCAGGAATCAGCCTTTCAGAAGAGATCACGGAAGCTCTTCAAAGCGCCCTGCTCGCCAACGAGGATGAGTCATTAATTGTTCTGCCCGGAGAAATCGTCACATTTGCTTCACCGGGAATCTCATCACTTGGCATCGTTCGCGAAGGACGACTAGAAAGCGAAGAACTGCTGGCGCTTGTGAGATTGGTGCGGCGCACTAATCAACTTCATCGTGGTGATGTTGAAATTCCGCGAGGTCCCATTGGTGAAGGGAAACGCGATCTTCACGTGACGGCCGCCCCTCTTCTCAACACTGGTGCGATTCTTGTCTACATCAATGACGAGAGTGAACAACAACGAATTGATGCAGTACGGAGAGACTTTGTGGCCAATATTTCTCATGAACTCAAAACGCCCATCGGCGCATTGATGCTTCTTAGTGAAGCTGTGATGGGGGCTAAAGAAAATCCCGAGGAAGTTGCGAAATTTGCAGCAAAGATGCAAGGGGAGGCACGTCGTCTAAGCGACCTTGTCAAGGAGATTATTGATCTATCACGATTGCAAAGTCAAGATCCATTGACCGCCGCCTACGAAGTAGAGATAGACGAGGTTGTTCAGATCGCAATCTCGCAGAGTCAGGCAAACGCGGAATCACGAAGGATTGAAGTGAATTATGCCAATAACAGTTCGGCCATCGTCATCGGAGACAGAGATCAACTAATAATGGCGGTGCACAATCTGATTGAGAATGCAATCAATTATTCTTCGGAACAGACTAAGGTTTCAGTGAGCACAAACGTTACTGATGGCGTTATTGAAATCAAAGTTGCAGATCAAGGAATTGGAATAGCCGAAGGAGAACTCGAACGAATTTTTGAAAGGTTCTACAGAGTCGATCCGGCTCGATCTCGTGAGACCGGTGGCACTGGCCTCGGACTTTCCATAGTGAAACATGTCGCCAAGAATCACGGCGGGGAAGTTACGGTGTGGAGTAAGCAAGGCGTCGGAAGCACATTTGCTCTTCGACTTCCTGTGTTTCTGGGCAGCGATGAGATTTCGAATGAAGAGGAGATTGCAGGATGACCAAGATTCTCGTCGTTGAAGACGAAAGCTCATTCTCTGAGGCTCTGGAGTTCTTACTTGGTAAAGAAGGGTTCGGAGTGGTCACGGCCGCCACAGGATCAGAGGCGATTCAGAAGTTTGAACAAGGCGGAATTGACCTTGTCTTACTTGACCTCATGATTCCTGAAATCTCCGGAATTGAGGTCTGCAAACACATTCGAAATAAATCCGCTATCCCAATCATCATGCTCACAGCAAAAGACACGGAGGTAGACAAAGTAGTTGGCCTAGAACTTGGTGCTGATGATTATGTAACTAAGCCTTATTCCTCGCGAGAACTCACTGCCCGAATTCGTGCCGTTTTGCGTCGCAACAATGGAACGACCTCTTCAACAGAAAGCGGTGTTCTTGTCGTCGGCTCGATCAGAATGGACATCGATCGGCATCAGGTCGCCATCAATGGAAAACTTACCTCGCTACCGCTCAAAGAATTCGAATTACTTGAGTTCTTGATGCGCAACGCAGGCCGAGTTTTGACACGAATGCAACTCATCGATCGCGTGTGGGGAAGCGATTATGTGGGAGATACTAAGACACTCGATGTTCATATCAAAAGATTGAGAGCAAAGATCGAATCAGATCCCGCCGACCCGAAGATCATCCAGACTGTTCGAGGTCTGGGTTACAAGATGGAGCTGTAGATCCCGGTATTGTCGACGACCAGTGCGTCGAGTTCTACTTTTCCAGCGTTAGCAAAATAGACAACGACAGGAACGCGAGCGCCCGCGACGGCGCCGAGTGCTGCAACTTTTGCTTTGGCATTCGCAGCTTCACCTTCGAAGATCATCGGCTTATTTGTCATCAACGGCGCGGAGGTAGTGAGATCGGCTTTCTGGCCATTAATCGTTATTCCCGCGATCTGATCGGGTGCTTCACCTTGATTGACGATGTAAGCAACCAGAGTTGCTGAGCCACCGGGAAGGGCAACGACGAGGAGATTTCTGATCTTCAACTCGCCTGCATCTTTATCGACGCCATCTGTGACCTGCTTGATATTTCTGGTCGGGGCTTGACCACCTGCAGCGCAACTTGTCAAGAGCAATGAAGCGCAAGCAAGTGCGACAAGTAGGCGGCGCGAAATCATTGGCGAATAATGGCAGAAAAGCAGCGTCATACGCTCACTTCAGCGATTTTCGAAAGTGTGATGCCTCTGATAAAATCTCCCTCTAGCGAAAGGCAATCAACTCAATGTCATTCAAGGTCGGCGAAACCGTTGTATATCCCCACCACGGAGCGGCTCTCATCGAAGCAATTGAGACCCGGACCATCAAAGGCGAAGAAAAGATCTACTTAGTCCTCAAGGTCGCACAAGGCGATCTGACTGTAAGAGTCCCGGCAGAGAACGTTGATTTGGTTGGCGTTCGCGATGTCGTTGATTCAAATGGACTTGAGCGCGTCTTTGGTGTCCTTCGTCAGCCTTATACAGAAGAGCCGACAAACTGGTCACGTCGCTACAAAGCAAATCTTGAGAAACTTGCATCAGGAGATGTCATCAAAGTCGCTGAAGTCGTTCGCGATCTCTATCGCCGCGATCTTGATCGTGGACTCTCTGCTGGTGAGAAGCGAATGCTTGCAAAAGCTCGCGCAATTTTGATCTCCGAACTTGCTCTTGCTGAGAACACCGATGAGGCAAAAGCAGAATCGATTCTCGACGAGGTGCTCGCCTCCTAGTCGGCTCGTCTTATGAGCCAACCACCAAAGTCTGCTGCCATCATTGCCGGCGCCGGACTCGGACATCGACTTGGCGCATCAGTTCCAAAAGCCTTATTACAAATTGAGGGGATAACTCTCGTTGAGCGCGCATTCACATCACTCTCGAAAGTCGTTGACGAGATTGTCATCACTGCACCGGAAGGTTTCGAGGCCCAATTTCGGGCGATTGTTGGCGACAGTGCGAAAGTCATCACCGGCGGAGTCTTGCGCAGCGACTCAGTCAGGCTGGCTCTTCAATCACTCTCCCCTAGCGTTGAGAAAGTTTTGATTCATGACGCGGCACGAGGGCTTGCATCAAGTGATTTAGCAAGCAGAGTCCTTGCGGCGCTGAATTCCGGGGCCGAAGCTGTGGTTCCAGCACTTGAGGTTGTCGATACTGTGAAAGAAGTCGATAACTCCGGAGTTGTTCGCTCTACCCCCGAACGAAGCAGATTGAGATTGGTGCAGACCCCACAAGGTTTCTCTACTTCAGTGTTGCGACGGGCTCATGAAGCAAGCGATGACGCTACTGATGATGCCGCCCTCGTCGAAGCGATTGGAATTCCAGTAACGACGATTCCAGGCGAAGCCCGCGCAATGAAAATCACCAATCCAGAAGATGTCGCGATCGCACTTACTCACCTCCATCCAACCTCTCGCGATCTTCGAGTAGGTATCGGCACAGATGCGCATGCTTTCTCCTCTGATCCGAATCGAAAGTTATGGCTTGCGACGTTGAATTGGCCGGGTGAAGTTGGTGTCGATGGACATTCGGATGGTGATGTTGCCGCTCATGCAATCTGCGACGCACTTCTTTCTGCCGCAGAACTCGGTGATTTGGGTTCAAACTTTGGCACTGCCGATCCAAAATATGCTGGCGCTTCAGGTACCCAACTCTTAGGAGAAACGCTAGAGAGAATTACTGCCGCGGGATATTCAATCGTGAATGTATCTGTCCAAATCGTTTCTAATCGACCCAAGATCGGGCCGCGACGAAACGAGGCAATCAAAGCACTGTCGAAGAGCCTTGGTGGCGCTCCAGTATCTGTCAGTGCGACATCTACTGATGGACTTGGTTTTACCGGTGAAGGAAAAGGTATTTCTGCAATTGCGAGCGCTCTGCTGGCAAAGAGTGTTGGAAATAGATAGCAATGAGCGCACTTACTCTTTACAACACCGCTGACCGCAAAGTCAGCGAATTCAAACCGCTTCGAAGCGGTGAAGTATCGATTTACGTCTGCGGTGCAACCGTGCAGAATGAACCACATATCGGCCACGTGCGAAGTGGAATCAACTTCGACATCTTGCGGCGATGGCTCATAGCAAGCGGATATGAGGTCACTTTTATTCGCAACATCACAGATATCGACGACAAAATTCTGCATCGGGCAGCTCACGAAGGAATGTCGTGGTGGGCTCTTGCTATGAAATATGAGCGTGCCTTCGCAGCAGCGTATGAAGCCCTCAATGTATTGCCACCGACCTACGAACCTCGCGCGACCGGCCACATCACACAGATGGTGGAGTTGATGGAGAAACTGATTGCCAACGGTTCTGCATATGCACCAGGAAATGGTGATGTCTATCTTGAAGTTCGAAAGTTGAAGCGATACCTCACACTCTCCAATCAGAAACTTGATGATCTGCAGCCAGCAGGAGATGCAGATGAATCATCAAAGCGAGATCCGCGTGATTTTGCGCTCTGGAAAGGTTCGAAACCCGGCGAACCATCCTGGCCGACTCCATGGGGACCGGGACGCCCAGGCTGGCATTTGGAATGCTCAGCGATGGCCCATGCCTATCTCGGCGCTGATTTTGATATTCATGGTGGCGGCTTGGATCTGATCTTTCCGCATCATGAGAACGAGATTGCCCAATCCGAAGCAGCGGGTTATGGCTTTGCTCGGACGTGGATGCATAACGCCTGGGTGACGACATCGGGTGAAAAGATGAGCAAGTCTCTTGGTAACGCTCTACAGGTCAGAGAAATATTGAAGAAGTTTCGTGGCATTGAATTGCGATGGTACTTGGGTAGTGCGCATTATCGATCCATGTTGGAGTTCTCCTTTGACGCTCTAGAGGAATCGGCTACAGCATTCAGACGAATCGAAAGTTTCCTCCATCGTGCCAAAGAATTGATTGGCGCAGTGCCGGAAAAGAAAATTTCGCCCCAATTTGCTGCATTGATGGATGATGATCTTGCAGTTCCACAAGTTCTGGCTTTGGTCTCAGAATGGTTGAAGCAAGGAAACTCAGCGATCAGCGCGAATGACACGAAGGTTGTGGCATCAGCCGCTGCTGATGTACGTGGCACCCTAGAGATCTTGGGTTGTGATCCATTCGATCCGGTATTCGCAGGCAGCGAAAAGCGATCAGATCAGGCGATGGATGGTTTGATTGCCCTCCTCCTTGAACAGAGGGAAGCGGCTCGAAACCGAAAAGATTTCGCTGCGGCAGATGCGATCAG
>CAZGMF010000002.1:24410-35671 GCA_964526795.1 uncultured Clavibacter sp.
CACGACGGCCTGATTCACGGCGCACCGATGATCGCCGATCGGATTCGCGCAGACCTGATCAACGTCGGACCGAACGGAGACGCATCGATTCGAAGCGTAGGGATTTCAAACGTGATTACCGTAAGAATCCAAAAGAACATATCGATACCGTTGCTGGACGTAATGCAGTTGTAGAAGCGCTTCGAGCAGGAATTCCAGCTAAAGAGTTGTTGGTCGCGACAGGTGTCGATATCGATGAACGCCTGGAAGAAAGCGTCCGTCTCTCCCAGAAGATGGGATTGAGTATCCGCGAAGTGGAACGTCGCCAGATTGAGTCGATGACAGGAATTGCAAATCACCAAGGCGTCGCACTTGTTGTAAAACCTTTCCAATATTCATCCCAGAAAGAGATTTTCGCCCGTGCAAAAGAGCCAGCACTTTTCATCGCCGTTGATGGCGTTACAGATCCAAGAAATATCGGAGCCATCACTCGAAGCGCTGCTGCATTTAGCGCGGATGGCTTGTTGATCCCAGAACGTCGCAACGCTCCACTCACAGCTTCGGCTTGGAAAGCCTCTGCTGGTGCTGCTGCCCGTCTGCCGATCGCACAAGTTACGAATCTGGTCCGTTCTATTGAAGATGCCAAGGAATATGGCTGTTTTATCGTCGGGCTCGATGGAGATGCTGACACTTCCGTTGAAGAGATGGAGATTGCAGACCAACCTCTGTATCTGATTGTGGGCAGCGAAGGTCGCGGACTTTCTCGCTTAGTACGAGAGAAATGCGATCTCTTAGTCAAGATTCCTATGAGCAATGTCGTTGAATCACTCAACGCGAGCGTTGCCGTCTCAATTTCGCTGTACACCATCGACCGGAAACGACATGTCCTATAAGAGATTTATCGCACTTGGCGACTCTATGACCGAGGGAATGTCGGATGAGATCGTGGCAGGAAATTATCGAGGATGGGCCGATCGAGTCGCAGATGTGATGGCTCGTCATTGGGAAGGTTTTACTTATGCAAATCTTGCAGTCCGTGGAAAACTGGTCGGCCAAGTACTTGAAGAGCAGATTCCAGTTGCGACGCCGTTTATTGAAGGTTCATCGACCTTAGTTTCCTATCACGCAGGTGCAAACGATGTGATTCGATGGAATTACGATCCCACAAAAACGATCGATACTTACAACAGAGGTCTTGAACAGCTGATGAGAACTGGTGCGACTCTCATGCTTTTCTGTGTTCTGGAAGATACTGGCCAGAAAAGCAAGCGTGCGTTGATGTGGAAAGAGCGATTCGAAATTTTCAACGCCAACGTTCGCAAGCGAGCTTCCCAGATCAATGCCATGCTCTTTGATCCTAATGGCCATGACTTCTGGCGCGATCAACGTTTCATCGATGCTGATCGACTTCATCTCAATGCTGAGGGACATCGCCGCGTTGCTCAAGCCGTTCTCGCTCGTTTTAATCTTCCTCACGATCAGGATTGGAACAAGCCACTTCCGCCCGCGCCGCCAAAAGATCGAAGCCAACAGATCCGTGAAGATGCAAAATGGGTTAGAGACTTTGCGGTTCCGTGGGTCATCAGGCGCGCACGAGGTCGCTCATCTGGAGATGGAAGAAGTCCGAAATACCCAGTGCCCATCACTTGGCCACGCTAGAGACTAGAAGGTAATCACGCTCCAGCTCCAGGTGTAAGTACCTGGCTTGATGATGTATTTCGAAATGGTATCTGGGCCGCAGGATGCCGTTCCAACTCCGCGGTGCGCGACATCGATAGTGACCACCGTATTTCCCGATGGTCGCACAAAGACGTTGTGCGTTGCGTCTGCCAAATCGGTAGAGCGATAAGGGGTCACTGTCACTAGCGCAGGCTTATCAAGTTGGAAATAAAGACCATGGTTTGTGCGATTCGATAATGAGAACCATCGAACTGCTGATCTACTTCCATTCTCTTGAGGCCTGATGTAATGAGTTGGCAATTCGGCGACCGTAGAACTCCACCGATGAACCTTTCCGATCTTTCGGTCCGGCACAGTCTCCTGTGGACCTGCACCAAAGTAGGAGTACTGGTCAAGTTCGCCATTGAGTTCGAAATTGATTCCGACCCGAGCGACATCGTTGAGGACTTTTGGAAGTATTACTTTCTCTGTAATGCGCAATCCATCGGTGACAGAATCAACAAACTGAAGATGCTTGATGGGAATGCCTGAGCCGGTTTTCCAAACACTGGTGATGGTCGAACGAGTGGCACTGTGTTTGACCTGAACCGAGGCGCGCTTCAAATCGCGTAACCCCCACGCTTTCCACTTATCTTCAATATGCCCGATGTGATCGTTGTCGTTTGGAGCGCGCCACAGTGTCAGACGCGGTGCAACCTCGCTAAATGGCAGAACAATGGATCCTTGATCATTTACAAAACGTTGCTTGGTCGAGACAACTTTCGGTTTGGGAAGTGGTTTTGAGGGAAGTGGGAATTGGGCCCATGCCACTTCATGACCCGGATGTGCCCAAGGAGTGCTGAGAGCCAAGGTCATCGAGAAGTTCACAAATCTCTCACCGAAGGAGTTGTTGGACTTCAGTGCCGCTACGGGAATAGAAAAAGATGCCGATTTCCTCGCCTTTACTGCGGGAATCTTCACATCCCCGGTATGCAGGATCTTTCCGTTGCAGGTTACTTCATAACGCAATTTGTAATCGCGAATGTCACGGAAGAACTGTTTATTGAAAATCTGAAACTTCCCACTCTTCGGATTCTTTGACGTAATGACAACCGGTGCAGCGAGATACTTGAATTCATGGAGCGCTGGCTTGGGAGATCGGTCTGGAAAGAAAATTCCGTCACAGACAAAGTTTCCATCGTGCTTGATTTCTCCGTAATCGCCGCCATATGCAGAGCGAACCGTTCCATCTTCCAAGGTTTGATCGAGTCCGTGATCCCACATCTCCCAGATAAATCCACCTTGAAGTCCGCGAAGTGAATGGATGGCATCCCAATATTCTGCAAGCGTTCCGTTGCTATTTCCCATCGCATGGGAGTACTCGCACATGATCAACGGACGATCAGCTTTCTTGGATTTTGCATACTCAATGATCGACGTGATTGCTGGGTACATCGGGCAGATGATGTCGGTGAGGTCGTGATTAGTTATCCAGTTTCGATTGATTGCACCTTCATAGTGAAGTGGACGACTCGAATCGAATGCTCGGGCATACGCAGCAGCCGCGCGATGATTCATTCCGGCACCAGATTCATTGCCCAGTGACCACATCACCACGGATGGATGATGAATATCCCGTTGCATCATTCGTGCGACTCGATCTACCCAAGCGTTGAGATAGCGCTGATCTTCACAGAGCGTTTCATAAAAAGCGTGTGACTCGATATTTGCCTCACCAACAACATAAAAACCCAACTCATCACAGAGTTCTAGGAAGGCCGGGTCGTTGGGGTAGTGAGAAGTTCGCACGGCATTGAAATTCCACCGTTTGAGTTCAAGCAGATCCTGCCTCAGCAAATCTCTTGTGAGAACTCGACCACTTTGACGATTGAAATCATGGCGATTGATTCCATAGAAGATGATGGGTTGGCCATTGACCAGGAAATCGATGCCTTTGACCTCAACTCTGCGGAATCCAACTTTGAGTTGGGTGATTTCGATGACTTGACCGGTTGGATCAATCAACTCGACTTCGACCTCATAGAGCGTGGGCGATTCGGCCGACCAGGGCTTCACACCAGGAACTTTGATGGTGAATTCAAGTGGTCCGGGAATGATCGCTCTGAGATCTTCGAGGCCTTGGGCATCGGATGGAGCGACCTTGCCATCCCAAAAGTGGCCCAGGAATCTTCCATCGTTGACTCGCTGCTGTTCCGCAGTGCGTTCAGTCCAATTCGGACTTTTCTTGGCGATGATCGGAGCGGCGTGAACCGCGTTCTTAATTCCAATTACTTTAACGCGAAGTTTGTGATTGAGCAGTGAAACTTCGTTTATAGATGCAATTTGGGCACGAACGTGAAGTGTTCCCGTTTTGTTGTCTGCTTGAAGGCCTGGGTTTGCGTAGAGCCGTTCAATAAAGACTTTCTCAGTTGCATAGAGGCGAACTGATCGTGAAATACCACCGTGCCACCATTGATCCTGATCTTCGATGAAGGTGGAATCCGACCATTTGATGACTTTGATTCGAATTCTGTTTGAGCCATCGATAACGAAATCGGTGATGTCAAATTCGGATGCGAGATGGGAATCTTTTCCCGCACCTACTTCTTCGCCATTGATGTTGACAATTGCAACAGATTCGAATCCGCCTAGATGAAGTACGACTCGCTTGTTTCGCCAGGACGAAGGAAGTGAGAATTCACGTTCATAGATTCCAGTCGGGTTATCCTGGGGAACAGTTGGTGGTAGCTGATCCCAAGGCATTTGGGTATTGGTGTAGATCGGTTTATCACCGAAAGGTTGTTTTCCATCGATCATCGTCCATAAGCCAGGAACCGGAATAGTCTTCCAATGTTTGTTTGGTTCTTGGTCCGGTCGATCGAGAAGTTGAAAGTTCCATTCGCCATCAAGTGACACCGACATCAGATGCGGAATATTGAGCATCGGCAAACGATTGACCGACGTAGTTTCCGGGCTCATCCATATGGGCGCTGACATCAGCGGTAAATCTACTGTGCGAAGCAGTCAATTACTCCTGCCATAATTGGCGCTTGTCTCACGCCTCCCTAGCTCAGTGGTAGAGCATCCGCCTTGTAAGCGGAAGGTCGTCAGTTCAATCCTGACGGGGGGCTCCATCGGTAAAGATTGTTGGTTCGTGATTCATCACATTTCGAAATCAAGGGATAACGATCTTCTCTCCTTGGCGTAGTTGCTGTGTTGGTGAACCTTGAAGAATATGGACTGCGGATCGGCCGAAAACAGACCACTCATTCTCGGTTGAGGATTGCACGAGCGCAGTCATTTCATCGATGCCGACTAAGACTGTGTCCTCGGGCGCCTGCATAAGAACTTTTGCTGCCGAATCTGGAATCCAACGGAAGAACTTGTCAAAGTGCGGAATAACTCGAATTGAGGGCAGGAGATTAAGACCAGTTGTTGGTTCGCGCTTTAAGAATCGAAAATTCGGAATCTCTTTGCTGAGAACCATTGCCCCCGCACTGCACCCGGCTAGTGATGCACCACTCGACCAATTCTTATAAATGGCATCCCAAAGTGGAGTGTCGGTCAAAACATGGGCCAGGTAATGAGGATCCCCGCCTGACATGTACATCAGAGCGCCATCTTCAATCATTGACACATGCTCTGGATTGAATGCATCCTCGCGATTGAAAACCGGGAGGAATCGCACTTCTACTTCAAGATTATCCGCCTGTGCTTTACCTAGATCCTTCCAATATTGAATTCTTTGCTTGCTCTCTTGTCCTGCCGCAGTGGGGATCTGGATGTAGAGGGGGTTTTTCCCCTGCTTGATACCCTCAGAAAGAAGTTGATTTTCCAGTTCGGTCATTGCTGGTAAATATTCGCCAGACCCAACAAGCGCTATTTTCCCTGGCACAACCGCAGTGTACGGTCAGGTTATGGCTCCATTAGCAGTTCAGATTGCGCCCCAAGTATTCGCCGTTCCCACAATGAGTAATTGGATTAACAGTTATATCTTCTCTGAAGATGATGGGTCTTTAACCTTAGTTGATTGTGGTTTGAAGAACGCACCGAAGAAGATCGTTGCAGCCATCAAATCTCTCAATCGAGATATGAGTGATGTCAAACGAGTCGTCTTCACTCATTCTCATGATGATCACGCCGGAGGGGCAGCCAAAGTCATTGAAATCATCGGTACACCACAGGTGATTGCCCACGTAGAAGAGAAACAATTCCTAGAAAGTGGAATAAATCCACCGCAGGACTACTCGCACTTCGCAGGTAAGTTCTTTCGATTCATGCCAAGCGGAGGTTTCTCACCGATCAGAGTGCACAAGACAGTTAGCGATGGCGAAATTCTCCCGATCGCAGGGGGTCTGCAGGTCATTCATACCCCTGGCCACACGCCGGGACACGTTTCTCTACTCCACCAACCAAGTGGGACTTTGATTACTGGAGATTCGATTTTTAATTATGGATTCAGAGTCGCCTGGTCGCTCTCGGCATTCTGCACAAACTTCAATCAAAGTAAAGAGACTGCGCTTCGATTTCTAGACCTAGATTTCACTACAGCGGCTTTCACACATGGACCTCATATCAAAGACAAAGGAAAGAAAAAGCTGAAGAAGTTTCTCAGCGCCTGAGGGACTAGTTCTTCACCATTGCAACGATGTTCCTGCGTTTTGTTTCATAATCCCTAGTAGAGCCTGCAATGAGATGCTCAAACAATCTCGGGGATTTGATTAACTCTCGTAACTCTTGAGCGGATGTGCTCTTGGAATAGACAACATCGACATCTTGATGTCGGAATAGCGGTTTTGCGTGCGGGAATAGGGAGCGATAGAGCAGCGCCAATCTTCGCAAGACCCACATAGCCGAGACTTTGACGGTCATGACCAGGCCACGACTCAGAGCGGTTTGGGCCGCAAGTCGTTGATGAAGAAGTCTGTTAGCAAGCGGGTTATCAACCGATGGTTCAGAAAGCGCGAGGAGTGCATCGGCAATCTCATTGGCGCCAGATGGATCAGGCAGTGCTGCGCACTTTGAACTCAGCGCTGTGCGAAGTTCGGAATTAGCAAGTCTTGATGCCTCACGTTCGATTTCGTCGAGTTTTGTCTGGTCTGCATAGAGCGAGTAACCGTTTTCAGCGCACCATTTGGCTCGTGCCATTTGATTATCAGTTCCTCGGTTATTGGCTATCAATAGAGTTGGAATTTTTGCGGCAAGGAATTCATGGACGCTGTTATAGCCGGCTGCAGCGATTGCGCCATCAAATGCGCCGAGTACATCAGCGAGTGGGAAGTATTGGACGAGTGTGAACTTCATTCCTTCTGGAACAAGCGATCGGCCATCTGCAAGAGTTGGATTTTTCGTCAGTACGATCTGAACTCCTTTCCAATTCTTCAATCCTCTGAGCGCGGCTGTGAGACGAGCATTGAGATCAACATCGCCGGTGCCAAGTTGAACCAGCACTGTTGGTTTTTTCGGATCAAGACCAAGGGCCTTGGCCGCTTCATTTCGTGATTTTTGGAGATGTCCACGATAGAGAGATACTGGAGCGAAGAGAACCGCATCATCTCGATGAGAAGTCGGTCCGGTGTCTGCAGCACGGCTGTAATCACCTGGCTCGATGATGTAATCCATCAAGCGAGATTGAAGACCGAGGACGAATCGCTGTGGTTTTTTCTGCCAATGTCCACGGCGGACCCAGACCAATGAAATCTCAGGCATCCAACGCTTCAATGTAAAGAATCCCGGATAAGGAACGACGCCATCGAATGTGACGATATGAGCACCTGTTTCGATCACAAGGGCTCTTAATCTTTCGGCAAGATATTTATCCCAAAGTTGGCGATCCATCAGACCACGATCACGTCCCGGAACATATTCGGCTTGAATATCGAGTGATTCAGGAATTTCCGCGACTCCAGATGCCATCGAGAAGATGATTGGTCGTGCTCGATCACCAAGTGCCCGAGCGATTGCTGTTGCGCGGGCGAGATGTCCCATGCCAACACCATTGCTGGTGGCAAGAATGATTGTCGGTTTAGTCAATGAAGCGAACTCCGAATCGCGTGCACGGACACTTACGAAGGGTACCTTGATGGCAGAATATCCAAATGCCTCTTCAAGTCTTCGAGCCGCACAAAGCGAAGCTCCCTGCTTTGGGGCCATATATAAAAGAGGTTTGGCGAAGGCGCGCTTTCGCAATGGAACTCGCTCGATATTCCGAAAAAGCCGAATATCTGGGATCGCGTCTGGGTGCGATCTGGTTAGTGCTCAATCCATTATTTCTGGCACTTGTCTATTTCTTGCTTGTCACTGTCATTCGGGGCGGTAAGACAAATGGTTTTGTGACTTTGGCGCACATCCTGACCGGACTTTTCGTCTTCTATCTGGCACAGAACTGCATCAATGCTGGAGCCCAATCCATCACTTCGGGTGGGAGATTGATACTCAATCAAGCATTTCCACGAACAATACTTCCACTCTCTAGTGCTATCTCCGCGGTGCGCCAATTCGCTCCCACTATTCCGGTTTATATAGCGATTATCTTGGTTGGCAAATGGCTCTCACCGAATACCGATCTACCAGGATGGACATGGAGCTACCTCCTTCTTCCTCTTATTTGGATCTCAATAATCATCACTAGTTTTGGTATGGCACTTTTCTTTGCCACCTTCAATGTCTACTTCCGAGATACCAGCAAATTGTTGACTTACATCATGCGAATCTGGCTCTATGCATCACCTGTCTTGTGGTTGCCAGACATGCTCAGTGGTTGGCATCGCGCATTGCTGTATATCAATCCACTGGGCCCTGCAATCGCTGGTAACGCCGAGATCTGGATCAACGGCCACGCTCCAACAACTGCCCAATGGTGGGGAATCCTCGGTTGGCTAGTCGCCTCACTCGGCATCGGGGGCTATATCTTCACCTCTCGCGAGCGGAATTTTGCGGTGCAAATCTGATGACCAATGCAATCTCTATCGAGAATCTCTCCATCTCCTATCGGGTCAATATCGATACGAAGAAATCACTGAAGAACCTGGTGATGCGTGCAAGTAAAGGTGAGAAGGTTCGAAGCAGGTTGATTGAAGCTGTAAAAGATCTCAACTTAGAAGTTCCTCACGGAACCGCACTTGGGATCATCGGAGCGAATGGCGCCGGGAAATCCACTTTGATGCGCGCGATTGCTGGGATCTTGCCACCCACGAAAGGTCGAATAACAGTCGATGGAAGTATCTCCACACTTCTTGCACTAGGTATTGGATTCAACCAATCTCTTTCAGGCCGTGACAACATCATCCTGGGCGGCCTTGCTGCAGGACTTACCAAAGATGAGATCGTTTCTCGGGTTGATGAGATCGCTGCCTTCGCGGATCTTCCGGCAGGATTCCTTGATCTCCCGGTCCGCACCTACTCCGCTGGGATGTACAGCAGAATTGCATTCTCAGTTTCTGTTGCCATGACACCAGATATCTTGTTGATTGATGAAGCACTCGCGACTGGCGATGCAGCATTTAAGGAGAAATCCCTCAACCGAATGAAGGATTTGATGGGTCAGGCTCGCACGATTGTGATTGTGTCTCATGCGATGGGAACTATCGCCGAACTCTGTCAGCAAGTAGCTTGGTTACATCAAGGAAAACTCATTGCCTTTGGTCCAGCCCAAGCAATCTGCGACAAATATTTGGAATTTCTCTCCGTTGGGAAAGTTCCGGTTGCTCTCGAAGATTTCTAACGCGAAAGTAGCGCAGCGCCCCGCCGAATTAGATTCGTAAAATCGCTCCAACTTCGCACTCGGGAGAATCGAATCGCTGCATAGCGAAGGAAAGATGCGACTTGGTTGATCGGGCGATCATCGCTTGCTTTGAGCTTGGCAATCGCTTCCCAACGAACGCCCCAAATCTCGTCAATGGTCTTATAGAGAGCACGGGCATTACGACGCTTTGCACGCGCCAGGGCTGGGGTGTAGACCGCAAAGGCGATGAAACCGAATTGGTCGACGGTGCCTACCAAACCTTGTTTCCGGTTGATGAGTTCGTTTCGAAGCATCGAATAGGTCACATCGGCATCGACTTGGCCGTGGAAAAAGTAGGAGATCGGAATCGAAGCGACCGGCATGTAATGCAAGATCTCTTCGATAGAAAGTTTCTTATTTGAAGGTATGGATGCTAGTTCTACGCGTGGATCTCCTTGATACCAATCCTGTATCGCGCGAAGATCCTTGTACTTGTCCGTTATCGGTGAATAACGCTTGTGAAGTTCCAGCCAAGGTCCAAGAAGAGTCAACGTCGATTGTTTTCCGCCAGGGATGAATGGATCTACACGCAATTTAAATTGCTCGAGAGTCGTGTTTCGGCAATCGATGACAACGTGATGGTCTGGCACTTCCCAAAAGACGCCAGCGACTTCTCGACCGCGACGAAGATGACGCAACTCCGGAATCCAGTTCGCGAGGTTGGGATTGTTATGCGCAAACATCGTTTCAGCATTACTGGTGAAAGTGGTCAAACCAAGATGCCATGAACGCGCACCTCGCTCGGGCACAAGAGTGAATCCATGGACGATTGCGCGCCAGCCAAGTTCAGTATCTTCCGCTGTGGTGAACTCAGGGTTGTATCCGCCGAGTTCGCGCCAAGTAGTGGTGCGCATAGAGAAGGTCGCGCCGACGAGGGCTCGAAAGCCCTCCAACCCCGGATCGAGAAGATCATTGGTGGCAAGAACTCGAGATTCAAAGTAAACGTGAGGCGAGAACTCTCGATGCAGATTATCAAATTCACCAGCGCGAATTCTCTGTTGCAAAGTTGAAGGGTTGTAGTCCCACTTGTCGATGAATTGCTTCCAGCCCAGAACGATGTACTCACTTTGATGGTGATGCCATTTCATATGTTCTGCCAGATGATCAGGATGGACGACGAGATCAGAATCAAGGAACCAGAGCACATCACTTTTCACATCGCTGGCCGCCGCATTAATGGTCAGCGTCTTCCCCCAGATTCCTGATCTCTCGGGGAAACGGATGATCGTTGTTGATTTTGGCTTGCGAGACGGAAGGCGTAAGGCGTGCGAACTTCCATCGTCAACCACGATGACTTTGGTCAACTTTGCGGGATAACTTTGGAGAGCTAACGAAGCAAGGACGAGATCGAGTTTTTCTTGATTGTCTCGAGCCGGAATGATGACAGTGACACTTAGTTTTGGCTTGTAATCTAGGGAAAGATTCGTCGGTCTTGTGTAAGGCGCTACTTTATTCATCGCCGCACTCCAAATTCTGGTCCACGGACCAAACCAACCCATTCTTCCGAAGCGGCGCTAAGGTACTTTGCAAAGTCGGTCTTGTAGGTGTGATCATCCTCGCGGCGGCGATAGATGTAACCAGTTCCATAGGTTCGCCATATCTTTCCGCCGTTCTTCAACACCCCGGTGAGCAAATGTGTATCAACGGCTGTCGTCCCAGAGCCAAACCAACCAGCCTTTTTACCGGCTTCACGTGTGACCATAATCGTTCCGCCGCAAACCCAGTCACTGAATAATTCGTATTGGGAAACCCCAACTCCAGTCGCTCGACGCACCGTGAGATTGATCGGCTCGAGATAGATGTAATTCATCGCTCGACCGACGACTTCGCATTTCTGCTC
>CAZGMF010000002.1:35771-48765 GCA_964526795.1 uncultured Clavibacter sp.
AGGAAGAGTTCAAACTGGGGCAATGTTTGTTGAAGAAGATCGTCGCAAAGATGGCTGAGATCTTCTGGTCTGCGCGAAGCAACCACAACTGCTACTGATTCGGCTCTGGCATGGCTCTTTCGACGTCGCGACCGGGAAAGGTGAACGTTCTCCAATTCCATTGTGGTCGAAATTGCTGACATTTCCAGAATTATAGAGAAGTCATTCTCACCAATCTCACAGTACTTGGATTCTCAATAGTGAGTGAGCGGTGAGGTTTAATGGCCTCGTGGAATCTTTGCTGGACACCATCGGAGGGCTTCCAGTACATCCGCTTGTAGTCCACTTTGCTGTTGTTCTTCTACCTCTCACAACACTGTCAGTGATTATCGCTGTCTATATTCCGCGATTTCGAAGGAAGTATGGATTTATATCGATTGTTGGTGTATTTCTTGGAGTTGGAGCCGCTTTTGTAGCTAAACAATCTGGCGAAGCGTTGGCTTCACGAATTGGTAATCCGCAGACTCATGCCAACTACGGAAATATCTTGCCGATCCTTGCGGCGCTCTTCTTTCTCGCTGCTTTTCTCTGGTATCGATCAGTGAGGAATACCCAATCCATCAAACCAAGTCTTCTTAGTCATGTCACTGCCATTCTCGGCATTGCCGTTCTCATATTAACTTTCCTGACGGGCCACAGCGGTGCGGAAGCGGTATGGAAAGGCAGGATCCAAACAACTGGATCACAGAATTCACAATCTGATGGAAAGTCCATTGAGAAACAGTATTCAAAAGAGGAAGTCGCCAAACATTCTTCGGCGAAAAGTTGTTGGAGTATCGTAAATAAGAATGTTTATGATCTAACACAGTGGATCGGACAGCATCCTGGCGGACCGACAGCTATAGAGGCGATTTGTGGCAAGGACGGAACCTCAGCATTTAATAGTCAACATATGGGTCAACAGCGACCTGAAAATATTCTTGCAAGTTACAAGATTGGTAAATTGGCTTAATTCATCATTTCCTAGATCGACGAACAAACCCAGCGATGAATTTTTCGGCACGAAGTGCTGCCCAAATCACAGCCGATAGACCGGTGACACTCGGATAGAGAATGTAGGTTGTGAAATAACGTTGAGCTCGATTTATTGTTTGATACACGTTAATCATTGATCGCCTTTCGAGCGTAATTTCCAGGATGTCTCTGAGAAGTAACCGAGACTTCTCATGGAATTTACTTTGCGGCAGATGTGCATTCACATTGGTGCTTCAAATTTTGCCCTTCTTCCCCTCCCGTCGAGAAAAGGTAGAAATTTATGAATAAGAAGGCAATTGCTGCCTCCATTGCTGCGGCTGCTCTCCTCTTTGGAAGTACGACTTCTGACGCGGCGAATTTAGCTCCAAAGTACGTATTACCATCAAATAGCGCCGTAGATATAAAGGTGCTTGCAACATCTGGCGATTTTCTTACAGGCAACATCATTAAAGGGATCCCTGATGGAATGGGAGCTTTTAAAGATGGCTCAAAAATAACTCTACTTTCAGTTTTCGAACATTCCACCTCAGCGACCTTGACCAAAAACACTGCGAAAACCGATGGTATTTGGGGTGCCTCAATTACTAAATTCTCATTTAGCCCTCGGCTCAAAGCGTTCACTTCGGCTGACAACAATTTTATTAAAGGAATCAATTTTTGGAATTACTCCAAAGGAACTTGGGTGACCGATCCAACAGGAAGCGGACCAGCAGATGCGAACTCAGGCACATTTGGATGGGGAATTAACCGATTCTGTTCAGCAAATCTCGCTCCAGCTGGAACTTTCTCATATAAAGATGGTTCAACAACGATTGGTTACGACGGTGCGCTTTTCTTCTCCGGTGAAGAAGCGGGAGATCACTCACGATCCTTCGTTTTTGATATGGATGGCAATGGTTATCAGTTCTATCGCATGGGTATGGCCTCATGGGAGAACAACCTCACAAATCCCAAACCAGGAAAAAATACGGTAATCCTGGGTAACGAGGATGGATCGGCAACTAATAGTCACCTACACATGTATATCGGTCAAAAACAAGCAACGGGAAATGCTTTTGAGCGCGCTGGATTGAACAATGGAAAACTTTATGTACTTGATGTTCCTACTTCAGCGAACGACAACGTCTTCCGAACCACTATCGGAAAGAACAAGCCAACACCTGTTACTTTCAATGAAGTCGGTTGGAACCAGACGGTCTCTGATTTTGATAAGTCAGTTACAGCTGCTGGTAGCGAATTCGCTCGCATTGAAGATGGAGAGTGGGATCCAACCAATCCAAATGTCTACTACTTCTTGACTACCGAATCGAATAAGGATGTTGCAGCCACGACACCGAACCCTGCGCTTCCTACAACTCCTCGAGATGGTGGAGCACTTTGGCGCTTGACATTCAAGGATGCACAAAACCCATTGCTAGGTGCAAACCTTGAAATGCTACTCAACGGCGCTGAGACGATTTACCTGAATAAGCCAGATAACCTGACGATTACAAAAAATGGCGTGGTTATGATTCAAGAAGATCCAGGAAACAATGACCACATATCACGCGTTGTTGCTTACCGAATCAAAGATGGAAAAATTGGAACGGTTGCAACATTTGATCCAACCTATTTTACAAAGTCATCGCCGGCGTTCTTGACCATTGATGAGGAATCAAGTGGAATAATCGACGTCACTGATTTGATGGCAATGAAGGGGGATAAGAACACCTATTTCCTCTTCAATGCCCAAGTTCACACATCTGGAGTTATAGCCGCACGACCTGATATTGCGAAGCGAACCACCGCATCATTTAAGTCGACCGCTAACAACACCGCCGCCGAAGGTGGACAGTTCTATTTGATGACGGTCACTGATTGGGAGTCCGTTTTCAAGGGATAAGCCTTTAACGCCAACCGTAGAGAGAAACGGGCAGGAGCATCGAGGGGCTCCTGCCTTTTTCTTTTCCTACCTGGGCTCTACAGTTTCACCGTGCCTAGCTCAGATTTCGATGTGTTGATCATCGGATCTGGATTCGGCGGTTCTGTTGCTGCTCTCAGGCTTACTGAAAAAGGCTATAAAGTCGCAGTTCTGGAGGCAGGCCGACGTTTTGCTGAAAGAGATTTTCCTAAGACCTCGTGGCGGCTATCTCGCTTTCTATTCCTACCAAGATTGGGTCTCCGTGGAATTCAACGAATCCATGCACTGCCCGATGTGTTAGTCCTTGCTGGCGCTGGAGTTGGCGGTGGATCTCTCGTGTATGCAAATACTTTGTACCAACCACCCGATTCTTATTTTCAAGATGAACAGTGGCGACATATTACGAATTGGAAAGATGAACTCTTACCTTGGTACGACCAAGCTTCGAGAATGTTGGGAGTTGCAAAGAATCCTTACTTCTCTCCCTCAGATCAAGCGATGAAAGACGTTGCCGAGGAGATGGGAGTCGGACATACATTTACTTTGGCACCTCTTGGAGTGCATTTCGGCCAAGGACCAGGAGTGATCGAAGCAGATCCATATTTTGGCGGTGTTGGTCCTGCGAGACATGGCTGCCAACAATGTGGCGCGTGCATGACGGGTTGTCGATTCAATGCCAAGAACACTCTTCCTAAGAACTATCTCGGCCTTGCAGAAAGTGCTGGTGCGAAAGTATTTCCAGAGCACACTGTCACAAAGATCGAAGAGATGTCGAACGGGGGATGGAAGATCACCGCGCGAAAGAGCAGCGCATGGTTTGGCGGAAAGCGAATCTTCACCGCCGGGCAAGTAGTGGTGGCGGCAGGGACGTACAACACTCAAAAACTTCTTCATCAGATGAAGAACTCCAAGACTCTGCCGCGTCTTTCACCAGCGCTGGGAAAACTCTCTCGAACGAATTCAGAGTCACTGACGGGTGCGATCATGCCGAAGGATGGGCCGACTGATTTCTCACAAGGCGCAGCGATCACCAGTTCTTTCTATCCAGATGAGCACACTCACGTCGAGCCAGTCCGATACGGGAGAGGCTCGAATTTCATGGGCTTACTTCAGACGGTGATGACCGACGGGAATTCATCGCGCGAGCGACGAAGGATGTGGCTTCGAACCGTGATTCGACATCCATCAATGTTGGTCAAGATCTTTGATGTCAGGAGGTGGAGTGAGCGAACGGTAATTGCCCTAGTGATGCAGAATGTGGATTCTTCGATCACCGTGCGAGGCAAGCGCAGCATATTTGGTTGGCGATTGACTTCGAAGAACGATTCAGAGCATCCCAACGCGACATATATACCGGCAGCAAACGAAGTCGTCCGTCGCATCGCAGAGAAGAATGGTGGAACACCTGGGGGACATATCGGAGACTTGGTAAACGCCCCGTTCACTGCGCATTTTGTTGGCGGTTGTGTCATTAGTGACAATCCATCAAACGGTGTCATCGATCCATATCACCGAGTATGGAATTATCCGACGTTGCATGTAGTCGATGGTTCTAGCGTTACAGCAAATCTTGGCGTCAATCCATCACTGACTATTACCGCACAAGCAGAACGAGCATTCTCGTTCTGGCCAAATAAAGGTGACAGTGACTCTCGGCCGCTACAAGGTTTGGCTTATCAACGATTGAGTGCTGTGGCTCCTCATTCACCTTTTGTTCCTGAACATGCGTATGGAGCTTTGAAGGTTCCAAACTAGATCAGAGTTAGTTGATATCCATGATGTGGCGATTGCCACGATCAAAGGTGAGGTAGTTCCAAGTCCAATCTGCCATCGTGCCGATCTTGTTGCGTCCACCGAGAAGATAGAAGAGATGGAGCCAGAGCCAGGCATACCAAGCAATCGCGCCACTGAGCTTGAGCGGTCCGACTTCAACAACGGCCTTATGTCGTCCGATTGTTGCCATGGAACCTTTGTCCTTGTACTTGAAGTTTTTCAATGATCTACCGTGAAATAGAGCAGAGATCTGTTGGGCGACGAAACGACCTTGCTGCATCGCAACCGGAGCCACCATCGGTAGGAATCGACCCGACGAATCTTTCGCACCTGAGATATCGCCGATGGCGAAGATATGAGGATAGTTCGCTACTTGTAGCGTTTCATCGACTGTGATTCGACCCGCTTCAACCGGAATATTCAATTTCTTCATCGCTGGTTCTCCGGTGACTCCAGCCGCCCAAATCGTTACTTCAGAATCCAATTTCGATCCATCTTTGAAGAGTATCTGTCGAGGCTTGATCTCTTTGACAATCGAATCAGTTACGACATTTACGCCGAGCTTTTCTAGATCTTTCTTGGTGCGCTCTGAGAGAAGTGGAGAAAAAGAAGGAAGTAGCCGAGATCCGGCTTCGACGATATTGACTTGGATATTTTCAGCGGCGCGACGTTGATCATTGGTCAGCGGACCTTTCTTCAATTCCGCGATCGCCCCTGCCATTTCCACTCCGGTTGGCCCGCCTCCGACGACCGTCACAGAGAGTTTGGTGTCATCTTCAAAACGGCAGAGATCTTCAAAGCGACGCATGATCGATGAACGAATAGTGAGGGCCTCTGAAACAGTTTTCATGCCAAGGGCGTGCTCGCTCACACCTTTGACTCCAAAATCGTTAGTGGCACTTCCCAGAGCCACGATCAAATAATCAAATTCAAGTTCTTCACTCGAATCCAACTTCACACTCTTATTTTTGTGGTCAATTGATATTGGAGAGCCCATTCGGAATGCGACTTTGGTCTTCCGAAGAGCGCCACGAATCGGGTAGGCCACATGATCTGCTGCCAAGCCAGCGGTTGATACCTGATAGAGAAGAGGTAGGAAAGTCTGGAAGTTGTGACGATCGACCAGCGTCACATCGGCGATTTTATGGAGCGATCGTGCTGCTGTGAGCCCTGCAAATCCTGCTCCGAGGATCACTACCTTTGGCCGAGTCATTCGCGGAAGTCTACTGTTGGACTATGTCTGAGGAGCGTCGAATACTCGTTACTGGCGCTTCTGGTTATGTTGGTGGCCGATTAGTCCGCGCACTTCTCAACGAAAATTTGGATGTTCGGATATTCGTCCGCGATAAGTCAAAAGTACTGGGACAAATTTGGATCAACAGCGTCGAGATTGCAGTCGGAAATGCCAGTAACTACGACGAAACGCTGAAGGCACTGAGCGGAATCCATACCGCTTTCTACCTGCTCCATTCGATTGGCGCAGGAACACATTTTGACAAAGTGGAATCAGAGATGGCGGCGAATTTTGCGCGCGCTGCGGAGGATGCTGGCGTCAAGCAAATCGTCTATCTCGGTGGGATCGCAAATGATGAAAGACAGAGCAAGCATTTAGCATCACGCGCACAAACTGGCGCGATGTTGGCAAGTGGAAGAGTTCCAGTAATGGAGTTGCGAGCTGGAATTATCATCGGTTCAGGTTCGGCGTCTTTTGAGATGTTACGTCATCTCACGCATCGACTTCCCATCATGACTACCCCGAAGTGGGTTTCGAATCTGACTCATCCGATTGCGGTAAGAGATGTGCTTTGGTACCTCACTAGTGCCGCGAAGTTAAATCAACCAATTTCGGGTGTATTTGATATCGGGGGACCTGAAGTTCTCTCCTACGCCGACATGATGCAGAAATTTGCGGCCTGCTCTGGATTGCGGCGACGTTGGATTATTCGCGTGCCTGTATTAACGCCAAAACTTTCAAGTTTGTGGATCGGACTTGTGACACCTGTACCAACAGCGCTGGCCAGGCCGCTTATCGGTTCATTAATAAATGAGACGGTCGCTGATCCCAAGAAGAGTATTGATTCAATAATCCCAAAGCCGGCAGAGGGCTTGATAGATGTGACGACAGCGATCAATTTGGCGCTCTCTCGCACCTCAGCAAATCAGGTAGAGACTCGCTGGTCTGATGCGACCGCTCTGACAGCGCCTTGGCAGAAAGCCCAAGGTGATCCGGACTGGGCCGGTGAAATGATCCTTCGGGACAAGCGCGAAGTGCTTGCGGATGCGCCGATTGATTGTGTCTGGCGCTCGATCGAGCAGATCGGTGGGGAGACAGGTTGGTATGGAGCAGATTTCTTGTGGTGGGCTCGCGGATTGATTGATCGGATCTTTGGTGGAGTGGGATTGCGTCGCGGGAGAAGAGATCCCAAGACACTTCGAATCGGAGAGAGCGTCGATTTCTGGCGAGTAGAAGATTTGGAAAAGAACTCCCGCTTGCGACTCTATGCTGAGATGATTCTGCCCGGAAAAGCATGGCTGGAATTTCGCATCAGCCAAGAGGAAGGAAAGGTGAGAATCGTGCAAGAAGCAACATTTTCACCACGCGGACTTGGCGGGCAGTTGTACTGGTATGCAGTTCTTCCTCTTCACGCTTTTGTCTTCCCAACAATGTTAAGAAATATCGTCAGGAGTTCGAAGCGTAAGGCGCTCTACGGCGATGCATGAATTTGATCCGGAGACGGATGCGCTCGCTGCAAAGATTCTCGAATACTCACTCATCAGATTAAGAAAAGATCCACCTCTCGATGGTCCGTGGACATATGAAGAGCTTTATGCCGAAGCCGGAGAGACCATCACAGAAAATGGGATGGGTGGCGAAAGAGCGCTTGAATTATTTAAACATGTCCTCGCCAAAGCCTGTATCTCTACCGACCATCCTCGATATCTAGCATTCATTCCTTCGGCGCCAACAGAATCTGCCAACCTTTTCGATCTCGTCGTTGGTGCATCTGCTTTATACGGTGGTTCATGGCTTGAAGGTGCGGGCGCGGTTTATGCCGAGAACCAAGCACTGAAATGGTTGATTGATCTCGCCGGATTGCCTAGTAGCGCGGGTGGCGTCTTTGTCCAAGGCGGAACTGTCGGCAATCTCTCTGCTCTTGTCGCAGCTCGACATCATGCTCGAAAGAAGTTCGATGGAGTGGAGCGCTGGGTCATCGCATGTTCTTCGGAGGCGCATTCATCGATTCCCTCGGCAGCAGAGGTCATGGATGTCGAAATCTTGAGGATTGATACTGATTCGCAACATCGGTTGCAGGGCAAAACGGTTGCACAATCAATCGACGATTTTCATCGGAACAATCCGAAGAAGAGAGTCTTTGCCGTTGTTGCGACAGCGGGAACAACGAACTTGGGCATTATCGATGATCTTGATGGGATCGGCGCTGTCGCAGCAGAGCGTGGGATTTGGTATCACGTTGATGGCGCATACGGGCTTGCAGCGCTTGCCTCACCGAAATCAAAACCTCTTTTTTCTGGAATCGAACGAGCTGATTCATTTATTGTCGATCCCCATAAGTGGCTCTTTGCTCCTTTTGATGCATGCGCCTTGATCTATCGCGATCCAGAGATTGCTCGCTCTGCTCACACTCAGAAGGCGAATTACTTGGAGACGTTGGAAAAAGGGGATTGGAATCCATCTGATTATGCGATTCATCTAACTCGCAGAACTCGTGGTCTGCCATTTTGGTTCTCACTGGCAGCGCACGGAACTAAGAAGTATGCAGAGGCGATGGATAAGACGATGGATCTGGCTCGTGATGCAGCCGACCTCGTTCGTGAACATCCAAATCTGGAACTCTTAATGGAACCTCATCTTTCTATCGTCGCATTTACTCGCAAAGGCTGGAGTTATGAGGATTACCAGCGATGGAGTAACAAGTTGCTCAATGACCAGATTGGTTTTGTCACACCATCAAGCCATGAGGGAAAGCCGATTCTGAGGTTTGCCATCGTCAATCCGTGGACATCAATTCAGGATATAAAGATCATCCTGGCTACCCTCTGAAATCCCACACTTTTCAACGATTTCCAGTTGAATACTCGGTCGTGGAAGAGTTAAAGATCTCGACATCCTCGGCGCTGACCGATATGGAAGTGCGCATCCTGGATTTTGAACGCCAGTGGTGGCGCTATGCCGGAGCCAAGGACGTTGCTATCCAAGAACAGTTCCAGATCAGCGCACCTCGTTATTACGAGCTCCTCAATCATCTGATCGATCGGGATGATGCCCTGGAAGCCTCTCCACTGCTTGTCCGCAGACTTCGCCGTCTTCGCGAAGCGCGTGTAGCTCGTCGACTTTCTTAAGAAATCAATTCATCGATTCGCAATGAATGGAATCGGTTTTGCACTTCGATTGATAATGCGCGAAGCAGGTGTATTTAAAACTTGCTCTAAAATAGTTGCATAAATATCTCGGAAGTCAGTCGTGACTTGGAGATCGTCACTGACAAGATTGTTGAGCTGCGGATTATCACCGTAGAAACCACCTTTAACTCTCTCGCCCAGTATGAAGACCGGTCCTGAAGTTCCATGGTCGGTCCCCTGAGAAGCATTTCCTCGTGCTCGTCGACCGAATTCGCTGTAGACGAGAACTGTCACATCATCGCGACGATTCGTTGCTCGAATTTGGGAGAGAAATCGTGAGAGAGAGTTGGACACGGCACCGAGCAAAAGAGATTGGGCGCTCTTTTCATCGGCATGTGTGTCAAAACCCCCGAGAGAAACCGACCAGGCGCGCGTTGGTGAGCCAGCAGCAATCAACTTCGCAACAATGTCGAGCTGTTGAGAAAGATTGGTGTTTCCTCCCGCATTCCCACCAATTGCGGTTGGTAGATCAGATGCGGGCGGGGCAGGGTTCTTAAGAATTGGTGCGATATCCGATGAGATGGCAAAAAGATTTTTCATTGTCCGAGCCGCCATCGATTGCAGCGGACCATCACTCTGACTTTCCACGCTCAAATTACGACAATCCTTCGCGAGCGATCCGCTAGGAACGACAAGACCGCCAAGTGGCAGCACCGAACCCGATCGTTTGGTTCCGGCAAGAAGCGGTGGCAATACCGAACCGAGTGAGATTGCAAGCATGGGATCTTCAGCCTGTGTTTCCACCCAACGTCCCAACCATCCGGTTCTTACTGCCTGCATTGATGCGCTCTGCCAAATTGCCATAGATGAGAAATGTGATCGATCTGGATTTGGATAACCAACACCGCGGATGATTGCCAATTTTGAGCGGTCCCAAAGAGCTTTCATACCTGTCATCGCGCCATTAAGTGCAAGAGTGTCATCAAGTGGCAGAAGTTCGCTCTCGTTATACGCCAGCTGTGGTCTGAGTGAACGATAGAGCGGATCTCGATAAGGAACGACTGTGTTGAGTCCATCGTTACCACCATAGAGAGTCACGACGACAACGATCGGCGTACCTAGAGGCAGTGGCCGCGAGATTGCAGCTTGCGCGATCTCTTCAAGTGTCAACGCTGGTGCCATTGCGGCAATTGCGCCGGCTCCAGTGAGTTGGATGAATTTTCTTCGCGTGATCGTGTTCATTGACATTTTCATGCGTTCACCACATATTCCGGACTACATAGCCCTAACAATGTAAGACGGGCAGGGTCATTGAGAGCACCAACGAAAGATGCACGCGTTCGATCGCTCCATCGGGCGACTCCAAGCCAATCTGCCATCGCCTCAATTCGCAGTGGTGCAGCGATATCAGCAATGGGAGAAAGATCTCCGAATTTCACCAAAGTTTGTGCCAAAGAAATTCGTGTTTGGGTGGATGCCGTCGAGAGCCATGCTTCATCTGCAGGCCAGCCACCGACATTTGGCGGAAAGAAGGGTTTTTGTCCCATGGAATCAATCGAATTCACAAGTAAGTCAGGGTTGGGATAGTCATATGGTCCAACATTGAGCGCTCTAAGGGCTGAAATCAACCAATCTAGGGGCGCTTTTACTTGGGAATGGGCGGGATTATTGAACTCAGGATGTCGGGCAACCGTTGTCAGCAAAGAAGAAATGTCGCGGTTAGCGAAAGATTGCTCGAGTGAGCCATCTTTTGGAATCGATGAGGTACTTGAAACAAATCTAAACCAGAATCGTTCTGCGATGAAGCGAGAACAGTTCTCCTGACTGACCAAATAGTCAGTCAATGAAGGTCCATCAAAACCTGAAGTTCTGCCAAGGATTGTCAACGAATTAGAAAAATGAAGTTGCGGCAGAAATGTCACATCTCCTGAACTCCTCTTCAATCGATAACCAGTAAGAGCTAAAGCGGCTTGCTTCACATCGTTTTCTGTGTATCGATCTACACCGAGAATAAATAGTTCCATGAGCTCACGAGCAAGATTCTCATTGGGAGCTTTTGCCGTACTTGATTGACCATCGAGCCAGAGAATCAGCGCAGGGTCTACTACCATTTCTCGACACATCGTTCGAAAATTTCCAAGAGCATTGCGACGTAGCGTGAAATTCTGAATCAAATTCAACAGAGGCTCATCAACTTTCTGATACGACGTTGCCCAATGTCCGTGCCAGAACCACGTCATTCGCTCTGCAAGCGGATAGTCGAGTGTTGTCATGTGGTCGATCCACCAGAGAATCAGAGCTCGAATCTGGCGGCGCTTTTCGTTTGCGTAGGTAATAACTTGTGGTGTGTTAGGTGCAGGTTGCACACCAAGATCACTAATTCCCAGTAATCCCTGGATGACGTTGCGATCAAGTTGCGAAGGTGAGGTATCGACAATCGTCGCGAATGCGCTGTCGATTGAGGAGTTCAAGGCTCGACTGAATTGTCCGGGCTTTGGACCGAAGCCGAAACGGTGGCTCCAACGAGAGAGAAGGCGGCGCTGCTCCTCCAAGGTCGGCATAGCCAGAAAGGCTATGTGGGGAGAACCTCGGGGAAGTAGAGCCGAGGTTGCCTCTCGGTGAACTCTGAGCCGGACTTTCGCTCTTGGAGCGCGCGGAAGATCGACCCACGAGGTCGAATTTGAGGGAAGGAATAGTTCTGCCTAGGCTTGGCGTTAGCACTCGCCGGGTGAGAGTGATAAATCGCCCGAAAGAAGACCTGACCTAAGAACTACGAATAGGGAGTCGATTAGCCATGGCAAAGATGATTGCCTTTAATGAAGAAGCACGTCGCGGACTAGAGCGCGGCATGAACACCCTCGCCGACGCGGTGAAGGTAACCCTCGGCCCACGTGGCCGCAATGTCGTCCTAGAGAAGAAGTGGGGCGCACCGACGATTACCAATGACGGCGTTTCAATCGCCAAAGAGATCGAACTTGATGATCCATGGGAGAAGATCGGTGCAGAACTGGTCAAAGAAGTAGCGAAGAAGACCGACGATGTCGCTGGCGATGGAACGACCACTGCGACCGTTCTCGCTCAAGCACTGGTTCGTGAAGGGTTACGCAACGTCGCTGCAGGTTCGAACCCGATGTCCCTGAAGAAGGGAATCGAGAAGGCAGTCGATGCGATTGCCGAAGAACTTTCCAAGATGGCAAAGCCCGTCGAAACTAAAGAGCAAATTTCTGCGACAGCATCGATCTCTGCTGCTGACTCCACAATCGGCGAGATGATCGCTGAAGCAATGGATAAAGTCGGTAAGGAAGGTGTTATCACCGTCGAAGAGTCGAACACTTTCGGACTTGAGCTCGAGCTGACCGAAGGTATGCGATTCGATAAGGGTTACATCTCTCCTTATATGGTGACTGACACCGAGAGAATGGAAGCAGTTCTCGAAGATCCATATATCTTGATTGCTAATTCGAAGATTGCCAACATCAAGGATCTCCTTCCAATTCTGGAGAAGGTCATGCAGTCCGGCAAGCCACTTGCCATCATCGCTGAAGATATTGAGGGCGAGGCACTTGCAACTCTGGTCGTCAATAAGATTCGTGGAACATTCCGTTCTGCTGCAGTGAAGGCGCCAGGTTTTGGTGATCGTCGCAAGGCGATGCTCCAAGACATCGCGATTCTCACAGGTGGAACAGTTATCTCCGAGGAAGTCGGCTTGAAGCTTGAAGCTGCAACGATGGATCTTCTCGGCAAGGCGCGCAAAGTCGTCATTACCAAGGATGAGACCACCATCGTTGAAGGCTCTGGCGATGATGAGATGATTAAAGGTCGCGTCAACCAGATCCGCGCAGAAATCGAAAAGACTGATTCGGATTACGATCGCGAGAAGCTCCAAGAGCGCCTCGCCAAGCTTGCTGGTGGCGTCGCTGTCATCAAGGCTGGCGCTGCTACTGA
>CAZGMF010000002.1:48865-57349 GCA_964526795.1 uncultured Clavibacter sp.
CATCTCGAAGCAGGTCACGGTTTGAACGCTGCGACGGGCGAGTATGTCGACATGATCAAGAACGGCATCATCGATCCTGCGAAAGTAACTCGTTCAGCGTTACAGAATGCTGCATCCATCGCAGCGCTCTTCCTCACTACAGAGGCTGTTATCGCTGATAAGCCAGAACCAAAGCCTGCTGTTCCTGCAGCACCAGGCGGCGGGGATATGGACTTCTAGGCCGCTAATTCATCGCTCAGTAGTCGCCTCTTTACTTCTCGTTCATCCAAAGAACGAAAGATAAGAAGGTGGCGCAGCAGTTTGTTGATCCAGCCAGTCTCGTTGACCGCGAACTGAGCTGGCTGGATTTCAACGCAAGAGTTCTTGAGCTTGCAGAGGATTCAACACTTCCTCTTCTCGAACGTCTCCGATTCTTATCGATCTTCTCCTCAAACCTCGATGACTTCTACATGATTCGAGCTGCCTCAGTAAAACTCAAAGTCGAATCTGGTGCGACTTCTCCTAATACAGCTGGATTTACTCCCATCGAACTTTGGGAGAGTATCGGTTTTCGAGTTCGCCAACTTGTCGAGCGTCAATCACGATGTTTCCACCAATCTCTCATTCCCGCGCTGGCTCAAGAAGATATTCATTTCACCCACTGGGATGTCTTGACCGAGAGCGAGAAGGAATATGTCAAGGGAATCTTCGATAAAACGATTTTCCCAGTTCTCACTCCGCTCGCCGTTGACCCTTCACATCCATTTCCATATATCTCAGGTTTGTCATTAAGCCTTGCCGTTATCGTCAAACACCCATTATCGGGAGAAGAATTCTTTGCACGCGTCAAAGTTCCCAACATCCTGCCTCGCTTTATTCGCACTCACAATTTTCTGGGGAGTCGATTTATCGCATTAGAGGAAGTCATCGCAGCGCATCTGGATGAACTTTTCCCTGGCATGATTATCGAGGATTATTACTCATTCCGACTTACAAGAAATGAAGATTTAGAGTTAGAGGAAGATGAAAGCGAGAACTTGCTTGAGACGATGGAGCAAGAGCTTCAGCGTCGGAAATTTGGACCTCCAGTCCGTTTAGAGGTTGATAGTGATATCAAACCGGAATTGTTGGAGAGATTGATTAGTGAACTTGAAATTACTGATGAAGAAGTCATTCGCTACGCCGGTCCGCTAGATTTGACAGGCCTTAACAACATCGCAGATTTGGATCGTCCGGACCTCAAATATTTCCCCAACAGAGGAGTTATTCCGCACCAGCTTGTGGAACTTGAAGATGCTGAATCGGATGCGTTTTTCACCACAATTCGCAACGGCGAGATTCTCCTCCATCATCCTTATGAGTCTTTTTCATCATCAGTCGTTCGTTTCCTCGAAGCTGCTGCAACTGACCCCAATGTTCTCGCGATAAAGCAGACGCTTTACCGCACTTCTGGTGACTCGCCCATCGTCGAAGCCCTGATCGAAGCGGCATCAGCGGGGAAGCAAGTCCTCGCAGTCATCGAAATTCGAGCGCGATTTGATGAGCTAGCAAATGTACGTTGGGCTAGGAAATTAGAAGAAGCGGGCGTGCATGTTGTTTATGGACTTTTGGGCCTAAAAACACATGCCAAACTCTCTCTTGTCGTTAGAAAAGAGAATGGCGGAATCACTCGCTATTGCCATATTGGAACAGGAAATTACAACCCTAAGACCGCGAGAATCTATGAAGATTTGGGAATTCTTAGTGCAGATCCAATTCTTGGTGATGACCTTAGTCGACTCTTCAATCAATTATCAGGATTCGTCAATGAAACTGAATATTCCAGATTGCTGGTCGCACCTCTTCAACTTCGCAAAGAGTTGATAGCAAAAATCAATCGTGAGGCTGAGATTGCTCGCTCGGGAGGCGTGGGACTAATCAGAATAAAATTAAACTCGCTCTTAGATGAAGAATTTATTGATGCTTTGTATCGTGCATCTAACGCCGGAGTAAAGATCGAGATCACGGTCAGGGGTATCTGTGCTTTACGAGCCGGATTAGTAGGAAAATCTGAGAACATCACAGTACGTTCGATTCTTGGCCGATATCTAGAACATTCACGTATCTATCATTTTGACAACAATGGTAAAGATGAATACTGGATTGGTAGCGCGGATTTGATGCATCGCAATCTGGACAGACGTATCGAGGCTCTCGTCCAAATAACGCAGCCACAGCATATGAATTATCTAGATTTCCTATTACGCACCTATGAAGATCAGAATATCTCTCAATGGCAAATGTCCAGCGATGGAAGTTGGAAACGTCTTACCCATAGCCTGAATGGCGAAGTTTTGATTGATCTTCATTCTGAGTTAATTGCGCATACGAAGTCGAGATAGCTCGTGATTAAAGCAAGCGGTGGCGTCGTCTGGCGAAGGAACTATCGCGATGAAGTTGAAATCGCCCTCGTTCATCGACCCAAATACAATGATTGGAGTCTGCCGAAAGGAAAACGGGAGAGCCATGAAGAATCAATCGCATGCGCTTTTCGCGAGATCTTGGAAGAGACGGGATTTCATGTCCGGCTCAGTAAATTCTTAGGTACAACATTCTATGAGACTCCAGAAGGAGCAAAGAGCGTTGATTACTGGGCAGCAAAATATGTTGACGAACGAGCTGTCCCAAACCCGTTTGAAATCGACCAAGTCAAATGGGTTTCACTAACACAGGTGAACGATTTTCAGTTGAGAAGTACTGATCGGGAGATTATCCATAAGTTTAGATCAATCGAGCTTGATACTTCCGCTTTGATCCTCCTTCGTCATGCCAAAGCTATATCGCGTGAAGAGTGGGAGAGCGATGATGGAGATCGTCCATTAGCGAACTTCGGCACTCAGCAATCTCGAAGACTTATTGCAAACTTGACTCCTTACGATGTAAGAGAAATCCACACTTCTAGTGCAGTTCGTTGTTATGAGACGGTGACGCCTCTTGCCCGGGCACTTGATATTGGCTACATCTTTAGCGACAAATTGAGCGAGTACGAGTTCGAAAGAAATCAAGATTCCGCATATGAGTACGTCAAAGGTCTATTAAGGAACGATGTAGCGACTGTGATCTGCAGCCACAATCCAATCTTGCCTACGGTTCTCTCTCGCCTTTACGCAAAAAGTGGATTCGAATTACCTGTGACCAAACTTGAGCCCGGCGATGCATGGGTGGTTCACCATCTTGATCGTGAAGTTATTTCAGTTGATTACTTATCGGCGCCGACAATCTAGCCCCGCACCCAATCAAGCCACTTTAGAATAATTCCTTCTCGCAAGGCCCAAGGACAGATCTCCAACTCATCAATCTCAAGATTTCGCATAACACTTTCGGCTACAAAAGCTCCGGCGACAATCTGACGAGCTCGAGTTGCTGAGACTCCGGGAAGATCTCGCCTCTGTTCTTCGGTCATCTCTGAGAGTCGCGGAATAATCCGCCTGAGAGATTCGACTTTAATCTCTCTTCCACTGCCCGTGGACCAATCGCCACAAAGGCGCGCAATCGTTCGAAGAGTCTTGCTTGTGCCAATCGCACGATCTGCATCTTGATGCTGTACTAACGTAGGAAGGATCTCGCCAATTTGACTATCAATATATTCTCGAAGTCGTCGGATTGATTTCTTGCTATACGGATCTTCTTCTAAGTGGTCTTTTGTCAGCCGGAGCGCTCCAATGGGGAGCGATAGCGCCACATCGGGAGATTCATTGACTCCAACTGCAACTTCGAGTGAACCGCCACCAATATCGACGATGAGAAGTCGCCCGCTTGACCATCCGTACCATCGACGTGCAGCCAGAAAAGTCATGCTCGCTTCCTCTTCGCCGCTGAGTACTTGAAGATCGATTTCAAAATCACGATTTATTGCAGAGATTATGTCGCTGCCATTTTTCGCTTCACGAAGAGCTGACGTAGCAAATGGTAAGAGTTCTTGAGCGCCAGAAACTTTGAATTGCCCGATGCACTGCGAGATAGCATCACGAAGACGCTTAACACCTTCAGCGCTGACAAGTCCATCACTTGAAACGTATTCCGCTAATCGCAATTCGACTTTGAGGTTACTCGTTGGACTAGGACGAGATCCTGGAAATGTCTCGAAAACTTGAAGATGGACAGTGTTCGAACCAACATCTAGTACTCCAAGGCGCACGAGCCGACTTTACTTTGCCTCCCCACAGCCTGACTCTCTAGACTCCAGAGATGGCAAAAAGCAAACGCGGCTCGACGCAGGGTTCTCACGAATTTAGTGAGTTAGCTCTTCAAGCAATCCGCGACGAAATCAATGGCCTGGATCGGGTCGGCAAAGAAGTCGGCGTTGAAAAGATTGGTCCAGAGTTAATGACCGTTACCTACGAAGCGCTAGTGCCGGGTTATGTTGGCTGGCGATGGGTTGTGACTTTCGCTCGTATTGATGATTCAAGTACACCGACAGTCTGTGAAGTTGTTTTGCTTCCGGGACCAGATTCTCTTCTTGCACCCGAATGGATTCCTTATAGCGAGCGCATCACACCAGAAGATGTCGTCGCTGGAACCATCGTTCCAACGGCAGCAGATGATCCTCGGTTAGTTCTCACAAACGCGGCACTTCCCAGCGATGAAGATTTCGATCTTCATGAACTCTTTGAATTGGGCGCAGGTCGACTTCGCGTTCTCTCTATTGAAGGACGAGATCAGGCTGCCAAGCGTTGGATCGAAGGAGATCGCGGCCCCAACTCAGATATCGCAAAACTTGCTCCCAAGAGTTGTGGCAGTTGTGGCTTCTATCTTCCGATTTCAGGCTCACTGCGTCAGGCCTTCGGCGTATGTGCCAACGCAATCTCTCCTGAGGATGCCCGCGTTGTCGCGATAAATCACGGGTGCGGCGCCCATTCTGAGGCGATAAACTAGCCGCCTGTCCGCAAAGCGCGGCGCACACGACACCTAAACGCTTTTAGCTTCACGAAGGAGGCTCCTCCCATGCCAGTCGGTCGAGTCAAATGGTTCAGCCTTGAGAAAGGTTTTGGATTTATCTCCTCTGAAGAGGGCGAAGATGTCTATCTCGCCGCATCTGCACTTCCATCCGGGGTCACCACTGTTAAGCCGGGTACCAAACTTGAGTTCGGCGTTGCCGAAGGCCGCAAAGGTCCTCAAGCTCTCTCAGTTCGTATTGTCGAAGCGCCACCATCCCTTGCTGGCTCGAAGACGGGCGCAGATGATCTTGCAATCTTGATCGAAGAATCAATCAAGATGTTGGATCGTGTTGGAAATGGCCTTCGCCATGGTCGCTATCCGAGTGAGGCCGAAGCATCACGAGTAGCGAAAGTCTTGCGCGGTATCGCACAAGAGATCGAAAACTAGATCACTTTCCTTCGCGCCTCATTCTTTTTGTGGTGTAGCGCAAACCAAGGAATCCCAAGAAGATTCCTACTAGGCATGTAAGGATAATTTTTGCTATCGCATCGATGATGATGGCGATGATGAGTGCAATTGTCCAAATGATGATTCCAATGATGATGACTGGAATCGCGCTGCGCATAAGGTGAAGCCTACTAGAATTGTGCGATGAGTTCGTTGCGATCTTTCAAACATCGCAACTTCCGAATTCTCTTCTCAGCAAACTTCATCTCCAACATCGGCACTTGGGCTCAAGGTGTGGCGCAAGCGTGGTTGATCTTGGAATTGACGGGAAGTGGTTCCTATCTTGGAATCGTCACAGCGCTCCAATTCCTCCCGACGCTTTTCTTCAGCCTCCAAGGTGGAAAAATCGCCGATAAGTTCAACAAACGAAAAGTACTTATGCTCACGAACCTGACAGCGGGAACATCGGCTCTCTCTGTCGCCACTTTGGTTCTTACCGATCAGATAAAGATTTGGCATGTGATGTTCTTTGCCTTCCTTCTAGGAATGGGTAATGCCATCGATGCGCCCGTTCGGCAGAGTTTTAATGTTGAAGTCGTCGGCAAGGAAGATCTCCCAAACGCGGTGGGACTGAACTCAGCCAATTTCAATACCGGTCGCCTCATTGGCCCTGGACTCTCCGGAATATTGATTTCTGCCTATGGAACCGGGGTCTCCTTTCTTCTGAACGGAATCTCCTATCTGATTGTGATTGGGGCGCTTCTCTCACTTCGGGAAAATGAACTTCATATTGAGAAAGTTGATCGCTCATCAACAAAGATCCGAGAGGCTCTTGCTTATGTTCGCGCTCGTCCTGACATCTTGGCCGTGATGATCACAGTTTTCTTTGCGACCAGTTTTGGTTTGAATTTCAATATCTTCAACACGATGATGGCAACTAAAGTCTTCGGGAAAGGTGCGGCCCAATACGGAGCCTTGGGAAGCATCTTGGCAATCGGCTCACTTTCCGGCGCACTGATCTCCGCTCGATTGGAGAGAAAACGTGGACCGCGATTCGTCATGATCGGCGCGATGGTCTTTAGCGCGCTTTTGATTAGCGCTTCTTTCGCACCGAGCTATGCGATCTATTCCATCTTCTTGCCATTGATTGGGTGCGTAGCCCTTCTCACATTCATTGGTGCGAACACAATGGTTCAAACTCGGACTGATTCTGCGATTCGTGGACGAGTGATGGGTATCTATCTCACTGTCTTTCTCGGAGGAACGCCTTTGGTTTCACCGCTTATCGGTTGGATGACGGAGCTGATCGGGACAAGATCGACAATAACGATCTGTGGCAGCATCTCACTTCTTGCTGCGTCGATAACTTATATGCAATTTCGAGATCGAAGTGAGGCGCCGGAGAGTTTTGCGATTGCAGATGTCTTAGAGACCGCTTACGAGAACAAGTAGTACAAGTCCGAAAAGGATTGCCAGCGTCACATAACGGCGGAATTTGTAGTTCATCGATTCTCTCTTATCGCTCATTTGCTTTCAGTGGCACTAACGTAATGATGATCAGAGCCGCAGCAAAGAGGATGGGCACCATCAAGAATCCATCGATGATTCCGAGTCGATCGGCCAATATTCCAAGAAAAAGCGGGGACGTAGCTATCGCGATACCCGCTCCAAGGCTAGATAGACCCATCGCAAGATCTGGCTTTTCATAACCGATTCGCAACATGCGAAGCGTAGAGAGTGCGAATTGGACCGATGTCCCAAGGCCAACGAGAAGTAGCGCAAGAAATGAGAGAAGTGGTGATGTCGAAAACCAGAATCCGAAGAATCCTAGAAATTGAAGCATCATCGAAAATTTGAGACGTTGATCGATCCCAAGGCGTGGCGAGATATAGGCACCAAACCATCGACCAACGGCCATTCCCAGTGGAAATGCAAGGACCAGGGTTGTTGATGAGGCCGCGCTGAGATTGGTGCGTTCGCGAACTAGCGCTGCTGACCAGAATTGGATGGCGAACTCTCCGGCAATAGAGAAGAAGAGCGCGATCCAACTCAACCAATATCGAAAAGGCAATGAACCTTTCTGCCTTGCATGTTCGACCGGTATTTGGACAGTGACGTGATGTCGCCCCATGAAGTAATAAAGACCGATAGCAAAGGGAATACAAAAGAGCAGTCCGAGCCTCCAACTTATTGACGTACTTGCCAGAGTTCCGATGATGAAATTACCCAGAAGGAAGAAGAATGAATTGATGCCATTTGCTTGCATTACCGCGCTTGGAGCGTTGGTTCCGTAATGCTCCGTTAGGTAGACAAAAGCATTATTGATGATCGTGGAGACGCCAATCCCGGCGATCAAGATTGCAGGAATGGTCTGCCACGGTGAGGGAAAGATGATGAATGCAAATGCGCCGATATTGAAAATGACCGAACCAATCCAGAGACTCTTGTAGCGGCCGAATTTGTGCGATAGTGGTGCATTGATGTAGCCGGCAATAATTGCAGCGATACCAAGTGCCGTTCCGTGTAATCCTGCGACTGCAGCGCTTGTTCCTTGATCGGCTTGGAGTAATGGAACGGCGGGCCCGAAGCCGCCCATAAATATGCCAAAGACGCCAGTTTGGAGCGCCATCAACCAGAAGACCCGATCGCGGCGGTAGGTCTGCTGGGACAAGATCGGAGTCTGCTCGATCTTTATTTCATCGCTTGAACAACATGATCGATACATGCTGTCAACGCAGCAACATCATCAGGATCGACTGCTGGGAACATTCCAACCCGAAGCTGATTCTTGCCAAGTTTTCGGTAGGGCTCGGTGTCAACGATCCCATTGGAGCGGAGCACTTTCGCTACTTCCAATGCGTCGATACTTTCATCGAAATTGATGGTGGCAACGACCTTTGATCGCATTGCTGGATCGGTCACGAATGGCGTTGTGTAAGAGGTCTTCTCAGCCCAGTCATAGATTGTCTTTGCTGATGAAGCGGATCTACCGGCAGCAAAGGAAAGTCCGCCATTTGAATTCATCCACTCGATCTGCTCTGCAAGAAGCATCAGCGTTGCAACAGCAGGTGTGTTATAGGTCTGATCAAGTCTTGAATTCTCGATTGCGATAGAGAGATCAAAGAATGCCGGGACCCATCT
>CAZGMF010000003.1:0-7707 GCA_964526795.1 uncultured Clavibacter sp.
AGCAGGAAGATCTTGGGCATTGACCACTTTGTTTTTCAGATAAACCGTCACTTGGGTAGAAAGTCTTGGAGAACACTTAAGTGATTCAACTCTTACTTCTCGATCAAGATAATAATCAAGTTTGCTTGCGTCAGTATTCTGAATAACCACCCTATATTGGTTATCTGGTATTTCAGTGAGGGCCCCACCTAAACGCGTGTTTTCTGCTTGCGATTGAATTGCTGGCGTCTTAGTATAAAAAAGTAGTCTGTTTGCTCCAATGGATTGTGAGAGTGCAGAAGGCAATATTCGCGGCTTGATATCTCCTGAAAGGAGTCGATCAAAGGTCGCTTTCATAATCGTGACCAAGAATTCTTTCCGGGCCAAATTGTCTTTCTCATAACGCTTATATGCGGTCTTCAAAGTTTCTTCCACAAGGTTTTCGGACGAGATTGTGTAACCATCTGGCAGGTCAACTGTTCCTACCGATTTCAAAAAATAACTCAACGCGATGGGGTCAGTAGCAATGAGACCATCTAATTCTTCACCGGTCTGGCGTTGCCAAAGTTCAAGATAGTTCTCTGCTCCATAAGGGAAGTGAGGTGAGAGATTAGCGTTCTGCCAGATACCTGGATTATTTCCATAAAGTTCAAAATATTCATCGCTATGTTTTATTGGAAGAAGGGAGATGCTTTGAAGGCCGAGATTTGATGATGCCTTCAGGACTTTTACTTGTGCTCGATTAACTTCAATGATGGCATAGGCCCCTAGGATTCCTCCCGTGCCGCGCGCTTCGGCCGAATTCTGGAATGAAATCATGTACTTCTTCGGTCTATCAAATCCCGCGAGGCTAGGGAAATTCTTGGCGACAAATCTCATCTCTGGCTTTATGTTGAAGATATCAAGGCCTGCAACCTGAGCAATCTGTTTGTAGGGGGGGATTGAGAGATTTCGATAAAGTGAATTTAATTCTGAATCGAGAGAATTGCCGATTTCAATTGTTTGCGAAGTCGAAAGTGGAACAGCCGGAATGCTTCGATAAGTCTTCCATAATTGAAAAGAACTCCAAAAAATAAGCAGTAGAGGTATGACCAGGGCGGCCGAAATGGCAAGCAATATTCGCTTCACGTATTTCTTAGCCATGTGGACACTCTATTCGGATAGGGCTAGACCGGACTTGGACGCTATTTTCTGAAAGACAGAATCAATCTACGGCGCCAGATGGCCTATGAATTGAGTTTTGCCGAAGGTATATTTCTCTTCTCCCCGTACCAGCATGAAGCGAAGGAAAAGATGAGAAATAAGTGGGCTTCTGGGCTCATGATTGGCGCAATCATCTTTTCGATGCAACAGAGTGCACCGTATCTCGCTCTTTTGGCCGAAGTGTGTCGCGGACCGGCAGCTTATCCACCCGATCTTCCGGATTGCTTGGACCCTGCAGTCTTAGCAGCGCAAGAAGCGGCAAAGAAAGTCGCGGAGGAGAAAGCAGCGGCAGAGGCGGCAAAGGCAGTAGCGGAAGCGAAGGCAGCTGAAGAGAAGGCCAAAGCGGATGCCGCCAAGTTGTTGGCTGACCAAGAAAAAGCAAAAGCGGATGCCATTGCTGCGGAAATCGCAGCCGGAAATATCAAAGCTGCTGCTGAAAAAGCTGCTGCTGAAGCGAAGGCCGCGGCTGATGCCGCTGCCAAAGTGGAAGCGGAAAAGAATGCTGCAGCAGCAGAAAAGGCGAAGAAGGAAGCAGAACTTGCGGCTGCGCAAAAGGCTGCGGCAGATGCCGCTGCGAAGTTGGCGGCAGATCAAGCAAGGCTTGCTGCAGAAATTGCACAGAAAGAGGCGGAAGCAAAAGCACAAGAGGCAAAAGCTGCAGAAGCAAAGAAGGCTGCCGAAGATGCACAAAAAGCTTTTGAAGCACAGCGGGCACAACTAGAGGCACAAATCGCGGCGGCAAAAGCAGAAGCGGATCGATTAGCGGCTGCTCAAGCTGCTGCTGCAAATGAACGAGCGGCTAAGGAGAAAGAAGCACAAGCGCTTGCACAGCAAGCCCAAGCTGCTTCAAGTGAAGCGGATGCCGCCAAGCGTGCCTACATCGCAGCAGGCGGACAAGCACTACGAGCAGCACCGGTTGTAGAAGAGAAAGTGAAAGTTTCTGAAGACGGCTTCGAATATCTCAGGGCGCAGCCACCTTTTGAGAATGCAAATCTCGAAGAGTTGAAAGCTGCATGGCAAGCTGCAGAGCAAAGGGCAACTGCAGCAAATGGCCAAGCCAAGGCAGCCAGTGATGCTGCTGCGGTAGCCAAAGCAGCAGCAGATAAGGCGGCTGCAGAGGCTAATGCCGCTGCGCAGGCCCAAAAGCAGAAGGAGGCCGATAAGGCGGCTGCGGAGGCGAAAGTGAAGGAAGCTGAGGCCAAAGCAAAGGCAGAGTCGGACGCACAAGCTAAATTGCTTGCAGAGGCGGCTGCGGCATCGGCAGAGAAGACCAAGATTGAAAATGAAGCCAAGCAAAAGGCTGCTGAGGTAGCGCAGAAGGAAGCGGAGTTGAAAGCGGCTGAAGCCCGATCTCTGGAGGCACAAGCAGCTTCTGAAGCGGCAACTGCGAAGCAAGCAGCGCTCAAGGCCGCTTCAGATGCTCTTGAAAAGGCAGCGAATGCCGGGGGCGATGCAGCAGAGGCTGCGAAGGCTGCACTCGCTTCTTTGAACAGCGTTGTGGCAATGGCACAGAGTGCGGCAAGTAAAGCTGCCGACGCCGCAAACGCCGCCGGTGCCGCAGTTGATGCAGCAGCAAAGGCAGTCAGCGATAAGGCGGCAGCTGAAGAGGCGGCAAAGAATGCGATCGCAAATGCCGAGAAGCAAGCGCAGGCGGTCAAAGATGCAGCAGCTGCTGCAGCTGTGCAAAAAGCGGCGGCAGAGAAAGCGGCTGCTGAAGCGAAGAAGAAATTGGCGGAGGAACAAGCCAAGGCCGCGGCAGCAGCAGCGAAAGCCAAGGCTGCCGCTGCCGCGAAGATTGCAGCAATCAAAGCGAAGGCAAAAGTCTCTGCCGCGCAGACAAAGAGTGGTGCGAGCTCAGCGAAGACTCAAGCTAAGAATGCGAATGCTCAATCAAACGGAAGTGCAACAGCTCTTGAAGAGGCAAAGCAGAAAGTTCAAAAGGCAGAGCAAGAATTAAATAACGCTAAAGAAGAAGTCTCGCGACAAGAAAAGATAGTTAGTTCTCTTAAGAACGCCCTGACTGCGGCACAAAAGGCTCTCTCGAGCCTCATTAATGCAATATTCAAGACAGAAAATAAGAGCTCAAAAGAAGGAGCGTCTAAAGATTTCGGTAAGGCAAAGAAGAATATCCAGGTCATTAGTAGTGATCTAGCTCGGGCTAATAACGAATTGAGTAAGGCAAGATGGAAGGCGAGCCAAGCAGAAGTAGAACTGAATTTCGCTCAAATTGAACTTAGGAAGGTCAAGAGTCAAGTGACCTATCTTGGAAACTATGTCAGTGCTGCAAACGCAGCTGCTAGAAGCTATGAATATGCAGCACAAGCAAGTGATAAAGCGGCAAAGGGTATCGATGCAAAAGCACAATTAGTCGAAGAGATAACTTTTGCGAAATTTGCGACTTCGAGCGCTGTTTCAACTTCTATTGTTTGGGTGCTGCTTGGATTGGTTGGAGGAATATTCCTCACCCTTGTCGTGACACGGAGGAGAGGTAAATTAAAAGAAAAAGTGGGAAGACCTATTCCTGCACTTTTAGAGGAAGGCCTGGAGGGTCGAGATATCGAACTTGAAATTGAGCGTTGGGCTACTGAAATAAAGAAGAAGAAAGCCACTGCGAAGAAGTCAGGTTCGAAGAAAAAAAGTTCCAAACCAAAAGCGACGACTAATAAAACTACTAAGACAAGCAGTAAGAAGAAGTAACTAATCGCCGCTCTGTTGCGAGATCAAGGTATAGGCAGCGGTCCGAGCAAGGAACGAAACTCGCTCCACAATCAGTCGTTCCATCGTGGCCGCTGCGATAAGGCGTGAACCGTCATAAACCTCGCAATTGAAAGTTAAGAGATCTCCCGTCGCTGAGGTGCAGGTAGCAGAACCCTGAATCTCAGGTCCGATTCCGACAGAATCATGAACATTGAGATTGATACGTTGCAACGTTGTTGACTCGCCGTTATCGAGAAACTCTGCAAGTGCGGAGTTGCACGCACTCTCCATAAGCGTCACCAAGAAACTCGAGGAGAGAACAGGCATATCGCCACTTCCATGTGCGAGCGCAGTATCTCCCGGTCGGACCACCATCTGAGAGATGCCGACTGCGCCTATCAATGACTCGCGTTCCATCACCAATAACCTAAGGGGTGCAAGCGAGAATTTCGGGTATCTTCTCTGGAATGCAACAACATTATCTTCGAAGTTGGTATCCGACTATTGCGGCAATCTTCTGTGCGCTGCTACTCATCTCCAATATCGGTGCAACCAAGATCATCGACTTCGGCCCTATCAAGACCGATGGCGGGGCATTTCTCTTCCCTCTCACCTACATTCTTGGCGATGTACTTACCGAAGTCTTCGGCTTCAAAGCCACCAGGCGAGTCATCTACACCGGCTTTGGCCTTGGAATTCTGGCTGGCCTGACTTTCTGGCTCGTTCAGATCACTCCGCCTGCAGATAACTGGCCGAATCAAGCCGCATTCGAATCAATACTTGGATTTGTTCCTCAGATCGTCGCTGCAAGTGTGATCGCATTTCTTCTAGGTCAACTTACTAATTCGTGGTCATTTGCTTGGATCAAATCGCGCACGTCAGGAAGGGGACTTTGGGCTCGCTCGATTGGGTCAACAATCCTGGGTGAATTTGTCGACACCTTGACCTTTACGTTCATCGCCTCCTTAGGGCGAATGAACTTTTCTGACTTTTTGAATTACTTAGCTACTGGCTACATCTATAAAGTCATGTATGAGGTGATCTGTCTACCGATTACCTATCGAGTCGTCGCAATCGTGAAGCGACACGAAGCTTCGATCTAAAGCGGGAAATCTCGGCGAATCTCGTGAGAGGTTTCGATCTCAATCTGCGTTGCGCCATCGATAGTGATCTCGGTGCGTCGATATTGAGTGATGATCTCCGTCTGAGTGAAACTAGCGGTGTCATTTGCGCTTAGTTCATGAAGATCATTCGCAACACGCTCTTGTAATTGTTCTGGGGCGGTTTCACAGCAGGCTCGAGTCAAGAGTGCGCGGATCAGGGTCATCGCTTGGCGTTCAAGTTCCATTCTTGAACGGCAGGACATACATTCTTGAAGGTGGAAGGCCATCTGATTGAAGATTGCTGAATCTTCAATCTCATTATCAATGAAAACCAAGAGTGAATCTTGGCACTGTTGGCAAGGAATCGTGTTGCTCATGATTTCGACCCTCCCTTCACATATCCCAACTCCCGGGCATACTCGGTGAGTTTGTCGCGAAGTTGTTTCCGGCCACGATGAAGTCGTGACATCACAGTCCCTGTCGGTACGCCCACAATCTCTGCAATCTCTTTATAGGAAAAACCTTCGACATCAGCGAGATAAACAGCCATTCGGAATTCCTCTGGAATCTCTGCCAGCGCACGTTTGACATCGCTATCAGGAAGATTTTCCAGGACGACATCTTCTGCAGATTTTCCTTGATCACTGGTGTGAGAAGCGGCATCTGCAATCTGCCAATCTTCTAGTTCGCCATCTGAAGTCTGGGGGCGGCGCTGATCCTTGCGATAGTTGTTGATGAAGGTCGTGGTGAGAACTCGATAGAGCCAAGCTTTCAAATTTGTTCCGGGCTCAAATTGATGGAAGGAGGTATAAGCCTTGGAATAAGTATCTTGAACTAAATCCTGGGCGTCGTCTGGGTTCTTTGTGTAACGAAGCGCTGCTGCATAGAGCTGATTCATGTATTGGAGCGCATCTTCTTCGAATCTCTTGTGACGTTGCGCTGCACTTTCCTTCTCGCGATCAACGCGAACCAGCTCTCCAGTATTGGTGGAGTCCGGTTTCGAAAGTTCGATTGGCATCACTTCCAAGGTTATAGCCACGGCCCAAGAACGCCCATTTGAGTCGGCTTATTCCGCTAGAAGAGCACCTCGGTATCTCCCAGTGTGATGGGGGCGACCAGCTCCGCCCCGTTGTTGCGAATCGAATTGACCAGATTTTGAACCGGCCAGAATCGAAGATGCGCGGTCGGATTGGGAAATTCCATCAGAGCCCGAAGTTGGTCGATCTCTCTTACCTGCGGATCAAGCCACATATCCCAACGATCCTGCGGCATGCATACCGGCATTCGATTGTGAATATTGGCTAACTCACCGACAGCATCGCGAGTAATGATGGCAACGCTCTCACGAACTTCACCATTAGGTGATTGCCAACGATCGAAGATTCCAGCAAAAGGAATTAACTTCTGATCATCTCTTGAGATATAAAACGGTTGTTTAGTTTTGTATTGACCCAGGGAAGTCGCCCACTCGTAATATCCGGATGCAGGTACTAAACAGCGCTGGCTTTTAAACGCTCTGCGGAATGTCGGCTTCTCATGAACCGATTCTGATCGGGCATTGATGGCCATGGATTGGGATTTTTGGGCATCAGAATTTGTCTTACTCCACGGTGCGATCATTCCCCAGGAAGCGATACCAATCTCGCGATTACCGTTTGATTCGTTGCGAACGATATAGATCTCTTGCGTTGGCTTGATGTTCCAATCAACGGGAAGAGTTCGTTCTGGCTCGGCCTTGGTCGAGAATTCCTCAGCGATATCCGTGAGCATCGCAGAGAGCGCGAATCTTCCGCACATACTCCTAATCTATGGCCCATCGTTAGAATCGCCCAATGCGCGGAGAGCGATGGTGAGCGACCAGAATTGGCTTGCGCCTTATCGTGGCACCACACCACTTTCTGCCACGCTTTCGATTCCGGGATCCAAGTCAGTCACAAATCGCGCTCTGATTCTTGCCTCGATTGCGAGCTCTGCTTCGATGTTGATCAAGCCGCTTCGCTCTCGCGATACCGAGTTGATGATGCAAGGTTTGCGCTCACTCGGAATAAGAATTGAAGAGGAAAACTCCCAAAGTAACGATGAGCGCTGGAAGATAACTCCCGCTCCCCTTTATGGGCCAGCAAGCATTGAAGTCGGTAATGCTGGAACAGTGATGCGATTCCTTCCGCCGTTAGCAGCGCTCGCGCAAGGCCTGGTTAATTTTGATGGTGATCCACGATCGCATGAACGACCGCTGGGCCCTGTTATACAAGCCCTTGAATCATTAGGAATTCTGATTGATCATAAGAATCGATATGCGCTTCCGTTGACCATCAATGGTTCGGGAAAGATTCGGGGTGGCGTCGTAGAGATTGATGCCAGCGCTTCATCCCAATTTGTCTCTGCGCTGCTTCTCGTCGGCCCAGCGATGAGTGAAGGTTTAACGGTCCGACATATTGGAAGTTCCCTTCCATCACAACCTCATATCGAGATGACGCTGGAAATGCTGCGCGATTTTGGGGCAACTGTCACAAGCAAATCGAATAATGAGTGGCGCGTGGAATCGGGAACGCTGCACGGCCTTGAACTGGTGATCGAACCTGATCTCTCCAATGCAGCTCCATTCATGGCGGCGCCGATGATCTGTGGCGGAAGCGTGAAAATCAAAGACTGGCCAAAGAAGACAACTCAACCTGGCGACCAACTTCGCTCCATCTTCTCGGCGATGGGAGCGCAGATTGAATTT
>CAZGMF010000003.1:7807-24590 GCA_964526795.1 uncultured Clavibacter sp.
CATTGCATGCAGGCTTGTTCCATACCTATGACGATCATCGACTCGCAACAGCAGGTGCGATCCTTGGACTTGCTGTTAAAGGAATAGAAGTCGAGAACATCGCGACCACGCGAAAGACGTTGCCAGATTTTGTCGGATTGTGGGGCGCGCTTCTTGGCTAGGCGCCAATTTGATGAGCGGGACGCGCGAATTCGCCCTGCTCGATCCACTCGACCACGAAGCAAAGATCGTCCTGATTACAGCCAGGCAGAGCAAGCCCTCGTCATTTCAGTAGAACGTGGCAGATATCTATGCGCGAATGAATCAGGGAACGAAATCACCGCGATGAAGGCTCGCGAATTAGGAAAGAACGCGATAGTTGTTGGGGACAATGTTGGCGTCGTTGGTGATCTATCTGGCGCTCCCGGATCACTCGCTCGCATCGTCTCCGTCTTACCTCGCAAGAATTCGCTGACACGAACTATCGATGATGGTGAGAATTTTGAAAAAACAATCGCGGCAAACCTCGATCAGATGATCATCGTGACAGCGGTTGCAGATCCTGAACCACGCACCGGTTTTGTGGATCGCTGTCTTGCCGTTGCCTATGACCAAGGTATTAAGCCGATTCTTGTGATGACAAAGTGTGACTTGAAGCATCCAGATGATTTTCTCGCCAACTATCGCGCTTTGGAACTTCAGATCTTTACTACCCAGAAAGGTGCCGACGTTTCTGGGATTGCTCAAGCGCTTCGAAATAAGACAACTGTTCTGATCGGTCATTCTGGAGTAGGAAAGTCAACGCTGGTGAATGCGATTATAGGAACTGTTTCGCGTCGCACCGGAGATGTCAATCTTGTGACCGGTCGCGGACGTCATACCTCATCCAGTGCGATCGCGTTTCGTCTGCCCGAATCTGAATCTGGATGGATCATCGATACACCAGGAGTGAGATCGTTTGGACTTGATCACATCGATCAGAATCGGATCATTGCCTCGTTCACAGAATTCGAGTCGGTTATTGCTTCATGCGCCAAAAATTGTTCGCATCTTGAGTCAGGTTGTGCTCTTAATGATTACGAGCGTACCCATCCAGAAAGTGCCGGAAGAATTGCAGGTTTAAGGCGCGTGCTCTCCTCGAGCGGCCAACCGATAATCTAGGCCCGCTATGGCTCGCTATCCCGGAAACCTTCTCAGTGATATCGAATTGCTCAAGGAATTGGCTGACGCTAGCGATCAGATCTCTATGGATAGATACAACTCCCAGGATCTGCAGATAGAGACAAAGCCTGACGCAACTCCCGTCACTGATGCCGATCGCTCAGTTGAGAAGAAGATCCGAGAGATTCTCGGCAGAGCGAGAATGGAAGATCTGATTGTTGGAGAAGAATTCGGAAGTCCAGAATCAATTCCAGCCAACACTCGATATTGGATCATCGATCCGATTGATGGAACCAAAAATTTCCTCCGAGGTGTACCGATCTGGGCAACACTGATTGGTTTGGCATATCGCGATGAGAATGGAAATGATTCGATGGTTGCAGGGATTGTCAGCGCACCTGCGCTCTTTCGACGGTGGTATGCCGGACGCGGTTTCGGGGCATTCACTGAAGTGAATGGAAGTCCAGCAGTCCAAATTCACGCATCGTCTGTTAGGAAACTTGGCGATGCTTCACTGTCGTTTTCAGATCTTGTAGGTTGGGGTGAACGCAAGAATCTCTATGTCGCATTTATGGACCGTGCTTGGCGGGTTCGAGGTATCGGAGATTTCTGGTCCCACATGTTGGTTGCGGAGGGCGCGGTTGATATCGCTGCCGAACCCAAACTCGCACTCTGGGATATGGCACCGATTGCGATCATCGTCAGTGAAGCGGGTGGCCGGTTCAGTGACTTGGAAGATAACGAGGGACCTTTTGGTTCTAGTGGAGTGTCCACTAATGGTCATCTCCATCAAGATTTCATTGATGCACTGAAGCCATGAGTAATCCACTAGAACAAGTCGATCTCTCAATTTCGGGAATGACCTGTTCTTCATGTGTGGCCACTGTGGAACGTGCCCTTAATAAGGTGCCTGGCGCACAAGCCGCGGTCAATCTGGCCACCGAATCGGCACATATCTTGGTACCTACTGGCACAAAATCTTCGACCTTGATTGAGGCGGTATCCAAAGCGGGTTATAGCGCGAAGTTACGCACTGACGAGAGTGAAAGTTTTGCTTATGCCACAGATCTCGGAGTTCGAACATTGCTTGCGGCAATCTTCACAATCCCTGTTGTGCTCCTTTCGATGTGGCACAGCGTTCATATGCGCGTTGATACTTTCTTACTAACCCAACTTGATCGATTTGGCATTCCTGCACCGCTCTATTCACCCACCGGATGGCTCGTGATCGCTCTCAGTGCGCCTGTCGTGCTTCTCATCGCCTGGCCGATTCATCGCGCAGCGCTTCGGAATTTAACCCATCCCACGATGGATAACTTGATTTCACTAGGTTCGCTCACCGCATTTGGTTGGTCGATTTATGCCAACTCCACAGGGGCAGGAGATCTTTACACAGAAGTCGCAGCATCAGTTGTCACGTTGATTACTTTGGGTCGATATCTGGAATCTCGCGCAAAACGTCGGGCGGGTTCATCATTGGCAGAGTTGCTCTCACTGGCGCCTAAGCAGGTCACCGTATTGCGCGGCAGTGTTGAAACTATCTTGCCGATACTCGATGTTGTCGTTGGCGATCGATGCGTCGTCAAACCTGGTGAGCGAATCCCTACCGATGGCGTCATCGTCGAAGGTGTCAGCGCAGTTGATAACTCGCTTTTGACCGGCGAATCACTTCCTGTCGAAGTCAAAGTTGGAAGCGAAGTTATTGCAGGTGCTATTAATCAAGGTGGACGTTTAGTTATTCAATCAAGACGAGTAGGAAGTGATACGGAGTTGGCACGCATCACCAAAATGGTGCTCACTGCCCAGACCGAGAAAGCGCCGATTCAACGATTGGCAGATCGAATAAGTTCGGTCTTCGTCCCCGTCGTCCTTCTTATTTCGGCGCTCACTTTGGGTGGCTGGCTCTACCTTGACTATTCCGTGGGCGAAGCAGTCCGCGCAGCAGTTGCTGTGATGGTTATTGCTTGTCCGTGTGCGCTTGGGCTTGCAACTCCCGTGGCACTTCTGGTGGCAACAGGGCGCGGTGCGGCTCAAGGAATTGTTCTGCGCCGAGCAGCATCACTAGAAATCGCACCTGAGATCAATACCGTCATCTTCGATAAGACCGGAACATTGACGAGCGGCGTGATGAAGGTGCAAGGCATCACCATGCCTAATCTTGGTTCGAATTCACTCGCGCTGAGCGCCTCAGAGATTCTTGCTGCGATTCACACACTGGAAAGTGAAAGCACGCATCCGATTGCAAAAGCCATCGCTACCGAACTTCTCGCTCAAGGAGTAAGCAAATTGCCGTTCGGCGATCTAACAGAAAGTGCTGGCCAAGGAATTGCAGCTCGAGTGAATTTCTCTGGCAAACAACTTCCGGTCCTCATTGGTTCGCCTGAATCCATCCGCCGTGCAACCGTCTCGCTTCATCCAGATCTCGAAAGTGCCATAAGCCAAGCTCGTTCGCGAGGTAGATCTGTAGCGTTAGTAGGAATTGATGGAATCGCTTGCGCGCTGATTGAAGTTGGTGACTCGCTGCGTACAGATTCGATTGCGACAGTAAAAGAGTTGCAGGCTAAAGGCATTACACCGTGGATGGTCACCGGCGATAGCGAACTTGCCGCTCACCAGGTTGCCAACGAAGTAGGAATACCTATTTCCCACGTCATCGCGAACGCCACTCCAGAATTGAAAATCAATAAAGTGAAAGAACTTCATAACTCAGGGGCAAAAGTCTTGATGATTGGCGATGGCGTCAATGATGCTGCGGCCTTAGCAGAGGCCGATCTCAGCGTCGCTATGGGTACAGGCACCGATACTGCGATCGCTTCTGCTGATATCACCCTGATGCGCCCAGAGTTAAAGACGCTCATCACAGCGCTCACACTTGCGAAGCGAACGCTCACAACCATCAGAGGAAATTTGCTCTGGGCTTTTCTTTATAACGTGGTCTTGATTCCGATTGCCGCTTTGGGCCTGCTCAATCCAATGTATGCCGGCGGAGCGATGGCCGCATCCAGCCTCTTTGTCGTCGGCAATTCACTTCGCCTTCGACGATAGTAGGACTTTCTAGGCGGCAGATTTCTTGATTGGTCTAATCTTCTTGAGTTTGACTCCCAGGCGTGCTGCGGCTATCTCCAAATCATGAAGCGCTTGGGCGCGAAGCCAGTATCCATTGGAAAGACCAAAATATCGGCAAAGGCGTAAGTCTGTATCGGCTGTAATGCTCCGCTTCCCATTGATGATGTCGCCAATCCGCTGCGCTGGAACACCAATCTCCTTTGCAAGCCGATATCGAGACAATTCAAGAGGAACCATAAATTCTTCCCACAAAATATCTCCTGGAAGCACGGCGGCAACCCTCTGGCGCTTCTTACTTCTCATCACGTGCCTCTCTAGTGATAGTCGACGATTTCTACTTCCGCTGGTCCCGCTTCGGTCCATTGAAAGCAGATCCGCCAGCGTTGATTGATACGGATGCTGAGGAAGCCTTTGCGATCTCCGAGAAGTTTCTCAAGTCGATTGCCCGGCGGAATGGCTAGATCTTGAAGAACCCCTGCGATCTGGAGTTGGCGCAATTTTCTTCGCGCCACTCTCTCAATCGAGATGAATCTTCGAACTCGGAAACCTTCCGCTAATCTCTTCGTTTCGGAATCCGCGAAAGACACAATCACTTTTTGATAGTAACGCGAAGCGTTACTATAACACTTTAGTTATCCACAAGTAAAAAACCGACTCTCGATTGAGAGTCGGTGGATGCCAATTACATTGGTAGCGGGGGCAGGATTTGAACCTACGACCTCTGGGTTATGAGCCCAGCGAGCTACCGAGCTGCTCCACCCCGCGTCGGAATCGCCAACAATAGAGCAACCACTCGCTGAAGCAAAAACGAGTTAGCGACGTTGTGCAGCGATAGCAGCGTCAATCGCTGCTTTGAGGCGATCTTGCGCCTTTCCGTAGGCAGCGAAGTCACCTTTTGCGAGGGCGGCTTGTCCATCCGCCAAAGCTTTCTGAGCACTTGCGAGTGCTTGAGCTAGCGCGTTGTTAGAAGTGGTGTTGGTCGAATTATTTCCACCAGTCGAAGGCGTCACTGTTGAAGTCCCGGAATTTCCACCGAAGACTTGATCAAGCGCACCTTTCAAGGTGTCATCGAATCCGATTTTTTCACCGAAGGAGACGAGAACTTTCTGGAGTAACGGGTACGCAGCGGCATTTGATGTTGCACGAACATAGACCGGCTGAACATAAAGCAATCCCCCGCCGACAGGAAGTGTCAGCAGATTTCCGAGTACGACATCGGATCCACCTTGACGCAACAAGGAGAGTGACGTCGCGACATTGGGGTTTGCTTCGAAGTTTGATGCAACCTGTGATGGGCCGGCAACGTTCGTTGAGCGCTGAAGTTGAAGCACCGTGACTTTGCCGTAATCAGATCCGGGATCAGAGTTCACGACTGCAAAAGCCGAGAGATTCTCACGTCCACCTCGAGGCACAAATGGAGTGGTCAGTGAGAATTGGGCTTGCTTCACACCAGGAAGTTGGAGTGTGTAGAAATACGGAGGCTGGGCACCGGCATTGGCACCGAGAGTCGATGGATCACGTGGCACGCGCCAGAAATCCTGACCGCCGTAGAAAGCTCCTGCATTTTTGACGTGATAAAGCGAAAGCACATCACGTTGAATTCGGAAGAGATCTTCTGGGTAGCGAACATGGGAGACAAGAGCTCCGCTCATATCCGCTTTCGCTTTCACAACGCCAGGAAATGCCTTCATCCATGTCTGCAGGACTGGATCTTTCTCATCCCATGCATACAAAGTGACAGAACCGTCATACGCATCAACCGTTGCTTTCACAGAATTGCGGATGTAGTTGATCTTCGAATTTGGCGTTGCGGTGAGCGGATTTGTATTCACGTTGAGCGCATCAGTTGTGGCACCCGAAACATCAACGATGCGGGAGTACGGGTAGCCCGCAGATGTCGTGTAGCCATCCAAGATCCAGACGATCTTGCCATCGACGATTGCGGGATAGGGATCGCCATCGATTTTGAGCCACGGGGCTACTTTCGCAACCCGCTCCCGTGGTGTGCGATTGAAGATGATCTTTGATTCGGAATTGATCAGATTAGAAAGCAAGATTCGCTGTTCTTGATAATGGATAGCAAAGAGCAATCGTGAGAAGAGCGATCCCATCGGAACGCCACCCTTGCCTGTGTAGGTGTAATTCTTCTGGCCATTGGGTGATGCATCATCAGGATAATCAAGTTCGACCGGATTGCTGCCTTTGGCACCACCGATGATTGAGTATTCGGGATTGTTCTCACCGAAATAAATACGTGGTTGGAAATCTCCCACTTTGCCCTTTGGTGGGATGTCCCCGACGGCGAAGATCGGCTTTCCATCAACATCTTGAGTGTTGGCATAAGCCCCGACGAATCCGAAACCGTGGGTGTATACCAGATGGTCGTTGATCCAGTTGCGGTTGGGATTGCCCTCGATATTAATCTCACGAACTGCGACCACCATGTCATGTGTCTTGCCGTCAATCGTGTAGCGATCGATGTCTAGCGACCCGGTAAATGTGTAATAAGGCTTGATCTGTTGTAACTGTCGGAATGTTGCCGAGAGAACATTGGGATCCATCAGACGAATGTTGGAAATTGTCGATGCGTCATTGGAAAGCTGACCGGCACTTGTTGCAACTGTTGCCTGATAATCCTTCACTTCAACGCCATCAAGACCATAAGCGCTTCGAGTTGCATCGATGTTGCGTTGGATGAATGGCGCTTCCTTTGACGATTCGCTGGGCTTGACTTGGAATTGCTGGATCAATCCTGGATAGACACCTGCGATTAAAAATGATGAGACACCGAGAAGCGCCACGCCTGCAGCGGGCAAGACCCACGAGCGACGAATGATGTTGGCGAAGAAAAGAAGCGCACAGAGCGCTGCGATTCCGGCCAAGATCGCTTTCGCAGGCAGCACGGCGTTGACATCCTTATAGGTAAGTCCAGTAATCAAGCCTTGATTTGAGGTAGAGAGAGCAAATCGATCAAGCCAATAAGCAAGCGCCTTGATTGCAACGATGAAGCCGAGCAGTACGGAGAGTTGGACGCGGGCAGCGACAGTGGTGCGCTCTTCACGTACTTGAGGACGAATTCCGCCGTAGATGTAATGAACGATGACAGAAGCAATCGTTGCAAGAACAAGTGTCGAGATGGCCCATCCGATAATCGCTTGCCAGAACGGGAGTGTGAAGGTGTAAAACGAGATGTCCTTACCGAATTGTGGGTCTTTTGCACCGAAAGAGGTGGCGTTTCGATAAAGCATCCAACTTTCCCAGAAACGCGTTCCCGAAGTACCGGAGAAATAGACCAGAGCGAGTGAGAGTCCAATAGTGCCCACACGTTTGATTGGTTCGATCTGTTTTCGATAACGCTCAAGGTTGTCCGCTTCGACTGCGATGGGGACATAAATTGGTCGACGCTTATAAGCGATGACGATGTTCATCATGATTATCAACGACGTGAGCAATCCGAAAACAAAGAAGAGTGCGATCTTGGTGGTAACCAACTTCGTCCAAACGCTGCTGTAATCAACAGAACGGAACCAGAGCAGATCTACATAGAACCCGCTAAGTGAGACCAACACGACAGCAAGCGCGGCGAGGATTCCAATAGTGATCGGCAAAGTTCCGATTCGACGCGGACCGCCTTGGCCACGATTAGGAAAGCGGATGTTGCGGAATGGATTCTCTGGAGTTCCACCAAAAGTCATGGCGTCAGGCTATCTAAGGATCAACAGCGAGGAAATTTATAGTTCTCAGGAGCGCGTAACATTGTGATTGCTTCGCTCAGATGTGAGACCGGGATTACCTTTAAACCCTTCGGAACATGGTTTATGTCCGGACAGTTCGACCGTGGTGCAAGAAAGATCGTCGCACCCGCCCGACGTGCACCAATCATCTTCTCCTCAATGCCGCCAATCGGGCCGACTACGCCTTGGGCATTGATGGTTCCGGTACCGGCAATCGATCGGCCGCGAAGAAGATCTTCCTCGCCAAGTTTTTCGACAATTCCAATGGCGAAAATCATTCCGGCACTGGGTCCACCGACATCCTCAATATTGAAGCGCACATCGACTGGAAATTTACCGGTCGTGCCGATCAAGACTCCGATTGCTGGCTTTCCACTTGTCAAGCCCGATGTTGCTGGCTCTTTGCTTGCAACAAGGGTGATGTCATACGTGAGCTCTGTTGATGTTCCATTGGAATTTTTGCGTTCGACAGTGATTCGGATTTGATCTCCTATTTTCTTTCCGACGTAGGACGCTCGAATATCTTCCACATTCGTGATTTTCTTGCCATCGATAGCAACGACATAATCGTTTGACTTCAATTTATCTTTAGCATCGGAATAGTCTCGAATCGAGCTAATGTAATAAGCAGGAGAGAATTGATAGCCAAGATATCGAAGCGCAGCGGCAGTAGCCGTCGCCTGCGAATTGGTCATCTCACTTTCTGACTCGCTTTCGGCTTGGGTCGGAGTTTGGGTCGATGGGTAGACAGTTTCCCGCGGCACCACGACATTTGGTCCGGTTGCCCAGTTGTAAATCGTCTCGACTCCGAAGACGGGCGCATCGGGGTTAGTTACAAGAATCGAAGTGATGAAAAGTTTTCCGTTGACCGGATATGTCTTGGCATCTTTGATGGTTATAAGTTTGCCGCCAACATCATCCGGCGTTCCGGGCATAAAGAACACGTACGGCAATGGCGCAAGAAGAGCGGTCATCGCCAGCAGATAGAAGAAGATCTTTGCTGGAAGGGACCAGCGATACTTCAACGGTGAGATCGTTCGAAAGAACATCGTTAATCTTTAGCGGGCGTCGTTGTCGCGTGAAGATGAAGAGCCGCTGCCACTGTTTGAACCATTGTTAAAAGAATCTTGGAACTTCTTGAACTTGTTGACCGAACGTTCAGTGCGCCGTTCGAAACGTGCCTGATATTTGGAGACCCATACGACATATGCGATCCCGCCGACCAGTGCGAAGGCTGGAATAAGGAGCCAGACCAAGGCCGAGACCGGAGAACCTGAACTCGAAGCGGCGATTATCAGCACCTCCTAAGCCTAGGCCAGCACGCTCGCGATGTCGGCTCGGGAAGATTTCGACTATCGTCATTGTTCTCCCTTCATCACAGCACCTTCACAGTGATCCTTCACAGTGATTTATGACAGAGAAAGTTAAGGAGTTCGACTGATGCCTGGCTTCGGATTCACGCCGGAGAATCCCGACGATGATGAGAACAAGAATCCATTCTCAAATTTCGGCGATATCTTCCGTCAATTCAGTGGCATGGGTCTCAACCTTCCAGGATTGATGGCATCCCTCTCGGGTCAGACATCACCAACAGCTCTCTCCAAACAGATGATTCGCGATATTTCCAAAAAGTTCTTAACGGCACATGGTGAAGTTCCAGTCGGAGTCTCAGATCTTGTGGCCGCGCAAGAAGCCTTCTCCATCGCCGATATTTGGATCAATGATGCGACGGTTTTTCCGCCACTTCCGATTCCTGATACGTGTGTTCTCAGCCGTCGTGATTGGATCGATTCAACTCTTGCAGGATGGGAAGAACTTGCCAAACCTCTCGTTGAAGGAATGAGCCAAGCGATGTCAGCGATGCTCAATGAGAATCTTGGTGACGGTGATGAGAATATTCAGATTCCAGGTCTTGCTATCCCCGTGAACATTTCGAAATCAACAATTGCATCTGTCATGGGAACTTTCATGAGTTCACTAATCAGCACCCAGCTCGGCCAGACCATCGGCCAACTTTCAACGACGGTAACAGGTAGCAACGATGTCGCTCTCCCACTTACAGATCCGATCCGCCCCCAACTCATCCCACAAAATGTCACGCTCTGGGGCAAAGGGTTAGAAATTGACGAGACGGAGATTCGAATCTATCTCGCGCTCCGTGAAGTTGCAGCGGCACGACTCTTCGCAGCGACTCCCTGGCTCCGTGAATACATTCGCACCTCTATCGCGACCTATGGCAAAGGTATTCGCGTAGACATATCCGCGATGACGCAACAAGCAGAAGACGCTATGAATAGCGGACAACTTGATCCTTCAAATCCCGAATCGATGACACTTGCACTCTCCGGCGGAATGTTCACGCCAGAGGAGTCGCCACAACAGCGCGCAGCGTTAGAGCGAATCGAAACAGTTTTGGCGCTTATCGAAGGATGGATTGATTCGGTCGTAACCAAAGCTGCAGCTGAACGTCTGCCATCCCTGATCAAACTTCGCGAAACGCAACAACGTATCCGTGCCACCAACGCGCCCACCCAACAACTCTTCGCATCTCTTGTCGGCCTTGAAGTTTCACCTCGAAAGATGCGGGAAGCCAGCGCGTTCTGGAGTTCGCTGACATCAATCAGTGATATCGCCCGACGCGATGGGATCTGGGATGAAGCGATCTTGCTGCCATCGGGTGAGCAACTTGGAGATGCAGAGGCGTTCTTGAAGAGCCGCACTGTCCCGGATGATCTCTCCGGCTTGATCTAATCCATCACTTCTCTTCGCCTGCTCAAAAAGTATAAAAAGCGAAGTCCCCGAATCTTGCTCGTTACCTGCCTTCCCCTTGCAGATAATGAACCTTTTCCGAGGACTTCGTGAGAGGAAACTACGACACCTTCGAACAAATAATCAACTTTCAATTCGGAGTTTTCCTCACAAAAGGCTCAGGTAGTGCTATAGAGTTCTAATGATTCTTGCGGGAAATGTTGTACGCGCTTCGTTGGGAGATGTGTGGATAACGCGATTCAAGGCGATCTCTTCGACACTAACCTGCGCGACGTGCGCGCCCAAGCCACGCAATCCACTCGCGAAATACGAATTCCGCCTACTGAGATTTCAGGTGGCGCGGAGATTCGTGTTGTCCGAAATTCTCGACGCAAAAGATCAATCAGCGCCTACCGCGAACATGGCGCAATTGTCATCCAAGTACCAGCTCGACTCTCCAATTCGAAAGTGAGCGAGGTCATTCCGGAATTGGTTCAGAAGATACTGACTCGCGAAGCGCGGGAGAAGATGACCGATAACGCCCTCTTTGCCCGCTCACTCCAGCTTCTCGACCAATACCTCCCCGAATTTGCGACCCGACCCATCAGCGTGGTCTGGCGAACGATGAACGAGCGATGGGGTTCCTGCACAACGGCCGATCGAACAATTCGCATCTCCGATCGCCTCAATGGCGCACCGGATTACGTTGTTGATTACCTCCTGGTTCATGAGTTGATTCACCTCGAGATTCCCGATCACAGCGAGAAATTTGAATACCTCCTTGCCCGCTTCGACAAGGGCGAGATGGCCAGCGCCTACCTGGAGGGGTATGAAGCGGGGGCTCGCGGGTAGTAATACAGGTAGTAATAAAGGTGAATTTGCCCCCAATCCTCATCTGAAGGTCATTCGAGAGTAAAAAGAGGCTCGTTTGTGCGTGGGCTTCGCGTGTTTACGCGTAAGTCGGGGGTATGGTGAGGCGTATTCGCAGGCGCAACCATTCCGCCAGCGAGAAGGAGGAAGGTATGGCTGAGACATATAAAGGGAACGCCTATTGCATGAAGTGCAAGGAGAAGCGCCCGATCGAAGGAACCGTGAGCGTCAATGATAAGGGCCGTCGCACAGCGAAGGGCACCTGTCCGCAATGCGGGACCAAGGTCAACATCTTTCTCCCTAAGGCGTAACCACTTTCAAGGCAAGAGACGTACGGGCCAACTCGGCCTGTACGTCTCTTCTTATTTTCGACTTCTCTTTTTTGAATGGAACTACTGAACGTAACTTCCAGGCCACTTCTTCACCTCTGCGCCTCTCTGCCTCACACGCTTCGCTACGAACCCGATCTTCACGCACACGTGGCTGAGATAGAACTCCGAAGATGGAACTCCATCTCAAGCCTCGCATCAGCCCTGGTGTCGCCGTTCATCAATCCAATGACCTCTTCGTAGAGATCTGCAGCCCTCATCGCTGGCGTGATGCACTCGTCATGCCCGCCACGATTGCAGGAGCAGATATTCGCTCCACGCTTCGAGTACTCGATGGCAAGCGAAGTATCACTGCGCTTGCAACGTTGATCGGCATCCCGCTCGATTCGCTCACAAACCTTCTCTCCGAACTCGCAACACACGGCCTGGTTGATCTCAAACGCACGCCCATTCCTTATCAAGATCGTTACAACCCTGCGGCAGGAAAGATCGAGAGTGTTCGTGATGTCGAATCTCTCCCCCACGATCCCGCAGTGCGAACATTTATCGATCGCTTTGAGATCGAATCGAAGGCATTCGCCACTGAACCTGATGTGATTGATGGCGGACGCGCATCTGTCCTTGCTCGCCGGAACTTCTCTGTTCTGATCTTCGGTTCAGATCGAATCGCAACATCGCTCCTTCCAATCTTGGGAGCAAGTGGGTTCTCCAATCTGCGTCTGACTAACCGCGCATCACCGCGTCATCCATCCCAGCGAGTCAGCGGAACAGAACTTCTTGGAACATTTCTCCGCTCCAGTGATATTGGTCAACTCAAGGGAGAGCACCTCGACGAATTGCGACGCGAATATTCTCTCTTCGAAAAAAGTTCGGCGATGGAAACGCGAATCAATCTGGTCATCGCCACCGAAATACCTCCGGCAGATCAACTCCAACGCTGGATGAATGAGCAAACACCGCACCTTCTCATTCAGCGCGGCCACGGCGGGATTGTGCGCATTGGCCCGCTCGTTCTGCCCGGGAAGACGCCATGTTTGCGCTGCGTTGAACTGGCCCAACCGTTAAGAGAAATCCTCACTGATTGTGAAATTCCGGAAAGTTCTGGCTCCATGACCGCGCTAGCCATAGGTGTGATTGCAGCTGATCTCGCCCGATTCGTCTCTGATGGTTCAAGTCACTTTCTGGCAACCACGATTGATTATGCACCGACAAATCTCGCTTCGCCCTACTCACGGAAGTGGCTCACGCATCACAATTGCGGGTGTCTCTGGCGCTAATTCAACTCGCGCCTTCGTTCTCCCCGCCCCAGAATTCAGCCATGGCCGAGATCCCCCAAAAGACCAGCGCACGAAGCGCGAAATTAGCGAGCATCCCGCTCTCTGTTGCCGGTCGCGGCGCACTTGGAATCGGTCGTCAACTCATCGGCCAATCTCCTCAATTCGCTTTTGCAGATCTCCAAGAGAAAACCGCGGAACAAGTCTTCAAAGTCCTAGGCGAACTCAAAGGCGGCGCGATGAAATTCGGTCAAGCGCTCTCGGTCTTTGAAGCCGCACTCCCAGAAGAGATTGCCAAGCCTTATCGCGAAACGCTCACCAAGTTACAAGAATCTGCGCCACCACTTCCTGCTCGAGTCGTCCATAAAGTTCTTGCAAAAGAACTTGGCGAAGATTGGCGCGATAACTTCGCAAGTTTCGATGACACACCTGCAGCATCTGCCTCGATCGGACAAGTCCACCGCGGAGTTTGGAAGGATGGCAGAGCAGTCGCCGTCAAAGTCCAATACCCCGGCGCAGCCGAAGCACTGATCTCCGATCTCAATCAGATCCAGCGTTTCTCCAAGATCTTCGGTCTATTTATGCCAGGTCTTGAGATGAAACCACTTCTCGAAGAGTTACGCGCCCGCATCATCGAAGAAGTCGACTATCGCTACGAAGCAAAAGCCCAGGAAGCTTGTTGGTTCGCTTATGAAAATGATCCAGATATTGCAATCCCCAAAGTTGTCGCTGTTTCAGATCGAGTTTTGGTCAGCGAATGGCTTGATGGAATTCCGCTTGCTCGCGTTATTGCCGAAGGAACCCAAGCCGAACGAAACAATGCCGGCATCAAGTTGGCACGCTTCCACTTCACCGCACCCATGCGCGCTGGATTGCTACACGCCGATCCGCATCCAGGAAATTTCCGCGTCCTGAAAGATGGTCGCGTTGGAGTACTCGATTTCGGTGCCTGTAATCGTTTGCCGAATGGATTCCCAGAACCATTTAAGAGACTACTTCGTAACGCACTTGAGGGTGATGCTGTTGCACTTTATGAAGGTTTCAAGGCCGATGGATTCATCCTCCCGGATGTCGATGTAGATCCACAGCTTGTTCTTGATTATCTGCTGCCACTTGTTGAACCACTTCGCACGCCATATTTCGAGTACACCCGCGAGTGGCTACGCGAACAAAGCGCCCGCGTCGGAGATCCGCGAAATCCCACCGCCAAAATTGGATTCCAACTCAATCTGCCCGCTGAGTACATGTTGATCCATCGGGTAACTCTGGGAACGACTGGAATCTTCTGCCAACTTCGCGCCCAAGGAAACTTCCGCGATGAAGCGCTCTCATGGTTCCCTGAGATCACCCCGACATCATTACAAAATGCTTGATGAGAAAACTCTAGAGATATCGGAGCAAAAATGAATCCAACACTCGTTCTCGTCCACGGTGCTTGGCATGATGGCGCAGGCTTCTCACTCTTGCAGGATGAGTTGGAGGAAATCGGCATTGCATCTACCACCGTTGAACTCTCCAGTGTTGCACAAGCCGATGCCCCGATCGGAGATATGTATCGTGATGCAAAGATCGTCCGCGACGCGGTTGATTCCATCGATGGCGATTGTTTTGTCCTGGCCCATTCCTATGGCGGACTACCTGTCACCGAAGGTTTGACCGGCGCGAAGAACGTCAAAGGACTTATCTATCTGACTGCATTTGTCCTTGATCAAGGTGAAACTCTCTTTGCTGCCTGTGGCAGCGTCGATCCGATCTGGTGGCGAAGAAACGCTGATAACACCCGATTGACCGCTGATAATCCGGTAGAGATTTTCTATAACACGACTCCGAAAGAACTAGCAGATAAGGCTGCGGCCCGGCTTCGAACACATTCCCTTGATTCCTTCAACCAGGCCATCACAAAGGTGGCGTGGAAGGAGTTTGATTCGACTTACATCATTTGTGAGAGAGATGCTGCGATCCCGCTCTTTGCGCAAGAAGGGATGTCCCAACGTTGCACCAGAGCGGTCCGCATCGATACTGATCACTCGCCATTTCTCAGTGCGCCAACAGAATTGGCTGCATTGATCAAGCGCTCGCTACCAACTCTCGGTTGAGTCTGGGACGTCCAGGAAGACGTTTCGCAGCGATTGCCACGCCCTCTTCGAAGAGTTCTCCGCCCCATACACCGCATGGCTCTTTGCGCGAGAGCGCTCCTTGCAAGCACTCGCGCTTGACTGGACATCCGGCGCAGAGCGACTTGGCATAAGAGATCTCTTCGCTCTTCTCAGAGAAGAAGAGTTCTGGATCAGAGTTATGGCATGGCAGGGTGAATGCAGTGTTATCGCCATAGATGCCTGTCACAGCATCAAGGCCGATCATTGCGTTATCTCCTTCTGCCCAGCCTGGTACCAATAATTCGCCTAAGAGAACTGTCATCGTTCTCACCTACGCCTTTCTTTTTCTTCTTAAGAATCAATCAGATAAAGAGAAAGGGCCCCGGAATCCTTGTGGATTCGAGGCCCTGGGCTTCTGTATCGGATTGATTAGCCGATAGAGCTCCAGGTGCCGAATCCATCGGCCTTGGTGGTCTTTGTCGCAAAATAGAAGTAATTGCGACGTGACGACATAGACCAATGACGGTTGGTGCGCGCAGCACTGACCGTTGTGAAGACTGGTCTCTTTGACACGTGTTACCTCTTCTAACTTTGCGGATATTTATTCATCTCACGTCTTGCGACGAAAGGTGAAGGGAAAGGGTAAGGCAGCGATTCGAGTGCTCGCAACCGAGTTATTTCGCTAGCCCTGCCTCGCTCAAAAATGGGCTTGGGGCGCCCCAATACGAGAGCGCCAGGGTCTTCCTCGCTCGCGTGATGCCGACATAGAAGAGCCTGCGCTCCTCTTCGAGCGACTCCCCACGCCACGGCAAGATCCCATCCGAAGCTCCAACCAAGTAGACCTTCTCCCATTCCAAACCCTTAGCAGCGTGCAGCGTTGCGAGTGTGACTCCCGGCAGCGTTGGTGGGTTGTTCTGTTCAGCGCGATCTTCGATTTCGCGCAAGAAAGCGCGGAGATTTGTGATGCCTTCATTTGATAATTCACGCGCGAGATTGAGCAATGCGCGGGCATAAGGACTCTCGCCGGCGCTCTTCATCGCATCACGAAGATCAGTGAGCCAATCACCATTTGGATCAGATAAAACAGATGCTGATCTAATCGCAGCGATCAGTTCCTTAACCTCGCCACGATTGAAGAATCGCTCTGATGTTCGAATCTGATTTTCGATTCCTGCAGCATCAAGTGCGGATTCAAATTTTTCAAGTTGGGAATTAGTGCGGGCAAGGATGGCGATATCGAAGAGTTGGAGACCAGATTTCGCATCACTAGCGATCGAAGCCACGACTGATGCAATCTCCTCTTTCTCACTCTTAAACCCTTGAAGTTGAGGTGCATCACCGTGGCCGTTGATCGCATCGAGATCATGCCCAAGATCTGCGCTTCGTAAAATCGAATTTGCGGTATTGATGATTTCTGGTGTCGATCGATATCCAGTGCTGAGCCGAATGACTTCTGCGCCAGGATATTTGTTGGTGAAGTTCAACAGGAAAGCAGGTGAAGCGCCAGCGAAAGAGTAGATAGTCTG
>CAZGMF010000003.1:24690-27227 GCA_964526795.1 uncultured Clavibacter sp.
GGGGCGATTCCGATCACTTTCGACCACTCGATCTCACCTGCGACATCGCGTAAAACCGCCTGGCTTTTGGTGGCAGCCACTCCTGCTCTCCCTAGCGCCTCCCCGATAAAACCGCTTTTCGTCGTTAAGAGCGCTGGAAAACGTCCTCCCAAAACCTCCGGCCAGAAATACATCAACTGCTTCAGCGCCGCTGAATGGAACGTTCTCGCTGCGATATTCGGAACTCCCAGAGTGCGAAGACGTGTGCGCATCTCTCCGGCGGCTCGCGCAGTGAAAGTCAGCGCCAGAATCCGCAGCGGATCGACCACTCCAATATCGACTGCATAGGCAAGGCGATGGGTGATTGCTCGAGTCTTTCCAGTTCCAGCACCTGCGATCACGCAGACTGGACCGCGAACTGCCGTCGCTACAGCGCGCTGCTCATCATCGAGGGCCGCAAGAATCTCTTCGGCTAGTTGCGCCACGATTCGCCGCCCTGTAAATCGTGCAAAGTATCTTTGCCATACCAAGAGTTGATCATCGCTCGCGCCACAGAGATCTCCGGTGGCAACAAAAGTTCTCCTGAAGTCACACGCCGCTTTAATTCACTGCGATCCAACCAGATGATCTCCTCAATCTCTTGACCATCTTCTTTCACCGAATCAGGATTGGAAATCTCCGCTTCGTAGGCAATCATGATCGATGCTGGGAATGGCCATGGTTGGGATCCGAGATATCGCATCGAAATGACTTCACCGCCACACTCTTCCCTCACCTCACGAAGCACGCAGTTCTCAAATGACTCTCCAGGTTCGACAAATCCTGCGAACGTTGAGAATCGCTTCGCTGGCCAGACTTTCTGGCGGCCAAGGAGGATTCGATCGCTTTTATCTTTCACCAAGACAATCACCGCGGGATCGGTGCGCGGATGATGTTGGGCTGCACAACTCGAGCATTCGCGAACCGAACCCCCGAGAATTGATCTCGTCTCTTCACCGCATTTTGCACAACGGCGATGACCATCGTGCCATTGGGCCAGTGCCAAAGCGTGAACCGCGGCGCCGATCTGTAATTCATCAAGATGCTTTCCGATTGCTCGCAGAGTTTGAAATTCAGGTGGATATTCCACATTCTCTGCCCTGCGATGGGAAACGAAAAACGGAGTTCCCGAGGAATCCAAGCCAAGGAAATACCGCTCACCTGGAGTTTGGCTCGAGACATAGGAAAGAGAATTGCCAGAGGTAAGAAAGCGATCCCCAATCAATTCGATGATCTTCGCTCTGTCCCATAGCTGATCTAGAGCTGCAGAATCCGAACGAAGGTGCGCAGCGCGATCAAGCCCAGTGCGAGAGAGAGGAAGATCAATAAGCACCAGGTGACCCTACTAGCCTTCCCGCATGGCACGACAGTCAGGTTTCACCGTGACGTCGTGGAACTTGCTTCATGCGATGGCGATCCCACCAAACTCAGGGGCTTCACTTCACACGGCATTGAACTCCATTCACGATGAAGTCAATACGGATGTTTTTGCAATCCAAGAAGTTGATGTTCACCAAACTCGATCTGGCAATGGAAATCAAGTTCGCGAAGTCGCTGAATCAATCGGAGCAAAGTATTGGGCCTTCGCACCTGCCATGTATGGAACGCCAGGAGAAAAGTGGCACGGGGTGAAAGATTCCATCGTCTTCGATAACACATCTCCCATTCCTCCCGATGCGATGTATGGCATCGGCATCGTCTCCAAAGTCCCCGTCAAACGTTGGCATCGAATCAATCTCGGGAAAGCACCGATTGGCATGCCACTTGTCGTGGCCGGTGAGAAAAAACCGCGCCTGATCTATGTTTCCGATGAACCCAGATCCGCACTCGTGGCAGAACTTGAAAACGGAATTTCAGTCACCACCACTCATCTCTCCTTTGTCCCAGGAAAGAACATCCTCCAACTAAAAAAGATAGCGAGGTGGGTCGAACAACTCCCCGGTCTTCACATCTTGACCGGAGATTTCAATCTGCCGTGGGGACTTGGACCCAAGGTCGCCGGATGGAATGACTTAGTTAAAGGTCCGACCTATCCATCTTGGAAACCATCGATTGAATTCGATTACATCATGAGCAAAGAGCTGACCAGCAAAGATGTAAAGCCATGGATTCACCAGCACACTGGAATAAGTGATCATGTGGCATCGAGTGCCACCATCCTCTAACTAAGCGACATCTGCTCGCTTCGCCATCGATTCCTTATGGGAATTGAATGCCGCAAGAAGTTCGATTCGCTTCGGTTCTGGCATCGAGAATGTCGCTGCCAGTGCAGACCAAGCCCGTAGTTGGCCAGAATCGACACATGAGTTGAGGCGACGAAGCAGTTCATCCCAATCGCTTTTTGTGAGGTTCTTCCGAGGCGACACGGGCACTCCACGGGAAGCCTTCGACATCTCTTCCCGGCTCGGACGTTTGCCTTTCGCTGCAAATCCCAAGTTTGCCAAACAGCGACCAATAGAAGAGGTCTCGCAATTCTCGCTGGCATTGGCCCGATTGACCGGAGATGTCCCTTCGATCTC
>CAZGMF010000003.1:27327-29353 GCA_964526795.1 uncultured Clavibacter sp.
CGGAATGCCTCCAGAAGTGACTCTCGACCTCCATCGACAAAACGTGTCGAGACATAGGCATCGCGAGAGTTGAAAGAGATGAAATCTAGAATCTCACCAGTACGGGGATAAATCGCCTTCCCATCGACATTCTCCACTGAATCAAGGATGTGCTTGCGGAAAGAATCTCGAACCGTCTCGACAATTTCGAATTCATATTTCTCCCGCACCCATTCCAAGAGCGCTTTCTCGCTCAGAACTTCCGCGCTTGTTCGAGGTTGGACCAGCGAGACTTTCGCAATCTCCTCTCCTTCAAGGACCGCCTTCGCAGCATCCGCGCCAACCTCATCCAGAGCAGCGGCGAACTCCTTTCGCAACCGATCCTTTGCTTCCTTTGCTGCATCAGCGATCAGAGTGATAGCTGAGAGTTGAAATGCGAGCTCCCGTAGATTCATCTTTCTTCCTCCTGCTTTACCTTTTCTCTAGCGGGAGTACACAACCGACCACTGACAAAGTGGCCTTTTACGCGGTATTTCGGCGTGTCCTACTTCTCTTCGTTCGCCCGTTTCGCCCGCGCGGTATTGCGAGATCGTTCGTTCTGATCGAGCAAGACTTTACGAATTCGAACATTGACCGGAGTGACTTCAACGCATTCATCTTCTCGGCAATATTCCAGTGCCTGCTCCAAATTCAAGATCTTCGGTGGAATCAACTTCTCATTCTCATCCGAACCTGATGCGCGCATATTGGTCAACTTTTTCTCGCGCACGATGTTGACATCCATATCTTCAGGGCGTGAGTTCTCCCCGATGACCATGCCTTCATACACATCAGCGCTGACTTGGACAAAAATCGTTCCTCGCTCTTGAAGGGCGAAGATGGCATACGAGGTAGCAACTCCCGAGCGATCTGCGACCAGCGAACCAGTCGGACGAGTCCGCAGTTCACCATTCCACGCTTCATAACCATCAAAGACATGGTGCAACAACCCTGTGCCACGAGTTTCGGTAAGAAATTCAGTTCTGAATCCGATCAATCCGCGGGAGGGAACTTTGAAGTCCATTCGGATCCATCCCGTTCCATGGTTGACCATCTGTTCCATTCGCCCTTTGCGCAAAGCAAGAAGTTGGGTGACAACTCCGAGATAATCTTCTGGCGCATCAATAGTCAATCGCTCCATCGGTTCATGGACTTTGCCGTCGACAATCTTGGTGACGACTTGTGGTTTGCCGACAGTGAGTTCGAATCCTTCTCGGCGCATCATCTCGACCAGGACTGCGAGTTGGAGTTCGCCGCGGCCTTGGACTTCCCAAGTATCAGGGCGTTCGGTATTTAAAACACGGAGCGAGACGTTGCCAACTAGCTCTTGATCAAGGCGATTTTTCACCAATCGCGCTGTCAACTTCTTCCCCACTCGTCCAGCCAATGGTGAGGTATTGATGCCGATCGTCATCGAAATACTGGGTTCATCGACCGTGATCGGGGGCAGCGGGTGTGGATTTTCGGCATCGGCCAGAGTCTCACCCAAAGTAATGGTTTCGATTCCTGCCACAGCGATGATGTCACCAGGACCGGCTTCGTTAGCAGGGATTCGCTCTAATCCATCTGTCATCAACAACTCTGAGATGCGAACTCGCTCGGTTGTGCCGTCGGTCTTGAGCCAGGCAACGCTCTGACCTTTCTTAATAACACCTTCATGAACTCGACAGAGTGCAAGACGTCCGAGATAAGGCGATGAATCCAAGTTCGTGACATGCGCTTGTAGTGGCGCACCTTCGTGATATTTCGGCGCCGGGATGGTCTTGAAGATGACATCAAAGAGCACATCAAGATTCTCAGTATCAGGCATCCCACCATCACTCGGACGATTTAACGAAGCGCGTCCGGCTTTGGCCGATGTGTAGACGATTGGGAAATCAATTTGGTTTTCAGTGGCATCAAGATCGAGGAAGAGTTCGTATGTTTCATCGACTACGGCTGCGATTCGCGCATCAGGGCGATCAACTTTGTTGATGATCAAGATGACGGGCAGATTCTTTTGTAGCGC
>CAZGMF010000003.1:29453-37799 GCA_964526795.1 uncultured Clavibacter sp.
GCGGCAAATGCACCGGATTGCCACAACATCGCATCAACAAGAGTGGTCTTGCCATGATCGACGTGAGCGATGATGGCGATATTGCGCAGTGTTTCGCGCTGCTTTTCGGCCAAGCCGGCCAGATGAGGTGATTTAGACATTGAACCGGAATTCGACGACATCGCCATCTCTCATGACGTAATCCTTGCCTTCCATACGCACCTTCCCCTTTGATCGTGCTTCATTCATGGAGCCAGCCGCAACCAAGTCGTCGAAGGAGATGACTTCAGCTTTGATGAATCCTTTTTGGAAATCAGTATGAATAACTCCCGCTGCCATCGGCGCGGTATCACCTTTGTGAATGGTCCACGCACGAGCCTCTTTCGGGCCGGCGGTGAGATAGGTCTGGAGCCCTAAGGTGTCGAATCCGACTCTGGCCAATGTGGCAAGTCCTGGTTCTTCCAGTCCGATTGATTTCAACAACTCCAGCGCTTCGGCATCGTCGAGTTCGACCAACTCTGATTCGGTCTTGGCATCCAGGAAGATCGCTTCAGCAGGTGCGACGAGTGCGGAAAGTTTTGAGCGCAAATCTTTATCGGCCAATTCTGCGGCGTCGACATTGAAGACATAGAGAAATGGTTTTGCAGTGAGAAGTCCTAGTTCTTTCACCAGCGCCAGATCGACTCCAGAACCGGAGAGAACTTTGCCACTGGCGAGAACTTTCTCTGCCGCTTTCACTGCATCGAGCACAGCGCCGCGCTCCTTGGCTTGGCGGGCTTCTTTCTCGATTCTTGGGATAGCTTTTTCGATTGTTTGAAGATCTGCAAGTTGTAGTTCAGTGTTGATTGTTTCGATATCACTTGCAGGATCGACTCGTCCTTCGACGTGAACGACATCGCCATCATTGAAGACACGGATGACTTGGCAGATTGCATCGCTCTCTCGGATATTGGCGAGGAACTTATTTCCAAGTCCGGCACCTTCGGATGCGCCCTTGACGATGCCGGCGATATCAACGAAGGAAACAGCAGCAGGAATGATCTTCTCTGAGCCAAAAATCCCTGCCAGAACTGCCAGGCGCGAATCTGGGACGCCAACGACGCCGACGTTGGGCTCGATAGTGGCGAAGGGGTAATTCGCAGCGAGGACATTGTTTTTGGTGAGCGCATTAAAGAGGGTCGACTTTCCGACGTTGGGAAGACCGACAATTCCGATGGAGAGGCTCACGAGGAGCAGAGCCTAACCGCGATTTGTCAGTGGTGACTGCCACGATAGGAGCATGAACGGCGCTCTCACACTCATCATCGGTCTTGGCATCGGACTTGGTCTTGGCATCGCGATCGGATTTCTCCGCGCAAATTCCGAGAAAGGAAAGGTGACCCTTCTCACCGCACAGATCGAGAAGATGCGTGAAGAAGAAGGTCGATTGACCACTTTGAACGAACAACTCAAATCCGTGACAACGAGCATGACCACGCTCTCTTCCCAAGCCCAAGAAGCAGAAGTCAAACGCGCTCGCGCAGAGAGTGAGATCAAGACCCAGATCGAAAATATGAAGGTTGGTAACGAAAACCTTCTTCGTGAAACGACGAAACTTGCTGGCGCTCTCTCGAATTCCCAGACGCGCGGAAAATATGGCGAGGCCCAACTCGAAACACTTCTTGAGAATGCCGGCCTTATCGAGAACGTTCACTTCTTCAAACAGGATTACCGCACTTCAGGTACTGACATTTCCAAGCCCGATATCAAGATTGCTGTTCCCGGCGGAAGCGAGATCTTCATCGACTCGAAGTTTCCCTTCGATCGTTTCCTCGATGCGATTGGCGAGAAGGATCCTGCCGCGCGTCGTCAGTTGATGGAGCTTCACGCAAAAGACCTTCTTGGCCATGTCAATGCCCTTGCAAAACGCGGTTACCAGGAAACGGGCAACTCCCCTGACTATGTCGTGCTTTTCGCCCCCTTTGAATCGATTGTCAGTGAAGCCTTAGAAGTCGATCCCCAACTTCTCCATAAAGCATTCGAGAAGAATGTATCCATCGCTACTCCCACCACGATGTTGGCGCTCTTGCGCACTGTCGCTTATGTCTTTAGCCGTTCAGAACTGGCGAAGAACGCTGCTGAGATCACTGATCTGGCCGGCGAATTGCTGAAGCGAATCGGGAAAGTTCATAGCAAGATCGAAACGCTCGGCGATCGCCTCAAATCCACGGAGCGCGCCTTCAATGATCTGATCAAGTCGGCAGAGGAGAATGTCCTCAAGCCAGCACGAAAGATGGTCAAACTCGGCGCACCATCATCGAGCAAACTCAAAGCACTTGAGGATGTTGATGATGAGGTTCGCCAGATTGCTCCACGCGAGAACCAATCCCACGAACTTTTCGATGGCGAGGATGAAAGCGATGAAGGTGATGACGATGACAAGTGATTTCAATCTGCCAAAACCACCGATCAAGAACCCGGTTCAAGGTGCGGGCCTTACCAAACAAGGCATTGTCATTCTGCAATTCGCTTTGATCGCATTTGTCGCGATGGTTGAGATTTTCTTCCGTTCCAATGTCGGCGCTCTGACCGGTATCTCAATCTGGGTCGCTTACTACGGTGCTTTGATCTACGGCCGGACTGGCACAACCTATGTTGCGGTCGTTAATCCACCATTGGCTCTAGCACTCGCTGTCGTACTCCTACTTCCTACTGTCGGTGGGATTTCATTGAGCATCACACGATTTGGCGTTGATCTAGTCTCAGGACTTGCCAGCGTCGCACCATTTTTGATTACCGGAGCACTCTTCGGCTGGTGGTATTACTTCAAAGAGAAGAAGCGGTTACTTTCCCGCGGCCTTTAGATCTTTTCTTAGTTCAGGCGGCAGTGCGAAAAGAAGGTGCTCCTCCATCGCGGTCACCGTCTCTACCTGGCCAAAGCCCCGCCGAGCCAACTCCTCCAACAAATCCTTGACCAAGAGTTCTGGGACTGAGGCTCCACTTGTGACGCCAACAGTTTCAACGCCATCAAACCACTCATCTTTTACCTCGCTGGCATAGTCGATCAGATAGGCCTCTTTGGCGCCATATTCCTTCGCGACTTCGACCAGGCGAACCGAGTTGGAAGAGTTGCGAGAACCGACGACAAGAACGAGTTCTGTTTGGGGCGCGATCTGCTTGATTGCTACCTGTCGATTCTGGGTCGCATAACAGATGTCATCCGATGGTGGATCTTGAAGTTGGGGAAAACGATTCTTCAAAATCGCGACCGCTTCTAATGTTTCATCAACGCTCAAAGTTGTTTGGGAGAGCCAAGCAACGGGGCGGTTTGGATCAATTTGAACGTTACGAGCACCATCGAGACCATCAACGAGTTGGACGTGATTCGGCGCTTCGCCGGCTGTTCCTTCTACCTCTTCATGTCCTTCGTGACCGATAAGAAGAATCTGAAGATCATCGGCAGCAAAACGTCGCGCCTCTTGATGGACTTTTGTGACCAGCGGACAGGTCGCATCAATCGTCTTCAAACTTCGAGCCGCTGCTTGTTGGTGAACTTCTGGTGAAACTCCGTGGGCAGAGAAGACGACCATCGCACCTTCAGGAACCTGATCAGTCTCTTCGACGAAAATGGCGCCCTTCTTCTCGAGGGAAGAAACGACATGTTTGTTGTGAACGATTTGCTTTCGCACATACACCGGTGCGCCATAGAGATCGAGTGCCTTTTCAACAGTCACAACTGCGCGGTCGACTCCAGCGCAATAACCGCGCGGCGCAGCCAGGAGAACTCGTTTTGGCATATGGCCATCCTATTAGTATCGCTTCGTGCTCGAAACTTCTGCGGAGAAACCAGTTCCAGTCCGGGTTATCTCCGAGAAGTTGCATGAATACATCAAACGATTAGGTGAGATCTGGGTCGAAGGAGAGATCGCCCAACTCAATGATCGCGCTGGATCAGGAATGATCTACATGCGCTTGCGTGATCCCAGCGTCGATATGTACTTAGAAGTGACCTGTCCACGCTCGGTTTTCAAGGCAATCGCACCGATGACAGATAACGCACGCGTAGTGATATTTTCCAAAGTTAATTTTTACATGCCAACAGGCAGACTTTCATTGAGCGCGAAGGAAATCCGCCAAGTCGGTGTAGGTGAATTATTGGCAAGGCTCGAAGCGCTGAAGAAGATTCTGGCCGCCGAAGGACTCTTTGCTCCGGAGCGAAAGAAGCCGCTGCCATTCTTGCCAAACAAGATCGGATTGATCTGTGGTCGAGCAAGCGCTGCCGAAAAAGATGTGAAAGAGAATGCCAAACGCCGTTGGCCATCAGTCCGCTTTGAAACCAGAGAAGTGGCGGTGCAGGGCGCTGATGCGGTAATCCAAGTCTCTGCTGCACTTCGAGAACTCGATGCCGATCCAGAAGTCGATGTCATCATCATTACTCGCGGTGGCGGATCATTTGAAGATTTGCTCCCCTTCTCCGATGAGGGCTTAGTACGCCTTGCTGCCTCGTGCACAAAACCGATCGTCAGCGCAATCGGACACGAACAGGACACACCACTTCTTGATCTTGTTGCCGATCTTCGCGCCTCTACTCCGACCGATGCAGCAAAGCGAGTCGTGCCAGATATTCAGGAAGAACTTACGCGCATACGCCAACTCCGAGATCGCGCCGATCGCAAGATCAATGATCTGGTCGTCCTTGAGATGACAAAAATCGTTGCTTTCTTACAGCGCCCGGTGATGAAAGATCCGATGGTGATGGTGACCTCTCGAAAAGAGATCATCGATGGCTTTATCGCTCGTAGTTTTGCAAGTATGCAGGCTCGATTGGTTCGCGCTTACGATGAAATCGAACATACGCGAGCCAGAGTCAGATCACTCTCTCCTCAAGCAACTCTCGATCGCGGATATTCCGTTGTGCAGAAAATCGATGGAACCATTGTCAGATCACCAGATTCTCTGACCAAGGGCGAGAAATTGAAGCTCCGCTTGGCAAAAGGTGTGGCGCTGGCGACAGCAGAAGGCAGCGAAGAATCTGCGCCAAAGAAAGGCGAGTAGATTTAGAACATGGCCAAACCAAGTTATGAAGAAGCGCGAGATGAACTGGCCAAAGTCGTAGCCGCTCTCGAAGCCGGCGGTGTGGGCCTTGAAGAATCACTCAAACTCTGGGAACGTGGCGAGGAACTTGCGGCCATCTGCCAAGAATGGCTCGATGGCGCCCGCGCCAAACTTGAGGCCGCCAAGAACTCTGAGGAGTAAGGATGCCCGAGTTCATTTACGAAGATCTGCTTCCGATTGGGCCAGATACCACCGAATATCGACTCGTCTCCAAAGATGGCGTCTCTACATTTAGCGCCGAAGGTCGGACATTCCTCAATGTTTCTCCAGAAGCAATCCGCAATCTCACTGAAGTAGCGATCCACGATATTTCGCATTACCTGAGAAGCGACCATCTCCAACAACTCGCTGCCATCATCAAAGATCCTGAGAGCTCTCCCAATGATCGTTTCGTGGCGCTGGATTTATTGAAGAATGCCAATATCTCTGCCGGCGGAATCCTCCCGATGTGCCAAGACACCGGAACGGCAATCATCATGGGTAAGAAGGGCCAACAAGTCCTCACTTCAGACCGTGATGAGGTGACGATCTCTCGCGGGGTTTATGACGCCTTCACGAAATTGAATCTTCGTTATTCACAACTCGCTCCAGTGACGATGTGGGAAGAGAAGAACACGGGCAACAACTTGCCAGCCCAAATCGAGATCTATTCCGACTATGAACATGCCGATGAATACAACTTCCTCTACATCGCTAAAGGCGGCGGAAGTGCTAATAAGTCATTTCTCTATCAAGAAACGAAAGCGATTCTCAACCCTGCGACCTTCATGACTTGGCTTGATGAGAAGTTGCGATCCCTCGGCACTGCTGCTTGCCCTCCGTACCACCTTGCGATTGTGATCGGCGGAACGAGCGCTGAATTCACCGCCAAGGTCGGCAAGCTGGCGTCGACGAAATATCTCGATTCACTTCCGACAACGGGCAATGCCAAGACAGGTCGGGCTTTCCGAGATACTGAATTAGAAAAGCAGGTATTCGAACTAACCAAGAAACTCGGGATCGGCGCCCAATTTGGCGGCAAATACTTCTGTCACGATGTTCGCGTCATCCGGCTCCCTCGTCATGGCGCCTCACTTCCCATCTCGATTGCGGTTTCCTGCTCGGCCGATCGACAGGCAAAAGCGAAGATCACCAAAGATGGCGTCTTTATTGAGAAATTGGAGACCGATCCGGCTCGTTTCTTGCCAGAAACCACCGATGAACATCTCGATGACAATGTCGTTCGGATTGATTTGAATCGCCCGATGTCAGAGATCACCGCTGAACTTTCAAAATATCCAGTCAAAACTCGACTTTCCTTGAATGGAACGTTGGTGGTCGCGCGCGATCTGGCTCACGCGAAGATAAAGGAATTGATTGATTCCGGAAAACCGATGCCGGAATACTTCAAGAAATATCCGGTCTATTACGCCGGCCCGGCGAAGACCCCTGCTGGGTATGCCTCCGGTTCCTTCGGACCGACCACTGCCGGTCGAATGGACTCTTATGTTGAAGGATTCCAAGCATTGGGCGGATCACTGGTGATGTTGGCTAAAGGCAATCGCAGCAAACAAGTCACCGATGCCTGCAAGAAAAATGGCGGCTTCTATCTTGGATCCGTTGGAGGACCTGCCGCAAGGTTGGCTCAAGATTGCATCAAGAAAGTCGAAGTATTGGATTATGAAGAATTGGGAATGGAAGCGGTCTGGAAGATTGAAGTGGAAGATTTCCCTGCTTTCATCGTCGTGGATGACAAGGGAAATGACTTCTTTGCCGAGACTTCAAAGCCACTTTCGATCGGTACGAAGCCTTCCTAACAACTTCGCTTCGAGAAGCGGTCAACTGCTACGGGAAATAAGTTCGCTGTACTGTCGAGCACTTTCCTTGACCGTCCGTTCCATCGTCTTAAGATCAACATAGACAATGCCAAATCTCATGGAGAAGCCAAAGGCCCATTCGAAGTTATCGAGTAAGGACCATGCGTAATAACCCTTGAGGTTGACGCCATCTTTGATGGAGTCAACTGCAGATTGAATGTAGAGAGCCATGTATTCCTGCCGCTTGATGTCATCGACCTTTCCGCTGGAATCAGGACCATCGTTGTAACAGGCGCCGTTCTCGGTTATATAGATTGGCAATTTCGGAAAGATTTGATTGAGACGGATCAGTAATTTCCTCAATCCATCTGGAGTCCAATTCCAGCCAATATCCGTGCGCTCGGTTCCCCACAAGGTATTTGTTATTGATTTAGTTCCAGGGAAGAGTTCGATCCCGCTTCCGCCTCCAGTGAGAACTTGACCTGCGTAATAATTCAAACCGAGCCAATCTCTGCCGTAGGAAACATCTCCGATCTCTTTCTCATCCACTCGAATACCGGTCAAAGCCTCGAAATTCGCAAGAAGATTCTTCGGATACTTTCCCTCCAACATCCCCTCAAGCCACCAGAGATTGGTATAGGAGTCGATGAGATCCATTTCTCCTTGTAATTCAGGGGTTATCTGGCCCACAAAGCGAAGATCGACAAGGTTCAAAACCACGCCGACTTTCACTTCTGGGGCGACTTCCTTAATTGCTTTTGAGGCCATGGCGTGAGCACGAACCAGCTGATGAGCGACCTTTATTGTGGTGGAAAGGTCCTTAATTCCAGGCGCATGATGGCCGTTGAGATTGCCAAGGTATGCCACACACCAAGGCTCGTTAAAAGTCGCCCAGATTTTCACTCGTGACCCAAAGCGACGAGCCATCTCGGCCGCGTATTGAGAGAAGAGAATCGCGACCTCCGGATTTTCCCAACCGCCAATCGCTTGTAATTCGCTAGGAAGATCCCAGTGATACAAAGTCAGATTCGGTTCGATTCCTCGAGCAATCATGCCGTCAATGAGTTTGGAGTAAAAGGAAATCCCTGATTCATTGAATTCGCCACGGCCGCCTGGTTGGACTCGTGGCCAAGAGATGGAGAAACGATAACTATCGACTCCCAGAGATTTCATAAGATCTAGATCTTCATTCCAGCGGTTGATGTGATCTACGCCGATACAATCTTTAGTTCCATCTGAGATCTTTCCTGGCGTATCGCACATGTCATCCCAAATACAGCGCCCTCTATCGCCAGAGGCCACGCCACCTTCGATTTGATAGGAGGAAGTCGCTACACCCCAGATGAAATCTTTGGGCAACCCCGATAAGTCAATCTCCGAAATTTTCATCCGAGAAACACTCCGTCTGAACTGTCGACCGAATAGCTACAGCGGAGAATAATCGGTAAATCTAGTAATAACGCGAGCGCTTGAATTT
>CAZGMF010000003.1:37899-52120 GCA_964526795.1 uncultured Clavibacter sp.
TAGCTACAGCGGAGAATAATCGGTAAATCTAGTAATAACGCGAGCGCTTGAATTTTGAGAGTGCTTTGCACGGGGTGTCATAGCGAATGCTGATATAGCGGAGGCCCCATTGAATCTGGGTGATGGGGTTGGTGCGCCAATCCGTTCCGATGATTTCCATTCGAGTTGCAGGAAGCGCCTGCGGGATTCCATGAGCGCCGGTACGCGGGTTACGGGCCTTGTAGTTCCAATGACTTTCCTTGGTCCAGAGGGTGTCCAGGCAGGTAAATTGCTTGGAACTCCAGCCATAGGTTTCGGTCGAAATCTCTTGGGCGATCTGTTTTGCACCTTCAGGGTCTCTGGCTAGCTCGACTTTTTCAACGACCATCGAGACCATCAGAAGATCCATCGCCATAACCGAGGTGCGATCGCTCATCTCCAGCAGCGTCGGCAAGGTCGGGTCTTCAACACCGACAACTCCGGCTTTGAGATCAGCGCTGGGCAACTCGACAGTCACGGCCATGGCCGGCTGGGCGTAGGAGGTCTCCATAGAAGAGATGAAAGCGATGGCAAGGGTCAACCCGGCCACGATGGCTCGTCGTCTCAGCAACACTCAACCTCCCTTTATTCAAGGGTTTAGGTAATGGGGATTGGGCTTTAGGGTGACAGCGGATGGGGTGAGCGGCAAATCAAAGCGCGCGTGTGGCGCGAAAAAGGGAAATCTCACAGGATCTGTGGAAAGGAAAAGCCCTGTTCATTCCGTATAAAGTCTGAAATGCCCGTTATATCCGTTTACCTGAAAAATCGTGCTTTTTTGTTCCCTCGCCACCCAATCAAGCAAAGAGCTGAACCGGGTCCTCCAACATTTCGGTGACCAGTGCTGCGATCTGGGAACGCTCTGATCGGACCAAGGTGATGTGGGCGAAGAGCGGGTGGCCTTTGAGCGATTCGATGACAGCAACGATTCCGTCGTGACGACCAACCCTGAGGTTGTCACGCTGGGCAACATCGTGGGTAAGGACGACTCTGGATCCTTGGCCGATTCGGGAGAGGACAGTCAGCAAGACTCCACGCTCCAAGGATTGGGCTTCATCGACGATGACAAAGGCATCATGAAGTGAACGTCCACGGATATGTGTCAGTGGCAAGACTTCGATCAATCCCCGATCCATGATCTCCTCGATCGCTTCATTGGAGACGACCGCTCCGAGGGTGTCAAAGACGGCTTGAGCCCAAGGAGACATCTTCTCCCCTTCAGTGCCAGGGAGATATCCAAGTTCCTGACCACCGACGGGATAAAGTGGACGGAAAACCACAATTTTCTTATGGAGTCGTCGCTCCATCACGGCTTCCAGGCCGGCGCACAGAGCAAGCGCTGATTTTCCGGTTCCGGCTCGTCCGCCGAGGGAGACAATTCCAATTTCACTATCAAGAAGGAGGTCGAGGGCAACTCGCTGTTCTGCTGATCGGCCATGGATTCCAAAAGCGCTGCGATCGCCACGGACGAGAACGAGTGACTTATCGGCAGTGACGCGAGCAAGGGCGCTGCCTTTCTCCGAATGCAAGACGACGCCGGTGTGACAGGGCAGATCTTTTGCCAAAGGATCGTGGACTTTATCTCCGGCATAAAGAGCATCGATGAGTTTGCTGCCAACACTCTCTTCGACCATTCCGGTCCAGCCACTGTTGGGAGCAAGTTCAGCGCGATATTCCTCGGCGGTGATTCCAACCGATGATGCCTTGACGCGAAGTGGGAGATCTTTGGTCACCAAAACGACATCGTGACCTTCACTTACTAAGTTCCGTGCAACAGCAAGAATTCGTGAGTCATTGCTTCCATCACGGAGGAATCCATGTGGAAGTGAAGTTGTGTCAGTGTGATTGAGTTCGACGGTCAGAGTGCCGCCAGCAGCAGTTATTTGTAGCGACTTATCGAGTCTTCCGTGTTTGACCCGAAGGTCATCGAGGGCGCGAAGTGCCGAGCGGGCAAAATAGCCAAGTTCTGGGTGGTCTCTTTTGATCTCTAATTCCCCGATGACAGCGATCGGGATGATGATTTGGTGTTCTTCGAAGCGGTAGATCGCGGAGGGATCGGCCAGCAAGACGCTGGTATCCAAGACATATGTCTTACGACCGGAGGAACTCAGTGCCAATGGGCCCCTTCATATTCTGTTGTTCTCGCGCCAAGCGGCGGGCTTAGCGGGGGAAATGGATTTAAGGCAAAAGGTAAGACATCTCCGCGCGCGAAATCCGCGACACGCTCAAGTTGAGGTTGAGGTTTTTCTAACGACCTAAACGCCGCTCTCTCATCGCATAAGAGCGAAGTGCGCGGAGAAAATCGACGCGACGAAAGTCTGGCCAATACGCCTCGCAGAAATAGAACTCAGATTGGTGGCTCTGCCAGAGAAGAAATCCGCCCAGACGTTGTTCACCGGAAGTGCGGATGACCAACTCCGGATCGGGTTGGCCAGCGGTGTAGAGGAATTGGTCGATTGTTTCCACAGTCAGATCGCGAGCAATCGCATCGCTGCTCTTGCCGACTGAGGCCGAATCCGCGATGTAACGCTTGACCGCATCCACAATCTCAAGCCTTCCGCCATAACCGATCGCGACATTGACTGTTATCCCATCAATACCTGAGCTCTTTGCTTCCACTTCCTTCAATGTTGCTCGAAGGGATTCAGGGAGAAGTTCGAAGGAGCCCACGGGACGAATCTGCCAACGCCCAGTCGCGCCAAGAGAGCGAACTGTTTCGGTAATGATTTCAAAGAGTGAGGCCAGCTCTTCGCTCGGACGTTTCAAGTTATCACTGGATAACAACCACAATGTCACGACATTGATCTGGGTCTCTTCGCACCAACCGAGAAGTTCGATGATCTTATGGGCGCCTGCGCGATGTCCATGCGCTGACGAGGTATCCCCAGTGACAGAGGGATTCTCCTTCGCCCATCGTCGATTTCCATCGAGAATCAATCCGATATGTCGAGGAGTCTTCGTTAGATCCAGATTCTCGAGGATTCTGCGCTCATAAATGGGGTAGAGCGCCGATTTGATAAGTGAGCGAACCTTCATTGAAGGGAGCGAGCGACCTTACGTTCTGCAACAAATGACGCGATGGGAAGAGTCCCGGCCAGAATAAAAGCAATCATTTTCGGTACTGAATATCGCGCTTTGACGCAGAGATGAATCGCGGTCAAAACGTAGAACGGATAGACATAACCATGAACGAAGGGAATCCACTTCACTTTCGACGTCAGCTCAGGATCCTTGATCACATAGACCACGGGGAGCTCTACAAACCAGAGCAGAAGGGACATCACGCCAGCGGCAAAAGCCATGAAGCGAAAACGCTTGATAACTCCGCTCATTGCCTTCTCCTCCATCGACTATAGAACGGTAGGAAAAGTACTACGAGGGCCATAAGCCACCAAATAACTACATAGGCAATGTGCTGCCAATAAAAGCCGGGAACCGTGGGTCGCGCTGGATCGAGATTGACCCGTTGAACCTGGAGTTCCCGTCCTCCGATCATCTCTCTTCGCGCTACGACAAATCCGTCATAGAGCGCGTCAGGATAAAGCGAACTCACCAACGCTGGATCGATTCGGCTCAACTCGCCATCAGCCTTGGAACTTCGATCTTCAAATTGGCGCGGAAGGATCCGACCTTCAACTGAAACTTCACCACGTGGCATCTCATCATTCTGCGAGGAACGAACGACCAAGATCGCACCACCGCCATCAACTTCCATCAGGCCGACAAGCCACGTCGAGGTCTTTCCTGAGTTATCGATCTGATTCGGCGAAGTGAATTGGGTTGCATAGGTTCCAGAAAACTTCACGATTCGATTGATTGCAGAATCGGTGAGATTAGTTGCAGGTTGAGCAACCTCTGAAAGTGCGATGATGGGCTGGTCTTGATAAGGGCGTTGTAGTTCTTTGAACTTAGCGGCTCTATCCAGCTGCCACAAACCTAAAGCGATAAAGATTCCTATCAGCGCGATCGCACCGATGGCGGTGCCGAACGCCTTACTTCGACTCATCTTCGATGCGACGTTCTTCCATTCGCTTATATCTCTTGTAGAAACTTCGAAGCAGAATCACACAAGCAATCGTCAATGCCATCATCGTTATCGAGCCAGCGATACCGGGATCTACGTATTGCTCTTCCATGGCAGAATCTTCGCATGTCCCCTGATTCCGCCAGCTACGAGAAGGATCTCCGGACTTTTCTCGATGATCGTTACGGTAGATCTGGCAAGAGCGGTATGTGGCGCTGGTTTGCCACCTTCTTTCTCATCATTGGAATCCCGTGGCTGGTCTGGAGCGCCTGGCATCACGCCAATCCTGAGTCACGTACGACGGTGGTGAGTTTCGCGCCTATCGATGACAAATCCATCTCGATAACCTTCGAACTGACAAGGCGCGTTCCATCGGTTGCCTTTCTCTGCACACTCGTCGCGCGCGATATCGATCGCAATGTCGTGGGCGAAAAGGATCTTGAAGTTCCGCCTTCTGACCAGAAAATCATCCGCGAAAGCACCGCTATTTCCACTCGACTTCGCGCAGTCAATGCCGATGTTCTGCGCTGTGCAGTGAAGTAAGTAATCTTCTCCTCTATGGCAAAGACCTGGCTTACTCGTGAAGCGGCAGATCGCCTCGCAGGCGAATTGGCGCACTTGGAAACTACTGGGCGAAGTGAGATCGTCAAGAAGATCGAAGCAGCCCGAGCCGAAGGTGACCTGAAAGAGAATGGCGGCTATCACGCGGCTCGTGAAGAACAAGGAAAGATGGAAGCCCGCATCCGCCAACTCAAACAGATGCTTGAGAATGCTGAGATTGGAACCGCTCCGACCGGAGAGGCTGGAACTGTTAATCCGGGAATGAAAGTCGCAGTTGAGATTATGGGCGACAGAATGGAATTTCTCTTGGGCTCACGGGAGATCGCTACGGGAGATATGGATGTCTACAGCGAACAATCCCCGCTTGGTTCGGCAATCATCGGTGCCAAGATCGGTGAATCACGAACCTACAAAGCGCCAAACGGCAAGATGATCACCGTGACTGTGGTCAGCGCTGAAGTTTTCTCCTAAGAATCTCCGGCTCTACTTCGTCCTGGCCGCTGCTACTTCGAAGCGACGTTGATGTATTTGCGGACGCTGAGCGGCACAAAAATCGCCATGATGATCACCATATAGATAAGCGACATCGAAAGCGGATGTTGGCTTGGCCATGAATTAGCGGTAACTCCGAAGAGGTTCTTTAAGCCGAAAAGTTCGCGACAAGCAGCGACCATGGTTGAGACAGGATTCCATTCGGCGACATATTGGAGCGCTTTGGGCATTCCGGTGGTGGGAGCGAATGCGTTGGAGAGGAAGGTCATCGGGAAGACCGCGATAAAGACAGCGGCGTTGGCAACTCGTGCTGAACGAACTGAAAGCCCAATCAAAATCCCAACCCAGGCCATGGCAAATCCGAAAGCCAGCAAGAAGATAAATCCGAGAGTGACTTTGATGAAACCAGAACTTGGTCGCCATCCCACGGCATAACCAGCAAGTCCCATCACGCAGAGAACGACGATGTTAAGTAGACCATCGCCAAGCGCGCGACCAAAAACCACAGCGCCACGTGAGATAGGAAGTGAGCGGAAACGGTCGATGAGACCTTTCTGCATATCCTCCGCCAAGCCCACAGCAGTTCCAGCAAGGGTAAATGCCACAGTCTGGACGAAGATTCCTGGCATCAAGAGTTGGACATAGTCCACACCAGGTAGACCGGTTGAGATGGAACCACCGAAAACAAAACGGAAGAGCAGCACGAACATCACCGGTTGGATGGTGGAGAAGATCAGAACTTCAGGAACTCTCACAAGTTGGAGCCATTGACGTTTGGTGACGACGACTGCATCAGAGATTGCGTGTGACATTACTTCTTCCTCTTTCTGCCTCGAACCGGTGCGACGTCTTCTTCCTTCTTCTCTTCGGCGACATGGCCGGTAAGAGAGATGAATACATCATCAAGTGATGGGCGTTTGAGTGCGATATCGAGGGGATGGATGCCAGCTTCATCAAGTCCGCGAGCCGCTTCAATCAAGGCACGAGAACTTGTGGTGACCGGGGCTGATACTTGCCTGAGATTCTCATCAACCAGAGGCTTTGTTGCACTCACCTTCGCGACGATTTCAGTTGTTGCCGCAAGATCCTTTCCTTCAACAACAATCTCTAGCCTTTCGCCACCAACTTGGCGCTTGAGTTCATCGGAGGTTCCTCGGGCAATCACTTTTCCGTGATCAATCACGGCGATCTCATCGGCTAGTTGATCGGCCTCTTCCAAATACTGAGTAGTGAGAAGCAATGTTGTTCCACCTCGAACCAGAGATTGAATAACGCCCCACATCTCTTGGCGTCCTCGTGGGTCAAGACCTGTGGTCGGCTCATCCAGAAAGAGAATCTTGGGATTGACGATAAGCGATGCGGCCAGATCAAGTCGTCGTCGCATACCTCCGGAGTAGGTACGAATCGAGCGTTTAGCTGCATCGGAAAGAGAGAACTGTTCCAACAGTTCTTCTGCTCGCTTCTTCGCAGCGCTATTTGAAAGATGATAGAGACGACCGAACATCACCAAGTTATCCCAGCCCGTCAACGTTTCATCGACAGCTGCGTATTGGCCAGAAAGTCCGATCACTTCGCGAACTTTTCCTGGTTCCTTAATGACATCGATCCCTGCAACTTTTGCAGAGCCAGAGTCTGGATTGAGAAGTGTTGTGAGAATTCGCACAGTGGTTGTCTTACCGGCACCGTTTGGTCCGAGAACCCCAAGGACTGTGCCTTCATTCACATCGAGGGAGAGTCCATCGAGTGCGCGAACCTTGCCTTTGTCGTAAGTCTTGACTAAATCAACTGCTTCTACGCTTTTCACTGAGGTGAGAGTAGTAACCTTCTCTCATTCCTCCAAATATTCGCGGGAAATATCCCATTACTGATAGGTAGATATGTTCGGAAGAGCAAAAGTAGATCACTCGAAGCCACTAACACATAGAGAAATCCTGATCGTGATGAGCGGTTTGCTCACCGGAATGTTGCTTGCAGCTCTCGATCAAACCATCGTGTCGACCGCGTTGAAGCGGATCGTGGAGGACTTCAATGGACTTAACCATTACTCATGGGTGGTCACTGCTTATCTGCTGACATCGACCGCATCTACTCCGCTCTACGGAAAGATCTCTGATCTCTATGGCCGCAGACCGGTCTATCAATTCTCGATCATCGTCTTTTTGATCGGTTCATTCCTCGCAGGTGCCGCAACATCGATGGATCAACTCATCGCATTCCGTGCACTACAAGGACTTGGCGCTGGTGGGTTGATGGCGCTGACATTTGTCATCGTCGGTGACATCGTCTCGCCACGCGAACGTGGCAAATACCAAGGTCTTTTCGGAGCTGTATGGGGAATCTCATCTGTCGCAGGTCCACTGCTCGGCGGATTCTTCTCCGATCGCGGTGACATCCTTGGAATCACCGGCTGGCGTTGGATTTTCTATATCAATCTTCCATTCGGAATCCTTGCCCTTGTCATCACTTCGATTGTTCTTCATATCCCGAAAGTTGTACGCGAACATAAAATCGATTACCCGGGCGCGCTGATCGTCGTCTCCTCTGTGGTTTCGATTCTTCTTGGTCTCTCCGTCCTTGGTCCAGAAAATGGTTGGACTGATAGCCGCACTCTCATCGCACTTGGCTTAGGTTTTGCCCTGGTATTTGCCTATATCTTCTGGGAGAAGAAAGCGGTCGAACCGATCATTCCGCTCTCACTTTTCAAGAATCACACATTCTCGTTGACCTCAATTATCGGTTTCATCATCGGCGCCGGGATGTTCGGTGCGATCATCATGCTTCCGCTTTACCTCCAGATCATCGAAGGCAATACCGCTACTCAAGCAGGCTTGAAGTTGATTCCGCTGATGCTCGGCATCTTGACCGCAACAGTCACCAGTGGCCGCGTCATTACCAAGACTGGCAAATACAAGAAATTCCCCGTTGCCGGCACCATCGTGATGAGTATCGGTTTGTTGCTGATGACTCGTCTTGATCTGGTCACGCCGTATTGGGAAGTGGCGATTTATGCCGTGGTTGTTGGCGCGGGACTCGGATTGACGATGCAGACCATTGTCATCGCCCTCCAAAACGATATTGATTTCAAGCTCCTCGGGGTGGCCACCTCGGGGAACACTTTCTTTAGAACCCTCGGTGGCGCTTTCGGAACTGCGATCTTCGGCACGATCCTGAGCCATAACGTCGCTGCAAATCTCAAGACTGGATTCGCCGAATTAGCAAAGACAAATCCTGATGTCTTGGCGAAAGTCGATCCCACTCTCCTGGGTTCGCTCACCACTAACACCGGCGCAATCGCAAAACTACCTCCCGTCGTTCAGACGACGGTGCTCGAAAGTTTCATGTCAGCATTCCACACAGTCTTTATGGCTGCCTTCCCTGTCGTCGCACTTGGTTTCTTCTTTGCCATCTTCCTTCGTGAGAAGCCACTTCAAGATAGCAATGCGCACGCCGCGGCTCGACAAGATGCAGCTGGCGAGGCGATCGGATAAAGATTCGCACTTTTAAATCACCTTTCGCGGGCCTTCCTCGAGAGGTGTCAGTACTGTCGACGATCTCCTTTCTCGTCGCTATCGGTTTCGGATTGATCATCCCCGCGATTCCGATCTTCGCCCGAACCTTTGGCGTCTCGAACACACTTGTTGGATTGATCGTCTCCAGTTTTGCCATCGTCAGATTCGTCTCGGGGCTGGTCTCAGGAAAACTGATTGAGGTATTCGGAGAGCGACTCGTCTTGGGTTGTGGCTTGCTTATGGTCTCCATCTTCACGTTGATGGCAGGTCTGGCTCAAAGTTATGACCAGCTCCTCTTCTTTCGATCGGCCGGCGGACTTGGATCCTCCATGTTCTCGGTATCTGCCGGCGCTCTGATCTTGAGAGTTGTGAATGACAGTCAACGTGGGCGAGCCCAATCACTTTATAACGGTGGTTTTATCGCTGGTGGTGTTGCGGGTCCAGCTTTCGGCGGTGCGCTGCTTGCGATCTCACCCCGTGCACCATTCTTTCTCTACACCGCGCTCTTGATTGTGGCAGGAACTTTCGCGCTGATCTTCTTGCATGAAAAGCGTCTTGGCGCATCGACCGCGCTCAAAAGTGATGATCCGGCGCTGACTATCAGAGAGGCGCTCAAGCTCACTCCCTACCTCTACTCACTCTTCTTAGCTTTTCTCGGCAGTTGGGTCTTCTTTGGAATGCGCTCCTCGATACTGCCGCTTTTTGTCACTGACCAACTCGGAGCTAGCGCCACAGTTGTGGGATTGAGTTTCACATTAGCTTTGATTGCCCAAGGAAGTGTGATGGTGCGCGCTGGAAAATATTCCGATAAGAATGGAAGAAAGCCGGTCATCTTGACTGGATTTTCGATATCTCTTGTTGCGCTGCTTCTACTTTCCCTGGCCAATAGCGTTCTGATCTATCTGCTTTCCATGGTGATTCTTGGAATTGGAGCAGGCTTTGCTGCATCTGCCGGAGCAATCGTCGGAGATGTCATCAAAGGTAAAAGCGGCAAGGTTTATGCGATCTGGCAGATGTCTGGTGATGCCGGAATGATGGTGGGGCCGATTCTTCTTGGCGCTATCTCTGATCTATCGAGTTATCGATCTGCAATCTTGGTCAGCGCCTTGGTCTTCTCGCTCACAGTTCTCATTGCAGTAAGGATCCCCGAGACAAATTCTGCGCGTCTCGGGGATTCCGGGAAAGTTGCTTTTAACGAAGGTTAGTTATCGTTTCCTCGCAAGATCGCAAGCAAACGAAGTACTTCCATATAGAGCCAGACCATCGTCATCAAGAGACCAAAGCCAGCGCGCCATGATTCCTCTTGTGGAATGCCAGCGCGGACGCCCTGTTCGATCTGATCGAAATCTAGAACGAGGAAGAAGGATGCGATCGCAACGCCTGCGATAGCGAGCATCGGACCAAAGCCGCTGAGGCCATAGAGACCCATTCCGCCACCAAGTCCGAAGAATGATCCAACAAAGCTTCCAAGGGCAAGGATCAAATATCCAATCGCTGCGCCCATCAAGGTGCGAGTGAACTTCGGCGTCGCGCGTAGGCGTCCGCTGCGATACATAAAGAGCATTCCGAAGAATGCTGCAGCAGTGGCAACAATTGCTTGTTGAACGATGCCGTTGTAGAACGCTTCGTAGACCTTGCTAATGATTCCAAGTACGAGCCCTTGGCAGACTGCATAGACCACATACAGTGATGGCCGTACCTTCTTGCTGAATGCTCCGATCAGACCGGTAGCAAGTCCACCGATCAAACCGAAGATGAAGAGTCCCTGAAGATTGAAATACCAAGCGGCAGCGCCGACAACAAGCGCGGTGCCAAAGAGGATTCCGGTTCGGGTGACGACATCATCCATCGTCATTCGTCCGGTGCGAAGCGAAGAGGCAGCCGGAGCTGAATAAGTCTCTTCGAGATTGTCAGTAGTTACTGGAACGCGATCCATCGCTGCATAGCCACGGCGATCGCCGTAAGCGCGAGTAAGGATGGGATTCGAACTCTCCATTGTCTTCTAGTTTCCCTCTCTGTCGTTTTTTCTTGTTCTTCCTATTTTAGGTTTTCTTTTTTTCTGGTGCCCCCGGTGGGGGTCGAACCCACACTTGGACGATTTTAAGTCGTCTGCCTCTGCCATTGGGCTACAGGGGCAAACCAGCGTGGGCAAATCTACCCGCCTTCCGAATCACAGCATCCAACTGGTTCCGCGTTAGCTTCCCCGTGAATGTGTTCTGTTGGCTGGGATGGTAACTGCCAATCACTAACCTAATATTCCCGTCGCTTGCGCGAAACTTGAAATTGGCTCCGTGACCGAACTTTGGGAGCTTTCTCGGCAAAACTTCATCTTGGGAACGCAACGTTTCTAGTGTTGCTCGCCACGCAATCCCGCCTAACGCTAGATAAGCCCGGACAGAGGGAAAGAGCAATTCAAACTCTCGCACCAGCCAAGGTGAACACTTCTCGATTTCTTTCGGCAGAGGTTTGTTATCTGGAGGTGCACAACGAAGAGCACAAGTAATCCGTGTATCAATGAGTTCTTGTCCATCATCTCTTGAAATGGAATGTTCCACTCTGGCTAAGCCATTTCGAAAAAGCGACCCGTAAAGCCAATCTCCTGAACTATCGCCGGTGAAGATTCTTCCGGTTCGATTTGCTCCATGTGCACCGGGAGCCAAACCGATGATGAGAAGTTTTGCATCGCTGGAGCCAAATCCTGTCACCGGTTTACCCCAATACTTCTGATCAATATAGGCACGTCTTTTTGTGATCGCGACTTCCTCTCGCCATTTCACCAGTCGAGAACACCCATCGCAGGAGGTAATTGCGCGATCTAACGTTCTTAGTGTTCGACATTTCGCTGCCGCTTGAGCGGGGTTAGTCGGCAAGAGACCAGGCCATTCCATCCAAGATATCCGACTCCGATACGATGAATTCACTTGCTCCGCAGTGTTGCATGATGCGATCGAGAACAAGAGAGCCGGCGGCAATAACATCAACTCGACCTGGATGCATATAGCCCAAGGATGAGAGTTGGTCACGGCTCATCGAGAGGAACATCTCTGATACTTCGTGGGTTCGTTTCGCGCTAATACGCGAGAGATGAATCGAATATCGATCATAACTTTCAAGTCCCAAGGCTGCTGCTGCCACTGTGGTCGCTGTACCGGCGACGGCAATCACGGTGCGCGCTTGCGTTATAGGAACTAGCCCTGCTGCCTCTTGAATTGCGATATCAATATCGGTGCGCGCCTGAGCGATCTCTTCAGAACTCGGTGGCGCACTGGAGAAATGTCGCTCACTCATTCGAACACATCCAATGTTCTGACTTATTGCTGCTTCTACCTTCTGGCTTCCATAAACGAATTCCGTGGAGCCGCCGCCGATATCAATCACAAGAAAGGGCGCATCAGAAGGGTGTAACTCGCGAATTGCTCCCATAAAAGATAGTCGTGCTTCTTCATCTCCAGAGATGACCTCCGGCGGAATTCCGATGATCTCTTTGACGCCATTGATGAAGAGATCGCGGTTTGTCGCATCACGTGTTGCGCTGGTCGCACAGAATCGAATCTTGCTTACACCGCGGCGAAGAATCTCACCTTGAAATTCACGTAATGCGCTCAGCGTACGTTCGATGGCATCAGGATGGAATGCCTTGGTTTTATCTACTCCTTGGCCAAGTCTGACAATCTCCATCGTTCGAAAGACTTCCCGGAAATTTCCGCCATCAATATCAGCAATCAATAAACGAATGGAGTTGGTGCCACAATCAATCGCAGCGACCCGGCTCATCTCTACATCCCAGATTTCTGATTGCTAGTGTCATCGAGTCTTGAATCGACACACGGCGAATGGAGCCACCATTGCGGTAAGAGTTCTAAAGCTTCATCGCCCAGAGGATTGACTCCCTCTCCTGAGGCAAGGGAATGTGCGACCAGCGAATGGAGGCATTTCACACGATCTGGCATCCCACCGGCACTGATATCTGCAATCTCTGCAACCTCCACTCCCAGAGCTGCGCGCGCTGCCAAATAATCATCATGCGCTGCGCGATAGGCACCGGAAAGTTCAGCATCTTTGGCCAGTCGTTCATTCATCTCCGACATCAGAGGACTGTTCTCTAGTGTCGAGATGACGGAGGTGAGTTTGGGACATGTGGCGTAATAGAACGTTGGAAATGGTGTGCCATCGTTGAGGCGAGGTTTCGTTTCCACCACCGCCGCTCCGCCACAGGGACATCGATAGGCGATTGCATGTATATCTCGCGGTGGTCGCCCGAGTTGGGCTTCGATTGTTGCTAAATCTTCCTTGCTGGCCTTCTCGCTCACGGCGTCGTCGATTCCACGCCTATCGTGGTTCCAACGCCCACCGAAGTAATTGATGAGACGACTCGCGAGTACCAAGGCACGCCCAGCGGAAAATCCTCATTGATGGGTGCAGCGCTTCCAGCGCTGGATGACGTCTGTGGATTGATTCCGAGAATGATGTATTGGCGCTCGCCAGGAAGGACAAAGTGCAATCTTTGGCGCGCTTGCGAAGCTACATAGGCTGGATCTTTCCAACGTTCCAACTCTGCTCGTACTTGTTGGAGTTTGGCACGATTCGATGCGACATCTGCTTCCAGGGCACTTATTTGAGACCGTTGTGCGAAGTAATGTTGCGTTGGCGGTGCGAGCGTGACGGCCACGCTAAAGAGAACTATGAAGAGAATCAGCAATCGCGTTGAGATTCCACGCTTTGCGGCAAAACCATCGAGAGCCCGTCGAAGCGAGATCTTCCGCTTCATAGCCACTCCCCTTGTTGTGTTACGTGTTTAACGCGAAGCAAATCGTGGGAAGGCTTCCTTGCCCGCGTATTTCGCGCGCGCACCAAGTTCTTCTTCGATTCGCAATAACTGATTGTATTTCGCCACTCGCTCGCTTCGCGCTGGCGCACCGGTCTTGATCTGACCACAGGATGCAGCGACGGCAAGGTCAGCAATGGTCGTATCTTCTGTCTCGCCAGAACGGTGGCTCATCATCGAGCGATAGCCCGCCTTGTGCGCCATCGCCACAGCATCAAGAGTCTCTGTCAGAGTTCCAATTTGATTTACTTTCACAAGAAGAGCGTTAGCAGTCTGCGTTTCGATACCTCGAGCGAGGCGAGTTGGGTTCGTGACAAAAAGATCGTCACCAACAAGTTGGACTCGTGATCCCAATTCTTTCGTGATGGCGCCCCATCCATCCCAATCATCTTCTGAAAGTGGGTCCTCGATCGAGACCAGCGGATACGAATCAACTAATCCTTTGTAATAGGCGATCATCTCGGCAGAAGAGAGCGATGATCCTTCAAATGAATAGGCACCGTCGTGGTAAAACTCCGTTGCGGCCACATCCATCGCAAGGGCGATCTGGGAGCCGACCTTGTAACCGGCCTTCTCAATTGCCTCGATGATCAGATCCAGCGCTGCACGATTACTATCGAGATTGGGTGCGAAACCGCCTTCATCGCCAATGCTTGTGGCAAGACCGCGCTTCTTCAATACAGATTTCAGACTGTGATAGATCTCGGCGCCCCAGCGGAGCGCTTCTTTAAATGATTCAGCACCAATCGGAGCGATCATGAATTCTTGGATATCGACATTGGTATCTGCGTGCGC
>CAZGMF010000004.1:0-15574 GCA_964526795.1 uncultured Clavibacter sp.
ACCGACACTATGCGGTGTTTGAGACCGCCCTCTCTACCGTTGGAGTACCGAGGCGGGTTTCCGTGGAAGATTTTCTAGGAAGGCAGAGTTTATCGGTAGGCAGCGGCCTTGCCACCTACGGCATCTCCGATCCGGTGAACGCGCATTGCATTCGTTGAACCAGGAATGCCTGGAGGTGAACCAGCGACAATCACGATCTGCTCTCCTTCGTGCACTTTTTTCTCCGCCATCAAGATCGCATCGGTTTGTTTGACCATCTGATCGGTTGTTTCAACAAATGGCGCGAGAAGAGGTTCAGTCCCCCAAGTTAAGGAAAGTTGATTGAGAGTTTCGACATCAGGTGTCAGCGCGACAATCGGAATGGGTGAACGTAATCGTGATAAACGTCGTGCTGTGTCGCCAGTTTTTGTGAAAGTAGCTAGGTATTTAGCCTCAATTGTCATCGCAACGTCATTTGCTGCTTTCGTGATGGCGCCACCTTTGGTTTTGGGGTTGTGCAGCAATGTAGGAATGACATGTAGCGCTTCTGATTCTGTCTTCTCGATGATGCGAGCCATTGTTTCGACTGCTTCTATTGGGAAACTTCCCACACTGGTCTCGCCCGAGAGCATCAGCGCATCCGCGCCGTCGAGGATGGCATTGGCGCAATCGGTCGCTTCGGCTCGAGTTGGACGTGAATTGGAAATCATCGAATCGAGCATCTGTGTCGCGACAATGACCGGCTTGGCATTCTCGCGAGCAAGTGTCACGCAACGTTTTTGGACAAGCGGAATATCTTCAATGGGCATCTCAACGCCAAGGTCGCCACGAGCGACCATGATTCCGTCAAATGCCGCAATGATTTCGGAAAGATTTGTAACCGCTTGAGGTTTCTCAATTTTTGCGATGACAGGACGCGTGATGCCCTCTTCTTTCATAATCGCGTGGACATCGTCAATATCTTTTGCCGAGCGAACGAAAGAAAGCGCTATGAAATCGGCGCCGGCGCGTAATCCCCAGCGAAGATCCTCGCGATCCTTCTCCGAAAGTGCAGGTATCGATACGGCAACACCTGGCAGGTTTATGCCTTTGTTATTAGAGATCGATCCAGGCTCGATGCATTTCGTCACCACATCATTTCCAGAAACTTTTGTGACTTCGACGCTGACTTTCCCGTCATCAATAAGAATCAAATCCCCCGGCTTGCAATCAAGGGGAAGTTGTTTGTAGGTCGTACTGACTCTCTGCTTTGTTCCAGCAATATCATCGGTGGTGATAGTCAGAACATCACCACGATTCAATTCATGTGGTCCTGATTCGAATCGACCTAATCGGATTTTTGGCCCTTGGAGATCGACCAAGATTGCAACGGGACGATTGGCATTCGCCGCAGCTTCACGAACCAAGGCCAAGCGTTTGGCATGCTCGGAATAATCGCCGTGGGAGAGATTGAGTCGAGCAACATTCATCCCTGCAGCGATAAGTGCCGCAACTTTCTCCGGGCTCTCGACTGCCGGCCCCATCGTGCAGACTATTTTCGCTCGACGCATCCGCCCACCTTATCTATTCGTTCTCATTGAAAACTTCGAATCACACCGTCAAAGGTCGTGACGTTGGTTCTATTGGTGCAGGTAGTTGGGTCTGCCCCATCAAGAATCGGTCAACTGCAGAAGCAGCGCTTCTCCCCTCTGCAATAGCCCAGACAATGAGAGATTGACCTCGACCTGCATCGCCACAAACAAAGACGCCATCGACTGTAGTTTTGAAATCTTCATCGCGCTTGATGTTGCCGCGTTGATCTATCTCTACTTCCAATTCTTTGACCAAACGATTTTGTTCCGGCCCGGTAAAGCCCATTGCAAGGAAGACAAGGTCCGCTTCTAACTCGCGCTCGCTCCCCGCAACTTTTTCGAATTTGCCGTTGACCAACTCAGTCTCCACGATCTTTAGCGCGCGAAGATTTCCTTTCCCATCGCCGATGAATTCTTCGGTAGAAATTGAATAGAGACGATCTCCGGCTTCTTCATGCGCACTGCTGACGCGATAGACCATGGGATAGGTCGGCCATGGTTGTGATGATGGCCTTTCCTCTGTTGGTCTGGGCATGATCTCAATCTGCGTGATCGATTTTGCACCTTGTCTTATTGCAGTACCGAGACAATCTGCTCCGGTATCGCCACCGCCGAGGATGATCACGCGCTTTCCTGCAGCATTGATGGGAGGTTCTTCGCTGAGCTCACCGAGCGCTTGTTGATTTCCCCAAGGTAGATATTCCATCGCTTGATGGACGCCGTTCAATTCTCTTCCCGGAATAGGAAGTTCGCGCCATTTTGTCGCACCCACAGCAAGGACAATCGCATCGTATTTAGATTTCAATTCTGCAGCCGGCAATTCGACTCCAACATCAACGCCAGCGCGGAATCGCGTTCCTTCTCGCTGCATCTGATTCAAACGTCGATCCAGTATCGATTTCTCCATCTTGAATTCAGGAATGCCGTAGCGCAATAGGCCACCGATCTTGGGAGCTCGCTCATACACGACCACCGTATGTCCGGCACGTGTGAGTTGTTGTGCAGCAGCAAGACCTGCAGGACCTGATCCAATGACTGCAATTGTCTTTCCCGTCATTCGATCTGGCTGTTGTGGGCGGACGTTGCCGGTGCTGAAGGCCTCTTCGATTGTTCTTAATTCGACTTGTTTGATCGTGACCGGATCCTGATTTATGCCGAGAACACAAGCAGTCTCACACGGTGCTGGGCAGAGTCGACCGGTGAATTCGGGAAAATTATTCGTCGCATGTAATCGATCGATGGCATCAAGTTTCTGGTTCCGCCAGATCAAGTCATTCCACTCTGGAATGAGATTTCCCAGTGGACAACCTTGGTGGCAGAACGGAATGCCGCAATCCATACAGCGACCTGCTTGTTTCTGTAGCGCACCGAAATCTTGTTCTTCGTAGACCTCGCGCCAATCGCGGATACGAACATCGACGGGTCGCCGTTTCGGAGTCTCGCGCCCTTCTCGGAGGAATCCTCGTGGATCAGCCATTGAGCACCTCCATAATCGCCTCATCTGCAGAGCGACCATCTCGTTCTGCTCGTTCGATGACGCTAAGAACCCTTGCGTAATCACGCGGCATCACAAGTGAGAATCGCTTGACGCTGGAATCCACATCCTTCAGGAGTTCGTGGGCAATCTCAGATCCGGTTTCGGCAAAAAACTTTGATAGGAGTGCGTGAAGTTCGCTCACACGTTCTTTTGGTACCGGCAGAATGTCGACCATCTCAGTATTGACCAGGTCTGGATTGAGGTCCAAGACAAAAGCGCTTCCCCCAGACATTCCGGCAGCAAAATTCCGTCCTGTTTTGCCCAGGACGACAACTTTTCCTCCGGTCATATATTCACATCCATGGTCGCCAACACCCTCAACGATTGCTGTTGCGCCAGAATTTCGAACGCAGAATCTCTCGCCAACAACGCCGCGAACAAAGATCTCGCCGCTTGTGGCTCCATAACCAATGACATTTCCTGCGATGACATTCTTTTCTGAGGCGAATGTGGCACGCTCATCTGGTCGAACGATGATTCTTCCCCCGGAAATTCCTTTTCCAAGATAATCGTTGGTATCTCCATAGAGCCGGATCGTCAGCCCTGAAGGAATGAAGGCGCCGAGGGATTGGCCAGCAGAGCCGTGGAAAGTAATCGTGATCGTGTCATCAGCGAGCCCAGCTCCCCCGAATTGACGTGAAATTTCCGACCCCAACATCGTGCCCACGGTTCGGTTGCGATTGCGAATCGGGAGTTGAATCTGTACCTCTTCTTTACGCTCTAGCGCTGCTGCTGACAATTCAATCAATGTGTTATCAAGGGCATTATCAAGTCCGTGATCTTGGGTGGTCGTGTTCTTCCGAACTGCTGATGGGTCGATCTTGGGCAGAGCAAGGATGGGTGATAGATCAAGGCCACTTGCCTTCCAATGATCGATTGCTTTTCGAGAATCAATAAATTCAACTTGGCCGATCGCCTCATCGAGAGTCCGGAATCCGAGCTTAGCCAACCATTCGCGGACTTCTTCAGCAATATATTCAAAGAATGTCTCAACGAATTCTGGCTTTCCAGTAAATCTCTTTCTCAATTCGGGATTTTGGGTGGCAACACCGACCGGACAGGTATCGAGATGACAGACGCGCATCATCACGCAACCGGACACAACCAACGGCGCTGTGGCAAAACCGAATTCTTCAGCACCCAAGAGCGCAGCAATGATCACATCGCGGCCAGATTTCATCTGCCCATCTGTTTGAACCACGATGCGATCTCGAAGTCCATTGAGGAGAAGAGTTTGTTGGGTTTCGGCAAGTCCAAGCTCCCATGGCGCTCCAGCATGCTTGAGTGATGTCAATGGCGATGCACCGGTTCCGCCGTCGTGACCGGAGATTAAAACGACATCAGCATGAGCCTTGCTGACGCCAGCCGCAACAGTTCCTACTCCAACTTCTGCAACAAGTTTGACGTGGATGCGCGCCTTGTTGTTTGCATTCTTCAAATCGTGAATGAGTTGGGCGAGATCCTCAATGGAATAAATGTCGTGATGTGGCGGCGGTGAGATCAAGCCAACGCCCGGAGTGGAATGGCGAACTTTGGCAATCCAGGGATAGACCTTATTTCCCGGAAGTTGGCCTCCTTCTCCCGGTTTAGCGCCTTGTGCCATCTTGATCTGAAGATCATCGGCATTGACGAGATATTCGCTCGTGACACCGAATCTTCCGGATGCGACTTGCTTGATAGCAGATCGTTTTGAATCGCCGTTAGGCATCGGTTTGTAGCGTGAAGGATCTTCTCCGCCTTCGCCAGTGTTGGATTTTGCACCAAGTCGATTCATGGCGATGGCCAACGTCTCATGCGCTTCTTGCGAGATCGATCCATATGACATCGCACCGGTAGAGAAACGTTTGACGATCTCACTGACGGGTTCGACTTCTTCCAGAGCAATCGCTGGACGAATGCCTTCTTTCAATTCAAAGAGGCCACGAAGTGTCATCAGATCTCTCGACTGCTGGTCAATTCGTGTTGTGTATCGCTTGAAGATGTCATAACGCTTCGAGCGAGTGCTGTGTTGAAGGGCGAAGACAGTTTCTGGATCAAAAAGATGTGGCTCACCTTCTCGTCGCCATTGATACTCACCACCGATAGGAAGTCTTTTCGTGCCAGGGACTTCTCCCCCAGGTGGGTAGGCGATGTGATGACGATTGATCGTCTCGTGCGCCAGAACTTCAATTCCAACTCCACCAAGTCGTGAAGTCGTTCCGGTGAAATATTCATCAATAACTTCTTGTGACAGACCGATCGCTTCGAATACTTGGGCACCGGTATAAGAGGCAATCGTTGAAATACCCATCTTTGACATTACTTTAAGAACGCCTTTGCCCAGTGATTTGATCAGATTCTTCACAGCCTTCTCTGGAGTGACATCTGTGATGACACCTTGCAGCACGAGATCTTCCGCAGTCTCCATCGCAAGGTAAGGATTGACGGCAGCTGCGCCATAACCCACAAGAAGTGCGACGTGGTGCACTTCGCGCACCTCGCCAGTTTCCACGACCAAGCCGACTTTGGTACGAGTCTTCTCGCGAATCAGGTGGTGATGCACTGCCGATGTAAGAAGAAGCGATGGAATCGGGGCGTTATCTGCATCGCCATCGCGATCGGAAAGGATGATGATGCGCGCGCCCGCGTCGATCGCAGCAGAGACTTCGGATCGAATCTCTTCAATTCGAGCGCGGAGACCCTCTCCTCCTTCTGCAATGGGAAAGAGACCTCGGACAACGTGAGAGATGAAACCAGGATGATTCCCATCAGCGTTGGCGTGAACGATTTTTGCTAATTCATCGTTGTCGATGACAGGGAATGCAAGAGAAATCTGACGGCAGGATGCAGGGCCTGGATCAAGGAGATTGTGTTCTGGTCCGATCGAGCCGCCGAGAGAGGTAACTAGCTCTTCTCGAATCGCATCAAGAGGTGGGTTTGTGACTTGGGCGAAAAGTTGAGAGAAATAATCGAAGAGCAATCTCGGTTTTGAGGAGAGCGCTGCAATCGGAGTATCGGTTCCCATCGATCCAATCGGTTCGATTCCCATACGCGCCATCGGCGTGATGATCACTCGCAACTCTTCTTCGGTATATCCGAATGCCCTTTGACGTCGAAGGACTGATGAATGCGGATAAATAATGTGTTCGCGAGCGGGAAGGTCTGAGAGTCGGACAATGCCGGCGTGCAACCACTCACCATAAGGTGCAGCGTTCGCTAGCGTGTCTTTGATTTCATCATCTTCGATGATGCGGCCTTCGTTGATGTCGACAAGGAACATGCGCCCTGGTTGGAGCCGACCTTTGCGAATGATCTTCTCTTGTGGCACATCAAGGACACCGACTTCACTGGAGAGAATGACAAGACCATCGTTGGTCACCCAGAATCGAGATGGGCGTAATCCATTGCGATCTAACACAGCGCCAATCTGATTTCCATCGGTAAATGTCACGCATGCCGGTCCATCCCAGGGTTCCATCAGCGAGGCGTGGAATCGATAGAAGTCCTTTCGATTTTCCGCCATCGATTCGTGGTTCTCCCAAGCCTCGGGAATCATCATCAAAATTGAATGTGGCAGAGATCGGCCACCGAGGTAGAGAAGTTCGAGTACCTCATCAAAGGATGCAGAGTCACTGCCGTGAGGATCGACAATCGGGAAAAGTCGAGAGATATCCCCTGGGATGAGATTGCTTGCCAAGAGTGCCTCGCGCGCTGCCATCCAATTCCTATTTCCGCGTACCGTGTTGATCTCTCCGTTATGCGCGATGAATCGATACGGGTGGGCTAGGGGCCACGATGGAAATGTGTTGGTTGAAAATCGAGAGTGGACTAGGGCTAAAGGTGAGACAAAATCTGGATCTGAGAGATCCGGGAAAAACTCTTCAAGTTGTCCGGTAGTCAACATTCCTTTATAGACGATGGTTCGCGATGAAAGTGATGGAAAATAAATGGAGAGTTCATGCTCGGCACGCTTGCGGAAACAGAATGCTTTTCGATCCAGCGCGAGATCAGTCGAACCATCTTTTGCCGAGACAAAGAGCTGTTCAAATTCGGGCATGACTGAGAGAGCGGTAGCGCCCAAACTTGATGAATTGATGGGAAGTTTTCGCCAGCCAAGGATCGTGAGGCCCTCTTCAGATGCGATCTCCTCGATTCGACGACGCGCGGCAAAATCTTTGGCAAGAAAGACGATCCCCGCTGCGTAAGCACCAATCGCCGGAAGTGTGAAGGCGAGAGATTTACGGAAGAAGGAGTCGGGAATCTTTACCAAGATTCCTGCGCCATCACCGCTGTTGACTTCAGCGCCCGATGCGCCTCGATGCTCAAGATTTCGAAGTGCTTCTAAACCTTTGCTTACGATCTCGTGAGTTGGGATCTTGTTGAGAGTAGCGACCATCGCAACGCCGCAAGCATCATGCTCGTAGCCCGGGTCATAAAGACCCTGCTTGGATGGTGTGGCAGAAAAAATGGCCACTGCGCTCCCCACTTTGTATGAGATGTTGGTGGGACAGCGATGGCCCGAAGAGGGTGGAAATCTACCAGCAGAGGATGGTTTGCTCGAGTGCGACCCGAGACCGCCTCTAGTTGTCTGCGATCAGATGCCGGAAATATGTGCGATTCGTCCGACAAGGGCCGTGATCGCCATTCCCAGTACTCCACCTAGAAGGATTCTTGCCGTCGTCTTGATAACACTAGAACCAGCGGTCTTGGCGCTGATGACTCCAGCAATGATCAATCCGACCAATGTGATTCCGATAATCGAATATGTCTTTCCACCCAGAGTTGGCGCGAGTGCACCGATAAAGGGAATGAAACCACCCGCAGTGAACGAAAGCATCGATGCAAAAGCAGCTTGAAGTGGACGAGCCTTTGTCAGTTCGTGTTGACCCAATTCGTCACGAAGATGCGCACCGAGAGCATCCGATGCGTGAAGCTCTCGCGCAACCTTCTCCGCTAAGTCCCGAGAAATTCCCCGCCCTTGGTAAATCTGAGTCAGTTCCTCGAGTTCACCTTCCGGATCAAGAGCGAGATGTTCGATCTCAAGTTTGCGATCTGATTCTTCAATATCGTTTTGTGACCGCACGGAGACATATTCACCCACTGCCATCGACATCGCGCCAGCTGCAATTCCAGCAAGTCCGGCAGTGACGACGAAATCATTCTTTTCAGCAGAGACAACGCCGATCATTAACGAAGCAGTAGAAACCAAACCATCATTGGCACCCAGCACCGCGGCACGAAGCCAACCTGCCCGATTGGTCCGATGCTGTTCGTTTCGTTTGTGAATGTCTGCTAAGGACATGACTTCATCCTAAAGGCTAAATCGCTTTTGAACGGGAGCGAAGCAGGTAGAGAAGTGAGGCAGTGAAGAGAATCACGCTGGTCCATACGTTCAGACGCACTCCGGCGATGAGGTTGGCATCGTCGATGCGAATGGTCTCTATGAATCCTCTTCCGAATGAATACATGCAGACATAGAGCGCAAAGATCGAACCGGCGCGCAGTTGTTGGAAGGGACGCACTTTGATTAAAAGTATCCCGACAAAAGTGCACCAGATGGATTCATAGAGAAAGACTGGATGAAAGGTTCCTTCACCTGGAATTTCTAGCGCCCAAGGTCCCTCAAAGGGGCGCCCATAGAGTTCACGGTTAAACCAATTCCCAAAGCGCCCGATTGCCTGGGCAAAGAGAAGTGCGGGAGCAATCGCATCCGCAAAGAGAGCAAAGGGAATTCCTGAAGTCTTTAAGTTTCGCTTATAGGCGAAGATCGCACCTACAAATCCCAGCGCGATTGCGCCCCATATTCCCAATCCACCGCGCCAGATATATAGAGCAGCTATTGGTTCTCCACCTTTTCCAAAATATGCGTTGGGTGAGGTAATGACGTGATAGAGCCGACCACCGATCACCCCGGCAGGTACGGCATAGATTGCGACATCACTCACCACGCCTGCTTGACCACCGCGAGCGATATAACGCTTATTGCCAACAAATACGGCGACGATCACTCCGGCGATGATGCAGAGGGCGTAGTAATGAAAAGTCAGCGGTCCAATCTCAAATTGGGATTGGGGTGGCGAAGGAATGCTGGCGACAATCACTGCTTCGCAGCGTCGACCGCAGCCTTGAACTCATCAACCTTGAAGTCGTTACCAGAGCGCTCCCAAAGTTTGCCATTGATGAACACTGTCGGGGTTCCATTGACATTGTTCTTGCCCATGGAGTTGGCGACGTTCTTCACGACGCCGGTGTACTTACCTTCATTCACACAACTTTCAAAAGTTGGATTGGTTATGCTCAATCGCTTACCGACTTCAATCAAATTCTCATTTCGATATATACCTGCATTCTCCGCGCCTTGAATCTGATAGAGCGCACGGTGATATTCGATGAAGCGACCCTCTGCTACTGCGCAATTCGCTGCATTGGCTGCGCGTACCGAATCTGCTCCGATGAATGAGGCCATATGGAAGACCACCTTTGCCTCTTTCTTTCGAATCACATCTTCAATATATGAGCTCATCGCTTTCTCAAAGATATTGCAGAATGGACACTGGAAATCTTCCCAGATATCGATTTGCGGCTTGGCTAACTCTTTATTGAAGACGATTCCATAATCATTGGTCGGCTCTACTGTTCCAATCAAAGCTTCGCCATTCTTCGATGAATCGATCTGTGTGATTGCTGTGGGAAGTTCGACATTGGCAGAGGTCTTCTTGCTGGTCAGGGTGAAAATAACGCCCGAGAGAACGACGAGTGCGACCATACCGATAACGATATTTCGAGTGAGAGTATCCCCTTGCTTCTGCTTGACCACACTCTTTGCGCGAGGTTCTCTTGGCACGTTCTCTCCTTTATATCTCTACTGGTTCTAACTAGTTCTGCACTTCGACATCACTCGGTAACGAGCGTGATGCGTTACGGGAGTCTAAGCCAAATTTCCCGTGTGGGAACTTCACGGCAAATATTCCGGCCGCAGCCAATCCGATATCTCTGAGGATCTCTTCGAGGTATCTCGTGTCTTCGGGATCAACTTGACCACCGCTACCGAAGCAGCCGCAGTCAATGCTCAATCCTCGAGCCCAGGCCTGAGAGATGGCGATAATGAACATCACCATCAAGACAGTCCCAATCATGGAATTAACGCGCACAGCGATACCAATGATGAGCAAGAGTCCGACTCCGACTTCTACCCAAGGCAGTGCATATCCAAAGAGATTCGCAATAGAGATAGGTAGAAGTTCGTAAGCCCGCACTGACATCGCAGATTTGTCTGGATGAGGAATTTTCAATGCGCCAGCGACAACCAAGATCCCACCGAGAACAAGACGTGAGAAAAGTGTGAGCCACGGTTGAACCTTGGCGAACTTTTCACTGCCCAAAATTTTCATTGCTCCTTATTTCTTTCCTACTGCGCTGGCGAGTTCTTCCGCCAGAACTCTAACCTTGGCGGTCGCTTCTTTCTCGTCAAAAACCCCATCGCGGATACAGCTTTGAACCAGTGAGATGAACGCCGATCCCACAATCACGCCATCGGCGAAGCTGGCTACATCACGGGCTTGCTCGGCATTAGAGACGCCCAAACCCACACAGACAGGGAGCGAGGTATGCGACTTGATTCGAGTCACAAGTTCACGAGCACTTCCAGCAAGCGAACTTCGCGTACCTGTGACGCCCATCAAACTTGCCGCATAAACAAATCCTGAGCATTTGGGGAGAACTTTCTTTAAGCGGTCCTCAGTTGTACTAGGCGCAACAACATAGATTCGATCTACTCCCATTTTGGATGTGACGTCGATCCAGCCGTCTGACTCCTCAATGGTCAGATCTGGAGTGATCACACCTACTCCCTTTGACTGGAGAAGTTTGTGAGTGAAATTTTCAACACCGTAGCGTTCGATTGGATTCCAATATGTCATCACGACCGTTGGTGCGTTGACTTTCGACACGACATCAAAGAGGTCATTGGCTTTGAAGCCACCATCGAGTGCAAGCTCTGTCGCTCGTTGGATAACAGGACCATCCATTACAGGATCGCTATAGGGATAGCCGACCTCGACTAGATCCACTCCCCCGTCAACCATGGCATTGATCATCTCAATCGAACCAGCAACAGATGGAAATCCGGCAGGCATATAACCAATCAGCGCTGCGCGCTTCTCTTCTCTTGTCTCTTTAAAGAGATCGGATAGTGCGCTCATGACAACGAATTGCTTTTCAGAGGGGAATGCCGAAATAATTTGCAGCAGTTTGAACATCCTTATCGCCGCGTCCCGAGAGATTGATTAACAAAATTGCTTGCGGGCCAAGTTCTTTGCCGATCTGCATCGCACCAGCCAGAGCATGAGCAGTCTCGATTGCGGGAATGATTCCTTCGGTCTTCGATAAGAGATCGAATGCCGCCATCGCTTCATCATCGGTGATCGCACGGTATTCAGCGCGGCCAATATCTTTTAGATAAGCGTGCTCGGGGCCTACGCCCGGATAGTCCAGCCCTGCTGAAATCGAGTGAGATTCGCGGGTCTGACCATTCTCATCTTGAAGGACATAAGTGCGGGTTCCATGGAGTACGCCAGGAGTTCCGCCCACGATTGTGGCGGCGTGTTTTCCGCTCATTACTCCGTTGCCACCGGCTTCTAAACCGATCAAGCGCACGTTGGCATCATCAAGGAATGCATGAAAGATTCCAATCGCATTCGACCCACCACCAACACAGGCAAGAACCGCATCAGGAAGACGACCTGTCATCTCAAGAACTTGGGCTCGAGATTCAACACCGATGATGCGATGGAAATCGCGCACCATCGTCGGAAAAGGGTGAGGGCCTGCGACGGTGCCAAGAAGATAGTGCGTCGTCTCGACATTGGTAACCCAATCTCGCATTGCTTCATTGATCGCATCTTTCAAAGTCCGTGAACCCGTTGTCACCGGTATTACTTCGGCACCAAGGATTTTCATCCGTGCAACGTTGAGTGATTGACGCTTTGTATCTTCCTCGCCCATATAGACAACACACTCCAAGCCCAGCAAAGCAGCAGCCGTAGCGGATGCCACCCCGTGTTGCCCGGCGCCAGTTTCGGCGATGATTCTTTTCTTTCCCATGCGCTTGGTGAGCAGTGCTTGACCTAAAACGTTGTTGATCTTGTGACTACCGGTGTGGTTGAGATCTTCGCGCTTGAGCAAAATTTTTGCTCCGCCGGCATATTCGGCAAAGCGTTTTGCTTCGGTGATGATCGATGGTCGGCCGGTATAGGTACGATGCAATTCAGCTAATTCTTTTTGGAACTGTGGATCGCGAGTTGATTCTTCGTGCGCCTTGGCCAATTCATCCAATGCGCTGATGAGCGCCTCAGGAACGAAACGTCCACCGTAGATTCCAAAATGTCCTGGCGCTTGGCTCATATTCGAACTGTACTTATCTTCGCTCACGCTCGTACTTCCTTGAATTCTCTGATCATCTGCGCTGGATCCGTAGCTCGAACCAATGCCTCCCCGACCAAGATCGCGTCGGCACCGGCAGCCCGCGCTCGCCGAGCATCCTCGATACTCGCAATCCCTGATTCGGCCACCTTATATATATGGTGCGGAATCTTAGGAATTAATCGTTCGAAGGCAGCGATGTCGACTTCAAGGGAGTGGAGATTGCGAGCGTTAATCCCGATCATCTCAGGCCTGAGAGCAATGGCACGATCCAATTCGAATTCATCATGGACCTCTATCAATGCCCGCATTCCAAGAGCACTCGTCAGGTCATAGAGTCGTTTCAATTCAGGATCTGGCAGGGCAGCAACGATTAACAGGATGAGATCAGCTCCATGCGCTCGTGATTCCTTGATGAGATAGTCATTGACCATGAAGTCTTTGCGAAGCATTGGAATCGTGATGGCGTTGCGAACCAGATCAAAGTCACGAAGAGAGCCACCAAATCTTCGCTCTTCGGTCAGAACACTCACCAGGTTCGCACCTGCACCCTGGTAGATCTGCGCGAGGCGATCAGGTTCGGGTATGTCGGCCAGTGCACCTTTACTTGGTGAAGACCGTTTTACCTCCGCAATCACCGAAAAATCATCGCTGCGCAGAGCGATGAGAGGGTCTCTGACCGCAGGCGCATTCTTGATTCGTTCCGCTAATTCCGCATCATCGAGCTGACGTCGGCTCTGATCAAGCTTGACACCTGCGATGATCGATTCTAGAACGCTCATCTCAGCGCTTTACTCTCATCTCACCCAACGAGTTGGCTGCTGCAATCGCTCCCAATACCGCCGCTGCCTTATTCAAACACTCTTGATCTTCGAGTGATGGATCAGAATCGGCAACTATTCCTGCACCGGCCTGGACATAGGCTTTCTGATCTTTGATGATCGTGGTGCGAATTGCGATACACGTATCGAGATTGCCATTGAAATCGATATATCCGATTGCACCGCCATAAATTCCGCGACGCAATTCTTCGTTCGCCTCAATGATCTCCATCGCTCGAGGTTTTGGAGCGCCAGAGAGCGTTCCCGCCGGGAAGACTGCAAAGAGCGCATCGACCGGAGATTTCTCGTCACGCAAAGTTCCGGTCACCGTCGAAACAATATGCATCACATGTGAGAAGCGCTCGATCTGCATAAATTCGACAACGTTGACTGAACCTGCGGCGCAGACTCGCCCCAGGTCATTGCGGCCAAGATCGACCAACATCAGATGCTCTGCGCGTTCTTTTGGATCGGCAAGTAACTCTTCGCCAATACTTACATCTTCTTCTTGACTTGCAGATCGACGCCTGGTCCCCGCGATGGGATGGATCATCGCCTCTTTTCCTTGAACTTTCACAAGCGCTTCGGGGCTCGAACCAACGACTGCGATGCCGTCAGCGAATCGGAAAAGGTACATATATGGGCTTGGATTATGGAGTCGCAACATTCGATAGACATCAAAGGGGTCACGTTGACAATCCATCTCAAATCTTTGGGATAGGACAACTTGGAAAGCCTCACCGCTCTTGATCTCTTCTTTGATCTGCAACACTCGAGTGATGTAATCCTCGGATGTTGTGCGCCGAATGAACTCGGGTGTTGGTCGGGCCGCAAGCGGTGCAACAAGACTTCCCATCGGATTCATTAAGCGTTGCTGCATCTGATCGAGTCGAACCTGTGCTGAGTCAAATGCCTCGTCGATTCTCTTATCTGAACCATCCCAGTTGATCGCATTGGCAATCAACGTCACACTTCCTTCGAAGTGGTCATAGACCGCAAGATCAGTTGTGAGCATGAACTCCAACTCAGGAATCTTCAATTCATCTCGAGTTAAGAGTGGAAGGCGCTCAAGTCGTCGAACCGCATCATATGAAAGGAAACCGACTAAACCTCCCGTCAGTGGTGGCAGGCCCGCGATCTTTGGAGAGTTGAGATGTTTGCTTGCGATGCGAAGCGCCTCCAAAGGATCGATTCCCACCGGCGCTCCCGCTGGCATCGTTCCGCGCCAGGATGCGAGGCCATTTGTTTCCGTCAGAGTCGCTTCACTCGAGACACCGATAAAGGAATATCGCGACCAGGCGCCACCATGTTCTGCAGACTCGAGGAGGAATGTGTTCTCCCGATGCTGCGCTAATTTCACATAGAGCGAGAGCGGAGTTTCATTGTCGGCAAGGAATTTGCGAGAGACCGGAATGACATTGTGGTCTCGAGCAAAGTCATGGAATTCCTCGCGATTCATTGGATTCAACTCTGCTGAGAACTGACCTGAATATGGTGGAAGAAACAACTCTGCGAACCAGTGTGGCAGGCGGGCCCGGCTGGATCGACGAGTAACACGATGGCATCAGCGTCACAGTCGAAGCGCATTTCAAGAAGGTGCATGGTGTTGCCAGAGGTTGCGCCTTTGATCCACAATTCTTTGCGACTTCGACTCCAGAAGGTGGCAACTTTTGATTCCACAGTCCTATCGAGGGCTTCCCGATTCATCCAGGCCAGCATCAAGACTTCCTTCGATTGTCGATCCTGAACGATGGCAGCCACCAGAGCGTTTGGTTCTTTCAAAGCCTGGTACAGCGGGGTCAGATCTGCCGAATTCATCACTGAATTATCCCCACTCACGAAGTAACTCGCACGACGACGCCTTGTCGCGCTAGATCACGCTTGATATCTGCGATTCGATAGATCCCGAAGTGGAAAACACTTGCTGCCAACAGGGCATCGGCTCCTGAGACAACGGCGCGATGAAAGTCTGTGATATCTCCGGCTCCACCACTTGCGATGATGGGGACGCTTGATATCTCTCGAACCTTTCGGATCAACTCAAGGTCGTATCCAGAACGAGTTCCATCCATATCCATCGAGTTGAGCAAGATCTCGCCGATGCCTCGTGAGATTGCCTGGCTTATCCAACTCAACGCATCCTGGCCGGTCGAGTTACGACCACCATGGGTCGTTAGTTCGAAACCCGATTCGGTTCGTCCGCGCTTGATATCAACCGAGAGAACAAGGACTTGGTTTCCAAATCGTTCGCTAATCTCGTTTATCAA
>CAZGMF010000004.1:15674-48671 GCA_964526795.1 uncultured Clavibacter sp.
GGATCTCCAGCATCTTTGAGGTTGGTGAAGTTCACTCCTTTGACAACGCGACCTTGATTGACATCAAGACACGGAATGATTCGAGTAGCGAGTGTCATAAACGACAGACTTCCAAAGCATCGGCAAGTGAGAAAGCCCCCGCGTACAGTGCTTTGCCCACGATCGCGCCCTCAACTCCGATCTCGGTCAATGCTCGAAGCGCCGCCAGATCATTCAAAGTTGAGACGCCGCCCGATGCAATAACAGGAGCTCGCGTCGCGGCACAAACGTCCTTGAGCAAGGTCATATTCGGGCCTTGCAACGTTCCATCTTTGGTCACATCTGTCAGGACATAACGTGCGCAACCATCGCGATCTAAACGCTCTATCGTCTCGAAAAGATCTCCGCCCTCTTTAGTCCATCCCCGCGCCGCAAGAATTCGTCCCCGTACATCCAGACCGACTGCAATCCGTTCGCCATGCGCTCCAATAATCGCTGAGGTCCACTCTGGATTCTCTAAAGCTGCAGTACCAAGATTGATCCGTTCACATCCGGTTGCAAGTGCGCGACTGAGCGATTCATCGTCCCGAATACCACCGGAGAGTTCTACTTTGATGTTGATTGAAGAGATTACTTCTCGTATTAATTCGTAATTGCTTCCAATCCCAAAGGCGGCATCAAGGTCGACAAGATGGATCCATTCAGCTCCTGATACTTCGAACTGGCGAGCAACCTCAAGTGGCGAACCGTATTTGCTTTCCTGGGCAAGCTCGCCTTGAACCAATCGCACAGCGCGACCATCACGAACATCGATTGCAGGTAACAATGTGAGCGATCGTGGCGAAGTCATAATTTCTCTGCCCATTGTGAAATGAGTTGGAGCCCTGCTCTGCCACTTTTTTCAGGATGAAATTGGACTGCCGAGACAGCTCCCCGCTCGATCGCTGCAATGAAACGAGATCCATGTTCGGCATAGGTCACTTTCGCATCTGGTTCATCATCTATGGCGGCATAAGAATGAACAAAATAGAAACTCTCTTTTGAAAGAGAGCGGAAGAGTTGGGAGTCAGACGGTGCTTCAACGATATTCCAACCAACCTGCGGTAGAACTGGGTGGGCGAGTTTTTTTATTCGCCCGTTGAAAAAGCCAAGACCTCTGCTCTGATACTGGTCTTCTTCACTACTTTGAAAGAGGATCTGCATGCCGACACAGATTCCTAGTACCGGTCGATTGTGGCGAATCCGTTCTTCAATAACCTGATCTCCACCAATCGCGCGTAAAGCGTTGATGCACGCAGCAAATGCGCCAACACCTGGAACGACCAGTCCATCGGCGCTTAGTGCAATCGCTGGATTAGAGGTGATGACGGTTTCGTGACCCGTACTTTCACATGCTCGTTGAGCCGACCGGATATTGCCGGAGCCATAGTCCAAGACAGCGATCACGAACTCCCCTAAGGATGGATTTTTAAAGATAGGTGCGAATTCTATTTCCCCGCCAGCGACAGGAGTTGCCTATTTTGCTGAGTTCACTGCCAATTCAGCGGCACGCTTAGCCATATTCACTCTTGAAAGCGTGATGGCCCGTCCAACATGTGTCGAGATTGCATCGCTAATCAGTTGGCCGCCATCGCTAATCCCTCCGCCAAGCACAACAGGAAGATTTTTTGTTTCAAGGAGTGTCTCAATATCTCTCACCAAATCTCCGAGAAGAAAATTATCTCGGCATACGGGGCGATTCCGTTACTTGGTTTAAAGCACGCCCTTCGTTGAAGGCACTCCAGTCACTCGATCATCGATAGAAACGGCTTCTCTGAACGCTCGCGCCACCGCTTTGAATTGGGCTTCAAGAACGTGATGGGCATTGCGTCCTTCTAGAACTCGAATATGAAGTCCAATCCGGGCTTCAGCCACAATTGACTCCCAAATATGTCTGCCGAGTGTTGTATCGAATGTCCCAATCAATTCGACGATTTCTGGTTGGCGATGCACGAGGTATGGCCGCCCGGAGAGATCGACCGCGGCTTGAACCAGCACTTCATCAAGGGGAACAAGCGAATCTCCAAAACGTCGGATTCCACTCTTATCCCCCAGCGCTTCACGGAGCGCCTGGCCGAATGCGAGCGACGTATCTTCGACAGTGTGATGTGCATCGACGTTGATATCACCGGAGGATTTGACGGCGAGATCAAAACCTGAATGTTTTCCGAGCTGAGAAAGCATGTGATCGAAGAATGGAACGCCGGTATCGACCGAAACCTTTCCTGTTCCATCGAGAATCAGATCGACATCAACAGAGGACTCTTTGGTGGAGCGCTTGATAGTTGCGCGTCGAGAATTGGTCATAGATGGATTATCCCTCATCTCATTCGATGATGCTTCAGAGTTTCTCAAGTTGAGATTGGAGCGCACGGAGGAAAGCCTCATTCTCTGCGGGCGTTCCAATCGTCACTCTGAGGTGATCTGCAATTCCCACATCTCGGATCAGAATGCCTTGATCGACAAGTGCGGACCAGAGTTGAGCCGGAGAATGGCGGAATCCAGAGAAGAGTAAGAAGTTGGAATCAGATGGTTCGACGCGTAGCCCGAGAGATGTCATCTTCTCTGCCAAGGCGTCTCGTGCAGAAATGATGCGCGCAACATTGGCAAGAAGTTCGCCGGAGAGTTCGAGCGCAGCAATCGCTGCTGCCTGTGTGAGTGAGCTCAAGTGATATGGCAATCGCACTAACAACATGGCGTTGACGACTTCCGGGCGAGCAATCAAATACCCGACCCGAGCGCCAGCAAATGCGAAGGCTTTGCTCATCGTCCGAATGACGAGAATATTCGGGTGGTCTTTGATGAGCGTTGTGGCAGAGGGAATCGAGGAGAACTCGGCATAGGCCTCATCAACAATAACCAGCGCCCCCTTCTGTGCCGCAGCCTGTGCGATTCGGGCGATCTCTTTCAAAGAGATTGAGGTACCGGTTGGATTATTCGGAGTGGTGAGAAAGATCAAAGTCGGAGATGAATCTTCGATTGCGTTCAGAGCCGCATCTACATCGATGGTGAAGTCAGAATTTCGTTTGATGCTTATCCACTCTCGCCCCACTACTCGGCAGATCAATGGGTGAATCGAATACGAAGGTTCAAAACCGATTGCTCTTCCCTCGAAAGCTAATGCAATGGATTGGAGAATCTCATTGCTGCCATTGGCGGCCCAGATGTTGCTGCAATCAAAATCCGTATTCGAGCGATCGTTGATGAACCTTGCCAACGCGCTGCGAAGTGCTTGGGCATCTCGATCGGGATAGCGGTTGAGATTCTCAAGGTGTTTCGATATTCCACTCGCGAGATGTTTCTGCATCGCCTCATCGAGAGAATATGGATTCTCATTGGTGTTAAGACGGACCGGTGTTTCGATTTGGGGAGCGCCATAGGGCGACAAAGATGCTAAGTCACGGCGAATCGGCAACCACTGCGGCCAAGAATTTTTACTGTTTGTCATGGCTGTTCAAACCTTGCGCTCATTGCCTCACCGTGCGCTGGTAGATCTTCGGCATTGGCAAGAGTGATGACAGAAGGTGCTATCTCTCGGAAAGCCTTCTCGTCATAAGTGATGAAGTGCAATCCACGCAAGAAACTCTGCACCGATAAACCACTGGAATGACAGGCACAACCGCCTGTCGGTAGAACATGGTTTGAGCCTGCTGAATAGTCACCGAGCGATACCGGCGAAAAACGACCCAGAAAAACAGCTCCGGCATTGCGAATTTTCTGCGCGGCAGTAGCTGGTTCGCGAACAAGAAGTTCGAGATGTTCGGCGGCATAAGCATTTGCCACATTAATTCCGTGGTCGACCGAATCAACAAGGGCGATGGCGGATTGTTCGCCACTGAGCGCTGTCCTGATTCGCTCGGAATGTTTGGTTCGAGCCACTCGTCGAAGTAGTTCCCGATTGACAGATTCGGCAAGTTCACCAGAAGGGGTAATTAGTAACGCAGCAGCAATAGTGTCATGTTCGGCCTGGCTGATCAGATCTGCTGCCACTTCATTCGCTCGCGCGCTTTCATCTGCCACGATGGCGATTTCGGTAGGTCCTGCTTCAGAATCAATTCCAACGATTCCTCGAAGTGCTCTCTTTGCCGCTGCGACATAAATATTTCCGGGGCCAGTAACCATGTCGACCTTGGCCAAGATCTCCTTGCCTTCGACATCTTTAATGCCGTAAGCAAAGGCAGCGATTGCTTGTGCTCCTCCAATGGCGTAGACCTCGCTAATACCAAGCAGAGCGCATGTCGCAAGAATTGTCGGATGGGGCCAACCACCATGTTCTTTCTGCGGTGGGGAGGCAAGAGCGATGCTGGCTACACCTGCGACCTGTGCTGGAACGACATTCATGATCACCGAACTTGGATATACAGCCCGCCCACCGGGAACATAAAGTCCGACGCGATCGACGGGAATCCAGCGCTCACGCACTTCTCCACCATCGACAACGCGAGTGACGCTTTCTTCTCTGACTTGATCACGATGGACGATTCGTACTCGCCTGATGGACTCGCGAAGTGCGACGATGATCGAGGGATTCACGGTGGCAAGTGATTGTTCAATCACTTCGTTGGGAACGCGCAGCGATGCTGGTCTGACGCCATCGAATTCTTCGCAGAGCGCCATAACGGCCGCTTCTCCTCCACTTCGCACCTTGTCGATTATCGGCGCGATGGCATTCATCGCAGCAGCGACATCAAATGCTGCGCGCGGAAGAAGTGATTGGTATTCGGATTTGGATAGGAGACGGCCACGAAGATCAAGGATTCGCATCATCGGAGCGTCTGACACCGGTCAATTCTAGATTCTGAAGGCAGAAACTCGCGCCTTAATTACTAGACCAAGCAATCTGGACCAAGGACCGACTTGAGATCTGCGCTCAAACTCGGCGATGAGGTGATCTTCAAACCATCATCGAGACGAAATGTTGTTGGAGCGCTACCACCCTCAATCCGAAGATGAACTTCTCGCGTTCCCGGATGAGAACGAAGGATCTCCTTCATCCGATCGACGATTGGTGGGGTGCATCGATCTGCAGGCAGTCTGATGACAAATGGTCCGATTGGGGCTTGATTGATATTGGGTATTGAGAGATCAAGCGCGGCAACTTTCGGAATGTCTTGTTGTTTATCGACTCTTCCTCGGATGATGACGATTCGATCTTCAATGAGATTGAGCGAGTGTTGCTGATAAGAGTTGGAATAGAAGTGAACATCGACAGCACCTTCAAGATCCTCAACAGTGACGATGGCCCATGTCAGTCCTTGGCGATTGACTTTTCGTTGAATCGAAGAGATAAGTCCAGCAATGGTGACGACTTGTTCGTTTCCAATCTGGTCTTCAAAGAGCTGACTAATCGAGACATCTCGCGAACCTCGCAAGACATGCTCCACGCCGAGAAGCGGATGATCCGAGACATACAACCCCAACATCTCGCGCTCGTTTGCAAGAAGCATCGACTTTTCCCACTCATCCAAGGGAATATCGAGTACTACGCCTGTGACAGCGGTTGCAGCGGATGCACCACCAAAGAGATCGAATTGCCCGATTGATTCAGCGCGCTTACTTTCCGCGATGGCGTCAAGGGCTTCGAGGTAGACGGCCATCAAACCTTTTCGTGAATGTCCAAGAGAGTCGAATGCTCCACCTTTGATGAGAGATTCAACAGTCTTCTTGTTGCAGACGAAGGCATCGACTTTGGCGAGAAAATCTCCGAATGAGGTGAACCTCCCTTTCTCGATTCGTGCTTTGACCACCGATGCAACGACGTTCTCACCGACATTTCGAATCGCAGCAAGTCCGAATCTGATGTCGACGCCGCGCGGGGTGTACTCGGCATCGGATTCATTGACATCGGGTGGCAATACTTTTATTCCCATTCTGCGACATTCATTGAGATAGAGCGCAGATTTATCTTTGTCATCACGCACGCTGGTCAGAAGGGCTGCCATGTATTCGGTAGGGAAATTAGCTTTCAAATAAGCGGTCCAGAATGAAACAACTCCATATCCAGCGCTATGAGCTCGATTGAAGGCGTAATCCGAGAAAGGAATCAAGGTTTTCCATAGTTCACTTATTGCACCGACGGAATATCCATTGGCTTTCATTCCTGCTTCAAATGGGATGTACTCCTTATCGAGGATCTCTTTGATTTTCTTTCCCATCGCCTTTCGCAAAATATCCGCTCGAGCGAGAGAGAAACCTGCGACTTTCTGGGCGATCGCCATAACTTGTTCTTGATAGACGATCAATCCATAGGTGTCTTGCAGAATTTCACTCAGTGGTGCGGAAAGTTCCGGATGGATCGGTTCGATCTTCTTTCGTTTGTTCTTGCGATCGGCATAATCATTGTGTGCATTCACGCCCATCGGCCCAGGACGATAAAGCGCAATAACAGCAGAGATATCTTCGAATGAATCGGGGGCCATCGAACGGAGAAGTGCTCGAATCGGCGCACTATCGAGCTGGAAGACTCCCAACGTCTCTCCTCTGGAGAGCAATTCGAAGGTCTTCTTATCCTCCAGCGGAAGTTCTTCAAGAACGACGGTCTTTCCTTGATTCTTCTTGATGTTTTCCAAGCAATCATCAAGAACGGAGAGATTTCGAAGACCAAGAAAATCCATCTTGAGTAAACCTGTGGCTTCGCAGGCTCCCATATCGAATTGAGTGATCGTTGCACCGTCAGCATCACGGCGAAGAACAGGGATGACATCCATAAGGGGTTCGCGGCTGAGAATGACACCGGCAGCATGAACTCCCCATTGACGCTTCAAACCTTCTAAGCCGCGCGCGACATCGACCACGCTCTTGGCATCCACTTCACTTTCATAGAGGGCGCGAAATTCTGCAGCTTCTTGATACCGCTCACTGTCGCGATCGAAGATTCCCGATAGCGAGATGTCTTTGCCCATGATGGAAGGAGGAAGCGCCTTTGTTAATCGCTCACCTAAGGCATAGGGAAGCGCCAGAACTCTCGCAGCATCTTTTAGCGCTTGTTTGGTCTTGATCGTGCCGAATGTGATGATCTGGGCGACTCGATCATCGCCGTATTTCGCCGTCGCGTACTTGATCATCTCGCTCCGCCGTCTTTCATCGAAATCAAGATCGATATCAGGCATAGAGATGCGATCGGGGTTGAGGAAGCGCTCAAAAAGTAGTCGATGTTTGATCGGATCGAGCGCAGTTATTCCCAATGAATATGAGACCAACGATCCCGCAGCAGAACCACGACCTGGCCCGACTCTGATACCGACTTCTTTTGCGTGCGCTACCAAGTCAGCGACGACAAGGAAGTAACCGGCAAAACCCATCTTGGTCATCACGCCAAGTTCGAAATCCAGTCGCTCTTGATAACCATCGGGAGCGCCATTCGGAAAACGCGACTTCAAGCCGCGATTGGCCTCCTTTACTAGCCAGCTATCTTCGCTCTCGCCTGCCGGAACTGGGAATTTGGGAAGAAGATTCTCGTTCTCGCGAAGAGTGACATTGCATCGCTCGGCGATCAAAAGCGTGTTATCGCAGGCTATCTCCAGATCTTTAAAGAGGGCGCGCATCTGCGTTGAATCCTTGAGGAAGTACTGCTCGCTATCGAACTTGAAACGTTTGGGATCTTGGAGAGTGCTGTTGGATTGGACGCAGAGCAATGCTGCATGATGCTTAGCATCATCCGGATAGGTGTAATGAAGATCGTTGGTTGCCAGAAGTGGAAGTCCCAAATCCTTTGCAAGTTTCAATAGATCATCTTTGACACGCTTCTCTATCTCGATTCCATGTTCCATAACTTCAACGAAATAATTATCAGCACCGAAGATGTCTCGATAGATCGCCGCTGCCGCACGAGCTTCGGCATAGGCGCCCATACGCAAACGTGTCTGAATCTCACCGCCAGCGCAGCCTGTTGTTCCTATCAGCCCAGAGGAGTATTGGGCGAGGATCTCTCTATCAATACGTGGCTTGTAATAGAAACCTTCCAGGTAGGCCAATGACGAGAGTCGAAAGAGATTGGCAAGACCAGTGTTGTTCGCAGCAAGCATTGTCATATGTGTATATGCACCGCCGGCAGACACATCATCTTCTCCGCCATCAGCCCATTTGACGCGCTTTTTTTCAAATCTCGATTCAGGAGCGACGTAGGCCTCGATGCCGATGATCGGTTTGACTCCTGCACTCTTCATCGTCTTATAGAAGTCGAATGCACCGAAAACATTTCCATGATCTGTCATCGCAATAGCGCCATCACCGAGTCGAGCGACTTCTTTGGCTAAGGTCTCGATTTTCGCTGCGCCATCGAGCATTGAATACTCAGTATGGACATGGAGATGTACGAAGCCCTTGCTCACGGACGGGGAGATTACTCCCCTCATTACGCGCCTTCCGTTCGGCTCGTCTCTAGAGCGCGGCCAGCGATTCCAGTGAGTTCTTCAAATCCTCTGGGTATGGAGCGCTAAAAGTAAGTCGTGTGCCCGAGCTTGGTTGGGTGAATGTGAGTTCTATCGCGTGAAGCCATGGCCGGCGAAGTCCCAGCCGATCTGCTAAGACTGGATCACCTCCATAAGCAAGATCGCCCACAAGTGGATGACGAAGTGCGGTGAAATGCACTCGAATTTGATGTGTGCGACCAGTCTCAAGTTCAACTCGAACAAGTGATGCGCCGGCGAAATACTCAATCAACGAATAGTGCGTGATGCTCGGCTTGCCATCACCAACGACCGCAAAACGATAATCCTCTTTCGGATGTCGACCGATCGGAGCATCAATGGTTCCTTCTGGCGGATCCATATGGCCCTGCAAGAGCGCGTGATAAACCTTGGCGACAGTGCGTGAGCGGAATTGATCCTTCAATTTGTTGTAAGAGTTCTCATTCTTTGCAATCACCATCAAGCCCGAAGTCCCCACATCCAGTCGCTGAACGATTCCTTGTCGCTCTTGCGCACCAGATGTTGAAATGCGAATTCCTTTGGCCATCAGCCCACCCAGAACTGTCGCTCCGGTCCATCCTGGACTGGGGTGAACTGCTACTCCTACTGGTTTGTTGATGACAACGACGTCCTGATCATCATGCACGATCTCCAGATCAGCGATCGGAGTCTCGTGCAGTTCGAGCGGATCAAATGGTGCCGGAAGTGTGATGATGATCCGATCTCCTGCTTTAACGCGATCAGATTTGGAAAGTGGCTTCTTTCCCTGGATGACATCGCCGGCATTGAGCAGATCTGCAACTTGGCTGCGAGATAGCTCCAAGATCGCTGCCAAGGCGGCATCCACTCGCATGCCATCAGATTTCTCATCGATGATGACGCTTTTCTTCTCACGTTCGGTGCTCATGCCGCACGATTCTTTCCCGCCGTCGGTGCGATATTCCGCGCAGCCAAGAACGCGATGAGGCAGGCGGAGACCACGATGCAGGAATCTGCGATGTTAAAGACGGGCCAATGCGGGAGTTGGATCCAATCCACAACTTCACCGGCCCATTTGCCTGGCGATCTTGTGCCTCGATCCCAGAGATTTCCAGCAACGCCACCAAAAAGTAATCCCAGGGCTAGCGCCCAAGCGCGGCTTATTACCTTCGACATATAGAAAATCAGGAAGGTTGCAACGCAGGCTTTGAGCGCAGTCAGAATGTATGTCGCACCAGAAGCGAGGTTAAATGCCGCTCCTTTATTTGTTGTGTACGTGAATTGCAGGAAATCTCCGATTACTTTGATTGGTTCTCGAAATTGAAGCGAGGCGACGGCCCAATTCTTGGTAGCCAAATCTGCGCCAAATGCCAATGTTGCGACAATGACAAAGAGCTGTCGCGCTCGCACGGCACGAGATGAGGTCAGCGGCGCTCTTCCTTCTGCTTGCAGACCATACATAACGTGGCTCGAGGAAAGACATGAAGTCGCGCTTTGCCGATGGAACTCTTGCAATCTTCGCAACGGCCATACGTCTTATTATCGATTCGCTCTAAAGCTCGCTCAGTTTGCAGGACCATATCTCTAGCGTTGTAGACAAGTGACATTTCATGTTCGCGTTCGAAGGTCTTCGATCCGGCATCTGCTTGGTCATCGCCGGCGCCAACGCCCGAGGCCTCGATCAATGCGTCCATCTCATTTTCGACCTCTTCGAGTTCCTTCTTCAAACGAACGAGATCTTTTGCAAGTTCACTTCGAATCGCTTTCATTTCCGTTGCGGTCCAACTCTCGCTTCCCTCTTCTACGACAAGTGGTGCGGGTGCAGCCTTGATCGGTTTCAATGATGGAGCCTTTTTCCCGGGCTTGGGCTTACGAACCGGCGGCGGAAGTACCAAACGTTTCTCTGCTACGACGACGACATCGCTGGCTTCGACTTCTGGTTTATAGACCGAAATTGTTGTTGCGCCCTTAGCGGTTGAACTTGTGAGTGCGGTCTTATGTGCGCCTTTGATGATGGCGGCCTGCGGCTTCTTGGCTGGAAGAGGCTTCTTGGGTGGAAGTGGTTTCTTGGCCGGAGCGACTTTCTTGGCAGGAGACTTTTTCGCCACAGTTTTCTTAGCCGGAACTTTCTTGGTGGGAGATTTTTTTGCCGGAGATTTCTTCGCTACAGATTTCTTTGCTTTGGCAGCTGGCGCTGGCTTGGACTTCTTAGTGAAGCGCGAGACCGCCTTGGATAACTTCTTTTTCAGTGGCACAACGGCGAAGGCTAGCAGGGGCGCGCAATTCATTCGCACGATCGATGTATTAGACTTCACCTCTCTTACAGCAACGCGTTGACCGGGCCATCACCTGCGAGCGAGTCGGAAGAAATGAGCCTTCGGGCTTATCTAGAACTGACGTAAGAATCACGAAGCGGCAGTCTCGGCTGCAAGGCGGGTGGTACCGCGGTCTTGAAAGTAGATCGCCCCTCCACATCAATTCAATGTTCATCACTGACATGGCTCTCCATGGCGATGATGAAGAATCGATAGGAGGAATAGTGGGCAACAAATCGCCTTTCGTGGCGCTCTCTCCTCAGATCGATCTCCCCGTAATCGAACGCGAGATCCTCACTTTTTGGCAGACCCAAGAGATATTCCATCAAAGCCTGGCGCAACGCGCTGGTGGTGAATCGTGGACTTTCTACGAAGGCCCACCAACCGCAAATGGGATGCCAGGCACTCATCACATCGAAGCACGAGTTTTCAAAGATGTCTTTCCACGCTTCCACACCATGAAGGGCAAACATGTCATCCGCAAAGCTGGATGGGATTGCCACGGATTGCCGGTGGAGATTGCGGTAGAGAAAGAACTCGGTTTCTCCGGAAAAGGCGATATCGAGAAATTTGGAATCGCCGCATTCAACGATAAGTGTCGCGAATCGGTCCAACGCCACGTTGATGCATTCACTGCGATGACAGAACGAATGGGATTCTGGGTCGATTTCGATCAGGCGTATTGGACGATGTCTGATGAATACATAGAAAGTGTCTGGTGGTCTCTTGCCCAGATACATAAGAAAGGTCTGCTGGTACAAGATCACCGCGTTGCTCCGTATTGCCCGCGCTGTGGAACAGGTCTCTCGGATCACGAATTGGCCCAAGGTTATGAAACAGTCACAGATCCTTCGGTCTATGTACGTTTCCCCGTCACTTCCGGTCCACTTGCCGAACTCGGCGCGCAGTTGCTGGTTTGGACTACCACGCCGTGGACCTTGGTTTCCAACACTGCTGTAGCGGTTCACCCCGATGTCGATTATGTCGTCGCGCGAACGAAAGCCACCGATGAGAAGCCGAGCGAGACTCTCGTTATTGCAGAAGCGCTTCTCGGCACAATCGGTGCCGATTCAGAAATTCTCACTCGACTCAAAGGAAAAGATTTAGAGCGCACTCCATACAAACGACCATTGGATCTGGTTGAGATTCCTGATTCGCATTTTGTACTCCTGGCAGATTACGTCACCGTGGAGGATGGAACGGGGCTTGTTCACCAATCCCCTGCCTTCGGCGCAGATGATCTTGCGACCTGTCGAAGATACGGGCTACCGGTAATCAATCCGATTGAACCTAATGGGAATTTCGAAGTGGGGGTGCCACTTGTCGGTTCGATGTTCTTCAAAGATGCCGACAAGATTCTCGTCAAAGAACTGAAATCCCGCGGTGTTCTCTTCCGCCACCAGCCATATGAACACTCCTATCCGCATTGCTGGAGATGCCATACCCCATTGATCTATTACGCCCAACCTTCCTGGTACATCCGCACGACCAAAATAAAAGAAGCACTACTGCGTGAGAACAACAAGACTGATTGGCATCCAGAAACGATCAAGACTGGTCGTTATGGCGATTGGCTCAATAACAACATCGATTGGGCTCTTTCAAGAAGTCGTTATTGGGGAACGCCACTTCCTGTGTGGAAGTGCGAGTCCAAGCATGAACGTGCCGTCGAATCTCGCGCTGAATTAGCAAGGCTGGCGAAGAAAGATCTCACTTCTCTCGAACTTCATCGCCCATATGTCGATGAGATCACTTTCCCTTGTCCCCAATGTCAAGCCACCATGACGCGCACCACTGAGGTTATCGACTGCTGGTATGACTCAGGGGCAATGCCATTTGCTCAATGGGGCTATCCGCATAAAGAAGGTTCGACCGGCAAATTCAAAGAAGCATATCCCGCAGATTTCATCTGCGAGGCGATCGATCAGACGCGCGGTTGGTTCTACACCTTGATGGCGATCGGAACATTGGTCTTTGATCAATCCTCATACAAGACAGTTCTCTGTCTCGGCCACATCCTCGATAAGGATGGACGGAAGATGAGCAAACATCTGGGAAATGTTCTTGAACCTATGGCGCTGATGGATCGACATGGCGCAGATGCCGTGCGTTGGTACATGCTCGCTTCCGGTTCGCCGTGGAGCGCTCGCCGCGTGGGTCATGAAGCCATCTCCGAGGTAGTGCGCAAGAGCCTGTTGACCTACTGGAACACCGTTTCATTCCTTGCCCTTTATGCCTCAGCCTCTGATTTCGCGCTGGGTGCACCGTTGAAAATCAAAGATCGGCCAATGATGGATCGTTGGATTCTCAGCGAATTGAATGCTCTAGTAAAAACCACGGATGAGGCATACGCGAACTTTGATTCGCAAGGTGCAGGAAATGCCATAGCGACATTCATCGACGATCTCTCGAATTGGTATGTCCGACGATCACGACGCAGATTCTGGGATGGCGAGGTCGCGGCGCTAACAACGCTCTATGAGTGCATCGAGACTTTGACTTTGGTTATGGCGCCGATGGTTCCCTTCATCACCGAACATGTCTGGCAAGTATTGATCAAGAAGGTGCGAAGTGATCAACCTCAATCTGTTCATCTCGCAGACTTCCCGATCTCTGATTCATCGGCGATCGAAACAAAACTTTCCAGCGATGTCGCGTTGACCCGGCGTCTGGTTGAACTCGGACGTGCATCTCGTGCCCAATCCCAGGTAAAGATTCGCCAACCTCTTTCGCGCGCCCTAATCGCAGCCCCTGGCTGGAAATCCCTCGATGCTGAATTGAAAGAGCAAATCGCCGATGAACTCAATGTCATCGCTCTCGATGATCTCTCTGGAGCAGGAGGTGACCTTGTGGATGTTTCAATAAAAGCGAACTTCCGTTCTCTCGGTGCTCGCTACGGCGGGGATGTCCAAGCGATCGCAAAATCACTAACAGCAATGGATGCAACAGAACTTGTTGCCCAAGTACGTCGTGAAGGAAAAGTCGTGATTTCCTATGGTTCATCAGAAGCAGAGATCAGTGAGGCAGACCTAGTCATCACTGAGACTCCTCGCACCGGATGGGCTGTGGCATCTCACTCTGGAGAGAGCGTTGCGCTGGATCTCACTCTTACCCCCGAGCTCATCGCCCAAGGCATCGTCCGTGAAGCAATCCGTGCCATCCAAGATAAACGGAAAGAATCCGGTTTCGATGTCTCAGATCGAATCGATGTCCGATGGAATGCTGCTGCGGAGAACGTTTCAGCCATCGAATCTGGCGCAGTACATATCAGCGAAGAGGTGTTGGCACTTACTTTTACTCGCGATGAGAAGATCAAGACCAGTGATGAAGAACTTGGGTTAGCCCTTCACCTCACTCGACACCCGAACTAGCGCCAAGTCGAACAGAAAACCAATCAAAAGGAGCTGCGAATCTCCCAGAGATCTGGAAATACCGGATGAAAGAGAGTGCTAGCCAAATAATCAGCACCACTTGAACCACCCGTTCCAGTTTTGTGACCGATTGTTCGCTCGACCATCTTTACATGACGATAACGCCACTCTTGTAAGCCTTCGTCGATATCGACAAGTCGCTCGCAAACAAGACTTGCCTCCGGATCTTTTCTATGGAGATCGATGAGGGCATCCTGAACTTTCTTCTCTGGCTTGTAGGCGATGGTGGTATCGCGGTTGAGAATCTCTGCAGGTATCGAGAATCCGCGTCCATGGACGTATCGCAACATCGAGTCCCAAATGGAACGAACTTTCATATGGCCTTCGACTCGGATCCGATCATCAGGAAGCAGATGTGTTGCTGCGCGAGAATCCCTTCGGCCGAGCAGAGCTTCCACTTCGCGGAATTGGGCGGATTGGAAACCTGACGATGCACCGAGTCGATCCCGGAAGGAATTGAATTGAAGTGGTGTCATCGTTTCCAAGATATCTACTTGAGCGACGCAGATCTTCAAGATAGTACGGATTCGACCCAAAATCGATAACGCCCGATGAGTATCGCCCTTTTCCAGGGAAACTTGTGCTGCTTTGAATTCATGGATCAGTTCTTTGAACCAAAGCTCATAACTCTGGTGAATGACGATGAAGAGAAGTTCATCATGCTCGCCAGAAAGGGGATTTTGCAGGTCGAGAAGTTCATCTACTTTGAGATAGGAGCTGTAATTCGAGGCGGATTCGCTGCTCATGTAACTCTCGAATCCTGTCCTGAAATCTCCTCATATTTTCTCGATGCGACTAAGTCACGTATCCGCTGGAAGCCGTCATAGACCTCGACATAAGAGGTAGCAAGTGGCGAGATCGCGACTCGGATTGAATTGGGGACGCGGTAATCAGGGATGACATTGGCGAACTTTCGCAGAGCGACCGAAATGCGCTCCGCTTCGGGATGGACCAGAGAAATATGTCCGCCACGTGATCTGGCATCGCGAGGAGTATTGAGCGTGAATCCCAGAGGAGCGAGCCATTGGTCAAAAAGAGCGATCATCATCGATGTTCCTGCCGCAGCCTTCTTCTCAATGGCAGCAATTCCTGCCAATTCGATCATCTCAAATGCGCTCTTGATAGAACGAAGTCCCATCAGTGATGGGCTTGCAATTTGAAAGCCACGAATAGATTGATCTTTCTCAAATGTGGGGCCCATCGCGAATTGATCCCGCTGTGCGAACCAACCTTGAATCGGCACGTGGAGCTCGTGCTGCATCTTCTTTGAGACGTAGAGCCAGGCGGGAGCGCCAGGGCCGGAGTTGCCATATTTGTAGGTACAACCAACTGCAAGTCCTACCTGATTGGAATCGAAATCCAACTGAACTGAACCGATCGCGTGAGCGGCATCCCAGAGCATGAGTGCGCCATGCTTTGCGACTACATCATTGATTGCTTTGATGTTCTGTCGAGCACCTGATCTGTATTGGACGACTTCGAGACTGACCAGAGCAACATCATCGCTCATATATTTCTCGAGAAGTTCTGGAGTGATCAATTCATGTTGGGCAATAGATGGGTCTTCGTTATCGATCACGACTAATGTCAAACCGAGATTCTTTGCAAGACCTTGCAGGATGTATCGATCAGTAGGGAAGTTAGCAGCATCGGTGATGATCGTCTTTCGGCCTGAGCGCGCTGCAATCGCTGCAGAAGCGAGTTGGTAGAAGTTGACTGAGGTTGTGTCACAGGCGAGTACTTGGCCGGCAGCGGCACCGAGAGCGCTTCTGCCGATGAGATCTCCGACCGATTGGGCCTCATCGACCCAATGTGACCAGCCAGTGACTACCTCTCTACCCCACTCCTGCGTGAGGAATTCATTGATGGCGCGAATCGTGGCGTGAGGCAATCGGCCGAGCGAATTCCCATCCAGGTAGCAAGTATCCGGATCTGCGATGACGAATTGTTCTTTGAAACTATGAAGCGGATCTCTCTGATCAAGTTCGAGTGCGGCGCTGCGTTCCACCTTCGCCCCTTCCTCGATCTTTCCCTCGACGTAACAGAACTTCTCGAGTGGGTGACTATCTCAAGAAGTTGCTCAGTAATTGAACCCCAAAGAAGAGGATTATGAAAGAGAGGTCGAGGGCGACTGGGCCGAGACGTAACGGTGGCACGAAACGACGGACGAAGGAGAGTGGCCTATCGGTGATGGTGTAGATGATTTCGAGAAGCGGAAGCAAGATTCCACGTGGTCGCCAGCCAGGCTTGAACATTCGAACATAGTCAATGATCAATCGTGCAAAGAGCGCGAAAAGAAAGAGATCAAGGAGGGTGGCGATCCACCCAGTGACGTTAACCACGAAGTGAGGTGATCAGCTCTGGTTGAAAAAAGATGCCTCTGCCGCTGCGCTCTTCTCTTCACTGCTGATGGAGACATGAGGCGGGGTGAGCAAGAAGACGCGCGATGTGACCTTCTCGATCTTTCCAGAGTGTCCGAAAACTAAACCAGATGCAAAATCAATCAGACGCTTACGCTCTGAATCATCCATATTGTCGAGATTCATAATCACAGGATTTCCTTCACGGTAGTACTCGCCGATTGCGCGTACATCGCCGTAAACACGGGGCGTGATGGAAACGATGCGATCCATGCTCTGTGGTTGAGCAGCGACAGCAGGTGTGGAAGTAGCAACTGCAAGTCGAGTCTTCGGTGCGGCCACGGGGGAAGTGGTTCCGATGCGAGCTGGGGTTGAACTCTCCAACTCTTCGCCCTCGGTCAGGCCGAGGTAATCAGTGAATTTTTTCAATGCGTTAGCCATGAGCGAAATTTTAGAGTGGCGAGTGTCGAGAGCCGAGGATTGAACTGCCCAATCGAAGATGTGTCGCTCCAAAACGAAGGGCGATCTCGAAATCATCGCTCATTCCCGCCGATATCGCGGTGGCTTGTGGCACCTGATGACTCACCTGGTCCGATAGCGCTTGAAGTCGAGCAAAAGCTCGAGCCGGATCACCGTGAAGTGGCGCAATTCCCATCACTCCCACAAGTTCTAGCCCCGACAAATTGATCATTGCTTCAATCAATGCATCGAGATTCTTTGGGTCCACACCGCCACGAATTCCAGGTTCGGGATCAAGACTGATCTGCACAAATACTTTCTGCCTCTTTCCCATCTCGGATGCGATAGCGGAGATCTTCTCTGCATGTCGCAGTTCATCGAGGGAATGGATGTAGTCGGCCCAGGAAAGGATGGAGCGAATCTTCTGACTCTGAATCTCGCCTTGAAAATGCCAGATAGCATCATTGGGAAGGATCGAAGATTTTGCTTGGCCTTCGCTATCTCGATTCTCCGCAAAATTCCGCTCGCCAAGGTCATAGAGCAGCTGCGCATCGCTGACGGGGAAGGTCTTGGTCACAACAATCAATGTCCGATCCGACGGGATCTTGGAATGGATCTCCGCTAAACGCTCCCTTAGTTCCTCGATCCTCGAACTCACAGCATCACCACGCTCCCCTGCCGGCCGGTCCGATCATCACGTCGATAGGAAAAATAATTATCATCTTCGAAGGTGCATCGAGTCGAGATAACGCTACGAATTCCTGCGCTCTCTAATTGGGAGTGAAGACCTGAAACTAGATCCAAACAATGTCGCTCTTCATCGGTCGCAGTGGCTGGAATCTGAGCAACAACATCGCGGTACATCTCCATCTCTACTTCGTAGCATCCGCCGCAGATTGAAGCTCCTAGTTCAGCGCTGATTTGATCGGCAGAGATGTTCTGTTCGGCGAAAAGGTCGATGACTTCAGTCGCGATTCCTGCGACCAAGCCTTTACGACCCACATGAACTGCGGCGATCGCGCCCTTGGAATACATCAGTAGCGGGATGCAATCTGCGGTCAAGACAACCAAAGCCAGGCCTGGCTCGGTAGTAAAGAGCGCATCTACGGCAGCAGGGTTCGTCGAATCACTGGCGGAGGTGATGGTGGCAACGTCTTTGCCATGAACTTGATTCATATAAAAAACTTGTGCCGGATCAACTCCGAGAGAGCGAGCAAGAATGTTTCGGTTTTCTACTACCGAAGTGGGGTTGTCGCCAACATGAAGTGCAAGATTTAAATCACGAAATGCCCCGGTGCTGACTCCCCCGTGACGATCAGTGAAGACAGCCCGTGCCATCTCGCCTTACTTCATGAAATCAGGAACATCAATCTCATCTTCATTGACCAATTCCTGGAAAGTAATCCGGCGGCGAGGCTTCTCAGGTTCGGCAGTCGCGACCGCAATCGGATCGTTAGCGGGAATTGGATCTGCTTGGCCGTTGAGGGCCGCTGCGGTGATGACCGGCATTTCGATTCGCTTTGGTGCGCCACCTTCGAATCCGGCTGCGATGACAGTCACGCGGACTTCATCACCCAGTGCATCATCAATGACCGTTCCAAAGATGATGTTGGCATCAGGATGTGCGCTCTGATTGACCAAGTTTGCGGCTTCATGAATCTCAAAGAGTCCTAGATCTGATCCGCCAGCAATCGAGAGGAGAACGCCACGGGCGCCATCAATCGATGCCTCAAGAAGTGGTGATGAGATCGCAAGTTCGGCAGCGCGAGTGGCGCGAGATTCGCCACGTGCCGATCCAATTCCCATTAATGCAGAACCTGCACCGGCCATCACGCTCTTCACATCTGCGAAATCAAGATTGATAAGACCTGGCGTGGTGATTAATTCAGTGATTCCTTGAACACCCGAGAGGAGTACGGCATCTGCTGATTTAAATGCTTCTGGCGCTGAGATTGATCGATCAGAGATGGAGAGCAGTCGATCATTTGGAATGACGATGAGCGTATCGACTTCCTTGCGCAATTCTTCGATTCCTTCTTCTGCGCGATTGGCGCGAAGTTTGCCTTCGAAAGTAAATGGTCGAGTGACAACACCAACGGTGAGAGCGCCGAGTTCTTTGGCAATCTTTGCAACAACGGGAGCGCCACCAGTTCCAGTTCCGCCACCTTCGCCCGCGGTAACAAAGACCATATCTGAACCGCGAAGTGCTTCTTCAATCTCTTCGGTGTGATCGATCGCCGCTTGTTTGCCGACTTCGGGATTTGCACCGGCGCCAAGACCACGCGTGAGTTTTCTGCCGATATCCAATTTCACATCAGCATCACACATCAATAAATCTTGGGTGTCAGTGTTGATCGCAATGAATTCGACACCTTTCAATCCGGCATCGATCATTCGATTCACTGCATTGCCGCCTGCGCCACCAACGCCAACAACTTTGATGACTGCCAAATAATTCTGCGGAGTCGCCACTTTCTGCCTCTCTTTGAACTCTAATTCTCAACTTTAGACTTAGAGTTTCCTCTGAATGTGCGCGCAAAAGTAGGCGCGCAAGGCCCTGCTATCAAACACCGACACGAATGAGTTAGAGAGAAATATTTTTTTCTTACTTATCGAACTGTTGGATTGATGGGATCGGAAAGATCAATTCTCTTCACTGATTTATTCTCAGGTGCGGCAAGAAGTGCTTCTAAAACGCGCTCTTTTAACTCCAACTCTTGGACACTCCCCCAGAGAATCTCTACCTTCTTGCCATTGATCTTGATGCTCGAACTCACATCGCCTGGACTCGGCGCTGAGATAGCCAGCAATTCGATATTCGCCTTCGCCATCGCGGTAATGAGGGTCTTGATGTCCTCCAGGGTGGCGCGATCTCGCGCGGATTCTCGCAAGATTGGAAGAGCGCCCCAATCCCCTGCACCAGCGCTCGATGCAGACTTCACGGCGCTTGCAGCCAAGGTGAAGAATTCCAGATTGCTAGAGAGATAAGTGATGGTGGCGCCTGCCCCACTGAGTTGGGCGATCGGATCACGTGGGGTAATTCCGATGCGAACCTCGCCGTTGATGAAATTCCTTCGAATGGAAACTTTGTCAACCCAAAGTAAAGTGCGAAGCCGAGCGTTGATGACCCGTTTGTCTACTCGCGCCAGTTTCTCGCCGATGGTGATGGCTGCTGGCGGAGCGTCAAGAACGGTCTTTATTTCTTTTGCTACAAGAGAATCAGGAAGTGCGATCGTCACTTTTTTCACCGAAAAGATCGATGACCAACCAAAGAGATAGGTGAGAGCAAGAAGGAGGAGTAGCGCCACAACGGCGGTCAAGCTCCGAAATACTCGCTTCTTTCTCATTCGGAGAGATTTGCAATAATCAAGGGAGCAAGAGAGCTGACATCCCCGGCTCCAAGAGTCAGGATGAGATCACCCGCCCGCGCTTGCTTTACTACAGAGGCGATGACCTCTGGCATAGACGGTTCATAGATGACCTTTGAAGCATCCATCTTGGATGCAATCGAGTGCGAGGTGATTCCTGGGATTGGTTTCTCACTCGCTGGATAGATCTCAAGAAGATAGACCAGATCGGCACTGTTCAATTCGCTAGCAAATTCCGCTGCGAATGCTTGGGTTCGACTGAAGCGGTGTGGCTGGAAAATCGCGATAACTCGTCCTGATCCGACGAAATCACGTGCGGTGGCCAAGGTCGCCCGAATCTCCGTTGGATGATGGCCATAGTCATCAACCACGGTGATGCCTGCCGATACACCTTTGATTTCAAAACGACGTCGAGCGCCAGTGAAAATTGCCAGCCCGGCAATGATTTCCGCTGCCGGAGCTCCGAGTTCGATTCCTGCGGCAAGAGAGGCAGCAGCGTTGAGCAGATTGTGACGCCCGGGAATAGTAAGTTCTAATTCGCCGAGAACACTTCCCCGCAATGTCGCTCGAGCCCGAGCGCTTCGCGCCGCCAAATGAACTCGATCAATCACAAGATCTGCATCGGCGGATTCGCCATATGTGATGATAGAGATATCAGCACGCAATATCGGAAGTTTCTTCAGCAGTCTGACTACACCGGGGTCGTCGATACACGCCACGAGAAATGCACTGCGGGCCATACTCGCAATGAAACTTTCAAATGCTCTATCGATACTTGCCAGGTCTTTGAAGTTATCGACATGGTCCAGTTCGATATTGGTGATGATTGCCCCTGATGGTTTGTACGCGATGAATGATCCATCCGACTCATCAGCTTCGACCACGAAAATATTCCCGGTCCCATGATGGGCATTCGTTCCAGAATTGCGAACGGCAGCACCGATTGCAAACGATGGATCGAGTCGACAATGTTGTAGCGCCACAGTGAGCATTGAGGTTGTGGTTGTCTTGCCGTGCGTACCCGCAACCGCAACGGATGTATAACCTTGCATCAGCTCGGCTAGAAAGTTCGCTCGCTCCCAGATTGGCATGCCGTTATCGTGCGCAGCGCGAAGTTCTGGATTGGAAACTGGAATGGCACTGGATCGAACGATGCTGTCCTTATCGCGATTCAATCCTGCGACATTTTTTGCATCATGGTCAAGAAAGATAGAAACACCGGAGGCTTTTAAACTCTCTAAAACCGGAGATGGATGCAGGTCCGAACCGCTCACTGTTGCCCCGCGCGCTAGGGCAATCTTGGCGATTCCGCTCATGCCAGAGCCACCGATACCTACGAAATGAACGCGTCTACCTGACCAATCTGCAGTCATTGCTGCACCACCGCCGCGGCCAACGCCAGATCTGCGATCCGCTCCGCTGCGCCGATATGAACTGCTGAGGGCATCCGCCCCAATGACTCAGCTGACATGAGCGCGGCAGGAAGTTTCTCTTTGAGCCATTCCGCAGTGAATTGGGAATCTGAAATTGCGATCGCTCGACCTTGGCGCACGAGCGAATCAGCGTTGGTGACTTGTTCCCCGTTCCCATGCGGCAGTGGAATCAAGATGGCATAACTACCCACTGTTGCAATCTCAGCGCAGGTCACAGCGCCGCTTCGAGTAATGAGCAGATCTGCACTCCCATAGATGGAGGCCATATCGTGGAAATAAGGAACCGGAAGATAGCCAGCGGATGATTTCGGAAGTGGATTGTTAACTCCGGAGGCGTGGATGATCTGGCAATTTCCTCTCTCGCTCCTTGATGCAAGGAATTCGGCAATGACGGAGTTGATATGCCGAGAGCCTTGAGATCCGCCGAAGATCGCAACGACGGGCCGGGAAGGATCAAAACCCCAGCTTTCACAATGCAAACGTCGGAACTCATCTCGCTGTGCAGCCGACATTCCATGAATTGCGACAACGGGTTCGCGAAGAGGAATGCCAGTCAAAACCGAACTCGGCCATGACTCTCTCACTTCTTCAAAAGTCGTTGCAACAACTCTCGCCCAGCGACGTGCCAATCGATTGGCCCAACCTGGTTTTGCATTTGCTTCATGGATTGCGATGGGGATGCCAAGAGATTTTGCCGCTAAATATGCAGAGGCGCTGACATAACCGCCAAAACCTATGACCACATCGGCGCCTTTGATTGCCTCTCTGGATGAAAGAAATGAGGCGATGATCCGGAAAGGAAATGTCAAAGTTGCCGGAGAAAATCCTCGTGGAAGTGTGACTTTAGGGATGGTGCGAAGTTGATACCCAGCCTTTGGAATGAGGAGATTCTCCAGTCCCTCACGGGTTCCAAGAAAGATGCATTCGGCATCACTTCGCACTTTTCGAATTGCATCTGCGACTGCAAGAGCCGGCTCGATATGTCCTGCCGTACCGCCACCGGCGAGCAGAATTCGAAGCGTCATATGCCTATCCTCTCGCAGCGCGAGCGGCTTTCTTCTCCTTTATCTCTGCTGCAATAACGGGGTCGCGCTTAAGTACGCCTAGGACAAAACCCATCGCGATAAATGAAGAGAGCAGCGAGGAGCCACCATAGGAGATGAACGGCAAGGTCACACCAACCACAGGCATTACCGAGATGACCGTTCCGATATTGAGCAAAACTTGAACTGCAAACCAACATCCGACTCCCGCGGTGGCATAGCGTTCAAATGAATTCGGCGATCGCAGCGCCACTCGAAAGATTGCCAAAATAAGAATTGTGAAAAGAGAGAGCACGGCAAGTGTTCCCAGTAATCCGAGTTCTTCTCCGATAACGGCGAAGATGAAATCTGTATGCGCTTCTGGGAGATTGCCCCACTTCTGTTTGCTTGAACCAAGACCGGTTCCGAGCGCTCCGCCTGAAGCAAGTCCCATGATGCTATGGGCCTGCTGCCATCCCACTCCTTTGTAGTTTTGCTGAGAGAAGGGATCGAAGAATGCCGAGAATCGATTGAGTCGGTTCTGCGATGTGAAGACGAGTCCGGCAAATCCAGCGCCGAAAATAACCCCGAAGAAACCCAAAGTACGCATCGGTATCCCTGAGATGAAGAGCATTCCGCCGACGATGGCTGCGACCACCACAGCGGTGCCGAGATCCTTGCCCAACAGGATCAGCAACATCATCACTGCCACTCCAGGAAGAATCAAGAAGAGTGGATTGCTGAACTCGCCTCTGGCAATGCGGGCATCATGGATACGAAGGCGTAATGCGCACCAGATGATCAATCCAACTTTGGCGAATTCGCTTGGTTGGATTGTGAAGGAACCAATGCCAATCCAATTGGTATTGCCGCCAACAGTCTTTCCGATGCCAGGAACTTGGGGCAGAATCAAGAAGATGGCAGAGACGATAAATGAAGCACGAGCAATCGGTATCCAGAGAGATTCTTTGAGATTCATCGCAAGCCACGCCAGTGGAATCGAGAGCGCGAGAAAGAGCGCTTGACGTACGACGACGGCAAAAGAATTCCCTGATTCGTTTAATGCCGTGACCGAACTCGCACTTAGGACCATCACAAGTCCTAATCCGGTGAGGATGGTGACCGAACCAAGGATGAGGTAATAGGCCGATGTCGGCTTGGAGAAAAGTGGAGTTCTCGTGTTATGTGACCCAGTCTTATTTAGCATTGTGCGCCTCTCGTACTGCAGCAGCGAAAAGTTCGCCACGCTCTGCATAGTTCTTGAATTGATCCATGGAGGCGCAGGCCGGCGCTAGCAGCACCGTGTCGCCCGGTCCTGCAATCTTCTTGGCGCACGCCACCACTTCCTTCATCAGTGCTGCACCTTTGAGTGATGGTTCCATCATGTGACGTTGTACTTGAGGTGCGTGTTCTCGAAGTGCGCCCTCGATGATTGGGGCATCTGTTCCGATCATGATCGCTGCCTTCATTCGTGAGCCAACTTTTTTCACCAGCTCATCCATCTGAGCGCCCTTAGCGAGCCCGCCTGCAATCCAGATTGCGCTGAGTTGTGATTGGAGGGCGGCAAGCGCAGCGTGGGGATTTGTGGCCTTGGAGTCATCAATCCAGGTCGTGCCATCAAATTCACCAACAATTTCCAGTCGATGGTGATCCAAGACGAAATTTCTCAATGCTGGACCGATGTTCTCTGCAGGTGCTCCAATCGAACGAATCAGAGCCGCTGCCGCCATCGCATTGAGGACGTTGTGAGGCGCGGCAGGCTTTACATCCGCTAACTCGAAGAGCGCTTCGGCATCACCAGAGATAAAAGCGCGATCGACAATCAGATTCTCCACCAACCCGATCTGATGCGGCGCCGGAGTTTCCAACGAGAAATAGGTGATAGGAACGGCCACATGCAAAGCTCGTTTTGTAATCTCCGGGTCGGAAGCATTGAGAATCAATTTCTTGGTGCGGGAAGCGATCCGAAATTTTGCAGAAGCATAGGCATCGAAACTTCCATGCCAATCGATGTGATCGGCTGCGATATTGAGAATGGCAGCGCTTTCCAGTTGGAATTCTTCACTCCAGTCGAGCTGGAACGAGGAAAGTTCGAGGATGAGCAGATCTGCCTCTGCTGCACTCACTGCTTCGATGACTGTTGTGCCGACATTGCCGCATGCTTGAGATTTGATATTAGCTGACAGTGCAATCGCCTCTGCCATCTGAACGGCGGTGGTCTTTCCGTTTGTTCCTGTCAATCCGATCCAACGTTGGTTGGGGCATAACTCTTGCTTTGCTCGCCAAGCAAGATCGATCTCACTGAGCACTGGGATGCCAGCACTCTTGACCGAAGTAATCCAAGGATGGTCGAGTTTCCAGCCGGGAGAAACGACAGCAAGATCGAATTTGCCTCCCTGCAAATCTGGAAGAGAGTTAGAAATTCCGCTCCCGGATTTCTTCTCATCAAGGACGGTGACCTGGGCGCCATATTCGGTTAAGAATTCTTCGGTCGGGGCGCCCGTGACTCCTGCGCCGAAAATAAGAACTTTTGCGTCACGAAGACTTGTGAGAAAGGGAGCAGAGGAAGAAGATGACACTTAGGCAACGACCCACTGGGCATAGAACAGACCTAGACCTGCTGCCACACAAAGTCCAGCGATAATCCAGAATCGGATGACGATTGTTACTTCGCCCCAACCCAGCAGTTCAAAATGATGTTGGAGCGGTGCCATTTTAAATACTCGTTTTCCACCTGAGATCTTGAAGTATGTGGTCTGGATAATCACAGAAAGTGTGATGATGACGAACAGTCCCCCGATGGGAACCAACAACAACTCAGTACGTAGCGTCATTGCAAGTCCTGCAAGCGCACCACCGAGAGCGAGCGAACCGGTATCTCCCATAAAGATCCTTGCTGGAGAAGCATTCCACCAAAGGAATCCAGCACATGCCCCCGCCAGAGCAGATGCTAGGACGGCCATATCCAGCGGGTCGCGAACCTGATAACAGTTCGAGGTCAGAACCACTTCGCAACGCTGACCAAACTCCCAAACGCCGATCAATGTGAAGGCAAGAAATGACATCACCGCTGCGCCGCTTGCGAGTCCATCAAGACCATCGGTGAGATTGACGCCATTGCTCGAGCCAAGGACGAGGAAGATCGCCCAGATGATCACTACAGCGGTGCCCAAGATGATTGAGGTATCGCGCACTGTAGAAAGATGTTGCGAGATCGGCGAGAGATCGCGCTCGTCAGGGAAACGTAAAGCCAGCGTTGCAAATACTCCGGCAACAAGTGCTTGACCTAAGAGTTTCTCGCGGGCGCGAAGACCGAGTGACCGTTGTTTTACTACTTTGAGCCAATCATCAAGGAAACCTACAAAACCCAGTCCGACAATCAAACCGATCACAAGGAGCGCAGAGATGCTGATGACAGCTCCTGTTATCAGATGTGAGATGAGATAGCCGATTATTGCCGCAAGCACTAGTACCACTCCGCCCATCGTCGGAGTTCCTCTTTTGACGTGATGCGTTTTTGGACCATCATCGCGAATCTGCTGCCCATAACCGCGTTGTGCCAGATATTTGATGAAAAGTGGTGTGACGAAGAACGAGAAGAGAAATGCGAAGAGCCCCGCGACCAGTATTCCTCTCATTGTTTATCTCCCATTCTTTCCACAATCTTCGCGGCCAATTCTTCTAGATGTTCTGCTCGCGAGGCTTTGACCAAGATGACATCTCCTGATTCAAATCTATCAATCAGCAATGCGGCCTCTTTGGAATCAGAACAGTAATGCTCGTGGGTCTCTGAACGAGCCGAACCAAGCAGAAGGTCGCGATTGGCGATTGCTACGAGGTGATCAATCTTCAATTCATGGGCCAGAGCTCCAACCTCATGATGAAGAGATGCCGACTCATCTCCCAATTCATGCATCGTTGAGAGGAATGCCCACGACCTGCCACCGTGTTCTTGACTGAGAAGTGCAAGTGTTCGAAGGGCTGCCGTCATACTTTCAGGGTTGGCGTTATAACAATCATTGATCAGCACGATTCCATCTAGCTCATGGAGCTCCATACGCCAACGAGATGTTGGTTCATGACTGGAGAGAGCCGAAGCGATGTGAAGCGTTGAGACCCCCAAGGAATAAGCAATCGCTGCCGCTGCGAGTGCGTTGGCAGTTTGATGAGCTCCGAGCAATCGCAAACTCACCGGTTCACGACCTTCTGGAGTCACCAGATCGAAATGAGGAAATCCCCCACGGATCTCAAGGTCGGCCGCGCGAACTTTGCAATCTGCGCTCTCGCCAAATGTGATGACAGTTCGATTAAGCCCGACTGCCATAGCGGGAGTGAATTCGTCGTAACAACCTAAAATTGCGATTCCGCCATCGCTAAGGCCATGGATTAATTCGGCTTTGGTCTGGGCAATCTTCGATCGAGAACCGAATTCACCGAGATGGGCAGTTCCGACTTTGAGAACGGCACCAACGTTCGGTGCTGCGATCTTGGCAAGCGCTGCAATATCTCCCATATGCCGAGCGCCCATCTCGACGATGCAAAATCGCGTCGCAGGTGAACAGTTCAACAGTGTCAATGGTGCGCCTAATTCATTGTTGAACGAACCTTGAGCCGCAACGGTCGATCCGACCTGTGAGAGAACGGTATTGAGGATGTCTTTTGTGGTGGTCTTGCCTTGCGAACCGGTGATCCCAATTACCGTCAATTCTTTCAATTTGCGGCGAACATGTGCCGCCAACGAAGCGACAGCGGCGAGAACATCTGAAACGAGAATATGTGGCATGTCCACAGAACGCGTGGTGAGCGCAAGTGCCGCACCGCGACTCTTGGCATCGGCGATAAATTCATGGCCATCGGTTTTTTCACCTTTGAGAGCCAGGAAGATGTCGCCAGGTTTCACCGATCGTGAATCAAAGACACACCCTGCTTTTACAGAAAGTGAGGCAGGGCCGTGGAATTGACCACCAACGATCTCGGCGATCTCTTGCGCAGTCATTTCAATCATGGGGTAATCAACTCCGCCAAGATTTTTTGATCGCTAAATGGATGCTTCACGCCTGCGATCTCTTGTCCGCTCTCATGGCCCTTCCCAAGGATGATCACGACATCACCTGCGGCCGCACTTCTTACTGCCGCCACAATCGCCTCCTTGCGATCTTCGATTATCTTGGAATCGGAATGGAGTTGGAGACCGCGGGTCATGTCGGCCAAGATCGCACTTGGTTTTTCACTTCTCGGATTGTCGCTGGTGAAAATTGCATGATCAGCACCATCAAGGAGCGCCTTGCCCATCAGCGGACGTTTTGTGGCATCTCGATCGCCGCCGCATCCCAGGACCGCAATCACTTTTCCTGTTGTGAAACCACGGACTGTCGACAGAATTCGTGTTACGGCATCGGGAGTATGGGCATAGTCGACAAGTGCGATGAAATCCTGCCCGCAATCAACGCTTTCTAATCTGCCAGGAGCCGGAGTGAGTAGCTCCAAGGTTCGACCGATCACAAGCGGATCAACTCCTGCTTCAGTTGCCATGGCGACAGCAACAAGGGCGTTGGCAAGATTGTGTTCACCCAATAATCGCAAAGTCCCCTCGATCAGCACTCCGCCTTCGCCGCGGATAGAGAGGGCATATCCACCTGAAATTCTTTCAACGCTCGAATAGTGCCAATTCGCCTTGGGATTCCTCACCGAGAGCGAGAGGGAAGGAATTGAAACTTCCTTAAAAAGTCGAGCGCCATAATCGTCATCAATCATCATCAATGCTCGATCGGCATAGTCAGTGGTGAAGAGAGATCGCTTGGCTTGAAAGTAATTCTCCATCGTTTGATGGAAATCAAGATGATCTTGGCTGAGGTTGGTAAAAGCCACTGCGTGAAAACGCGTCCCTTGAACACGGTGAAGAGCCAGTGCATGGCTGCTGACTTCCATTGCGACGGATGTGCAATGTCGTTCATTCATTGTTGCCAGGAGTCGCTGTAAGGAATCGGCCTCTGGTGTCGTATGGGTGGCGGCAACAACCTCACTCCCTATTCGATTCTCAATCGTCCCGATCAATCCAGCTTCTTGACCGGAGGCAGAAAGGATTTGGTGGAGAAGATAGGTGGTTGTGGTCTTTCCGTTGGTTCCTGTGACGCCCAGAACTTTCATCTGGGAACTAGGTATGCCGTAAAACCAACTAGAGAGCGGACCAAGAATCGTGCGCGGATCTTTGATCACCACGAGAGCAGCATCTGCGCTCTCGCTTCGCAGGACTTTCGCACCAGCATCATCGGTCGCGATCGCGCGACAACCACGCGCTCGCGCGCCGGCGAGAAATTCGATCCCATGGTGATGGAGTCCAGGAAGTGCGACAAAGAGATCGTCTGCTTCAACGCTCCGTGAATCGCTACAGATGCCGCGAATCTCGATCTCGGATTTCTCGACTCGAGCCCCTAAGAAACTAGCGCACTCACCGAAGGAACGAACCGGTGAGTGATAAGGACGCATGATCAGTTGGTCTTTGTGGTGGCGTTTCGCGCTTCGAGTTCGGCTCTGGAGAGAGCGTATTTCATCGTGGCGGGCGCTGTTGGCGGAATGTGCTGGCTCTGCAGAACAAAACTCATGACCTTCTTGAAGACTGGCCCACCAAGAAGTCCACCCCAATGAATCCCCTTCGGATCTTGGATGATGACACTCACAACATAGGCAGGTTTATCCGCTGGAGCAAAACCAATGAATGACGCGGTATATCCGCGATAGCAACCACAGGAATCATCGATTCGCTGTGCCGTTCCAGTCTTTCCTGCGACGCGATAACCAGGTATTGCAGCCGATGGCGCTGTGCCTGATGCAGAAACAACGCTCTCCATCATCAAGCGGACTGTTTGGGCCGTTTCTTTGCTGATGACTTTGATTGATTTCTGCTGACTTGCTGGAGTGAATCTTCCTGCTGCATCACTCACTCCTGCCACCAATGTCGGCGTGACGCGTACGCCATTGTTGGCAATCGTGGCAAAGACCGAAGTCGCTTGCATCGCAGTCAATGAATATCCCTGACCAAAGGCAACTGTTGGTGCAGTGGTGCCAGACCAATCTTTGACGGCCAATAACTTGCCGGATTCCTCACCAGGCAATCCAGATCCGGGCTTGATACTCACTCCGAATTTAACTAAGTAATCATGAAGCTTCTCGTTCGAGAGCATCTCCCCAACTTGAATCGCTCCGGTGTTACTCGAGACGGCAAGAGCGCCAGTCGCCGTGAGGTATTGGGTCGGATGTTTTTCGTGATCATGGAAAGTCTTTACCGATCGCTTCAAGGTGTATGGAATTGTCAGAATGCTTTCAGGAGTGATCTTTCCTTCCTCCATTGCAGCTGAATAAGTGATGACTTTGCCGGTTGAGCCAGGTTCAAAGACCTCCTGCACCGACGGGTTCTGCCAGCGATAAGGATCAACGCCTTTAGTCTGGCCGGGGTCATAGGAAGGATACGTAGCATGCGCGAGGATTTTTCCTGTTGCAGGATCCATCACGATCACAGTTCCCGACAAAGCGCGTGAATTTGTCACCGCTTCCTGGATCGCCTGCTGCGCCACCCATTGAACATCTCGATCGATCGTCAATCGCACTGTATTCCCACGGCGCTCTTCGACTGTGATTTTCTGAGTTCCGGGGATGATGGTTCCTCCAGCATTGGCGTAGCTGTATTCACCGTTAACGCCAGAAAGGGTGCTATTCATGCTGTATTCAAGACCTGCAGCACCAGAGCCCGCGCGATTGATAAATCCAACTACTGCGGCGCCAAGTTGTACTTCGGGATATTCCCGGGTGTAAATACGTTCGGCAAAGAATCCTGAAAGTCGCTTGGCAAATCCATTCTTCTCTTGAGACACCGTTGCGTTGTAATTATCGATAGCGCTTTGGAGGGCATTCCAGACCGAAGGTTTGACGCTTTGCGCGATCACGACATATCGACGAGATCCGATAAGTTGTTGTTCAAGTCCGGCAACTGACATGTTCAGTATCGGTGCTGCGATGGTTGCAAGTTGTTTGGGGTATTGGATGATCGCCTGGTCCACCAAGATTCGATACGAAACTACGCTTCTGGCAAATTCGATCCCATTGATATCGGTGATTGAACCACGTGGGGCCATGATGGTTCGCTTCTGGGTCAACTCCATATCGGCTCGTGCTGCATATCCAGCAGCACGAACGGCTTGGACATCGACCAACCGGAGGGCAAAGACCATGATGATGACAATGGAGATCACAACCACGGAGCGGATTCGACGCTCGATCAAATGGATGTGACTTGATTTCATTTAGGGTCGAACCTCGTTTTGCTGGGAATTGGGCTGGGAGGCGGGCTGGGAAATATCGATGAAGATCGGGGCCTTACTTGGGACCATTCCGAGCGCAGTGGCTTCGATTGCAAGCGATGTTGGGCTCGAAACTCGATCGAGTTCTCGAAGTGCCGCTTCTCTTTCCTCATTGAGAGAAATTGATTCCAATTTCAACTCACGAATTCTCACTGCATCGTTTCCGAGCAAGATATTGATTCCGAGAAGTCCCAACAATCCAAGTGTCAGAATCGCTCCAATAACTCCATAGAAAGTTCGATCAGTCGCCTGCTCGCCAGCAACTGGTTTGAGATCAGGGACGAGGCGAAGCACAGCTTTGGTCGAACGATCGATGACGGCTTTGCTTGAACGTCCGAAGGCCGGTGCGAGAGCGGAGAGGGCCATTAGATTGCCACCCGCTCTATCGCACGTAGCCTGACGGATTGCGCACGAGAATTCTTCTCAATCTCTTCCTCGCTTGCCCCTTCGCTTCCGCGAAAGACCAAAGTGAACTTTGGCGCGAGTTCTGCGATTTCAACGGGGAGTCCGCGAGGACTCTTTGATTCGCTGACATCGGCAAAATGACGTTTCACAATTTTGTCCTCAAGCGATTGAAATGACATGACCACCATCCGGCCACCTACGGATAGGCGAGAGAGCGCGCGAGGTATTGCGCGATCAAGAATGGAGAGTTCGGAATTCACTTCAATTCGAAGCGCTTGGAAAGTTCGCTTAGCAGGATTGCCACCGATTCGACGCGCAGGTGCTGGGATCGCCGCTTTCACTAAATCGGCTAGCTCGCCAGTTGTGGTGAGTCTTCCTGATTGGCGCGCCTCGATAATCGCATCAACGATACGTTGGGCGAATCGCTCCTCGCCATAGTTGCGAATGATGCGGATGAGATCGGCTCTCGAATAAGAATCGAGAATTGATTGTGCAGTCAGAGTCGAACTCTGATCCATGCGCATATCCAGTGGAGCATTGTGAGCGTAGGAGAAGCCACGCTCACTTTGATCCAACTGCATCGAAGAGACGCCCAGATCAAAGAGAATCCCATCGACATCGCCAATACCCAGTTCATCCAAGATCTCCGGCATCTGGTCATAAACAGCGTGAATTACTGTCAATCGATCCTTGAATTTCGAAAGTCGCGAAGTGGCCTGATCTATCGCGCTTTGATCGCGATCAATACCGATAATGCGAACATTGGTGAATCGCTCGAGTAAAGAGAGTGAATGACCGCCCAAGCCCAAGGTTGCATCAACAACGATCGGATCTGGTTTTCTTTCAATTGATGGTGTTAGAAGGGCAAGACATCGATCAAGCATCACACTGGTATGTGCCACTCTCTTCTCCCCTTTCTTCACCATCGTGTTGACTCCCGTCCAAACTATTTTTTTCCCTCTCTGCTCTGGTCACCGCCGGCCGACGGATCTGGGGGTCAAGCGGCACCGGGGAAGGGGTGTCGCTTGCTGAAGGTCGGCGGTGGCCACAGAAGAGAGCGGCCTAGAAAAGTCCTGGGAACACCTCCTCTGATACATCAGCGAAATTCTTTTCACGATCTCTGAGGTAGTTCGTCCATGACTTCGAATCCCAAATTTCGACTCGAGTGTTTGCGCCAATGACGACGCAATCTTTTTTTAGATCCGCATAATCACGTAATCCACCTGGAATAGTGACGCGTCCTTGTTTATCTGGAATTTCATCGTGTGCGCCTGCAAACATCACGCGCATGTAGTCGCGAGCAGCTTTTGCCGTCAATGGCGTCTGTCGAAGTTGTTCTGTGATGCGCGCAAATTCAGTTGCAGGAAATACATAAAGCCAGCGCTCTTGGCCTTTGGTAATGACAAGACCTTTAGATAAGTCATCTCTGAATTTGGCCGGAAGAA
>CAZGMF010000005.1:0-8394 GCA_964526795.1 uncultured Clavibacter sp.
AAGATCGTGAAGGCGAACTCGATCAGATTTCGAAAGATGTCATCGAGTCCCTCAACCCACAATTCGAAGGTCGTGAGAAGGAAATCCCCGCTGCGATTCGTTCGGTCACCAAGAAATTGGTACGTCAACGCGTCCTCCGTGAGAAAGTAAGAATTGATGGTCGCGGTATCCGCGATATCCGTCCATTGACTGCTGAAGTTGAAGTTCTTCCGCGCGTTCATGGTTCTGCTCTCTTTGAGCGTGGCGAGACCCAGATTCTTGGCGTCACTACGTTGAACATGCTGAAGATGGAACAACAACTCGATACGTTGAATCCAGAAGACCACAAGCGATACATGCACAACTACAACTTCCCGCCATATTCCACAGGTGAGACTGGTCGCGTTGGTTCACCTAAGCGCCGCGAGATCGGACATGGTGCATTGGCAGAGCGCGCACTTCTTCCTGTTCTTCCGACCCGTGAAGAGTTCCCTTATGCCATCCGCCAAGTTTCGGAGGCGCTCGGATCAAATGGATCAACATCTATGGGATCTGTCTGCGCATCAACTCTCTCGTTGCTCAACGCAGGTGTTCCACTCAAGGCCCCTGTTGCTGGAATCGCGATGGGTCTGATATCTGATGATGTCGATGGCAAAGTCGAATACGTTGCCCTCACCGACATTCTTGGCGCTGAAGATGCCTATGGAGATATGGATTTCAAAGTCGCAGGAACGAAAGATTTCGTCACCGCGCTGCAACTTGATACCAAGCTTGATGGAATCCCTGCCAGTGTCCTTGCCGGTGCTCTTCTCCAAGCAAAAGAGGCTCGCTTGGCAATCCTCGATGTTATGAATGAGGCGATTGATCGTCCCGATGAGATGAATCCGCTTGCACCTCGCATCATGACCATCAAGATTCCTGTCGATCAAATCGGTGCAGTCATCGGGCCTAAGGGCAAAGTCATCAATCAGATTCAAGATGAAACTGGTGCCGAACTCACCATTGAAGATGATGGAACCATCTACATCGGAGCGACAGATGGCGTCAAAGCCGAAGCTGCTCGCGCCCAGGTCATGGCGATTGCAGATCCAAAACTTCCCGAAGTTGGCGAGCGCTATAACGGCACCATCGTCAAACTTGCAACCTTCGGCGCATTCGTCAATCTTCTTCCCGGCAAAGATGGACTTCTCCACATCTCGCAAATCCGCAAGATGCATGGTGGAAAGCGGATCGAGAACCTCGAAGATGTGATGAAAGTTGGCGACAAGGTCCATGTCCAGATCGGTGAAATCGATCCCAAGGGCAAACTTTCGCTTGTTCCAGTACAAGAAGATTCTGCAGCCGAGTAATTCGCTGTAGATCTCATCACGATGTCAGTGCGTAAGACCGTTCTTCCGAGCGGTCTTCGCATCGTCACAGAAGAAGTCGCAGGCGTTCGAAGCGCTGCCGTTGGAATCTGGGTCAATATCGGTTCTCGAGATGAGAGCCCAAAAGTCGCCGGCGCATCTCACTTCCTTGAGCACCTACTCTTCAAAGGAACGAAGACTCGAAGCGCATTAGAAATCTCCTCCGCCATCGAAGCAGTGGGCGGTGAGATGAATGCTTTCACCAGCAAGGAATACACCTGCTTTTATGCGCGAGTCATCGATAACGATCTACCTCTTGCGATTGATGTCATCTCCGATCTGATCACGTCGTCGATCGCTCGCGATGAAGATGTCGAAGCAGAACGCAAGGTCGTCCTCGAAGAGATTGCGATGCGAGATGATGACCCCTCTGATCTGGTCCACGAGGTATTCGCCGAGACTCATTATGGAAACCATCAGCTTGGTCGACCGATTCTAGGAACCGTAAAATCCATAAAAGAACTGTCACGTAATGCGATCTTCAAGTACTACAAGAAGAATTACCAACCGCACGACATCGTGATCTCAGTAGCGGGCAACATCAAGCATAAACGGGTCGTCCAATACGTTACCGAAGCAATGTCTCGCGACTCTTTCCTCAAAGTTCCAGATCGGAATTTCAATCTTCGCACGAGCGCACCTGTTAAACCCAGAGGAAAGAGCGAAATCGGGTTACTCAATCGAAAGACCGAGCAAGCCCATCTCTTGTTAGGCATGCCTGGCGTTGCTCGAGATGACAAGCGGCGCTTTGCCATGGGAGTACTTTCTGCAGCGCTCGGTGGTGGAATGTCTTCTCGCTTGTTCCAGGAAGTTCGAGAGAAGCGTGGTTTGGCATATTCGGTCTACTCGATCTCCCAACATTTCGCGGGAACAGGATTGGTAAGTTTCTATGCAGGCTGTAATCCAAGAAAGGCACCCGAAGTCATCTCGATCATTCGCGATGTTCTGCACGATGTGGCAAGCAATGGATTGACTCATGAAGAATTGACCCGCGCTCAAGGTGCCGTTCGCGGTACCCTCGTCCTTAGTCAAGAGGACACCGGTTCTCGTATGAGCAGGATTGGAAAGAACGAGTTGGTTTACGGAGAAGTTCTAGGTTTTGATCAGATTCTCAAGGCGGTCTCTGATGTGACCTCATCTGATGTTCGCTCCCTTGCAGATGAGTTCCTTACTGCCAAGCCAACCCTGGCCGTTGTCGGCCCATTCTCTAAGCGATCGGTCTTCGAGAAAGTACTTCGCTGATGAGTATCAAAGTTGGTGTGTTAGGTTCTCGAGGCCGGATGGGAACAGAAGCGGTTCGCGCTATCAGCGCGGCGAAGGATCTTGAACTTGTGGCACAGATCGATCTCGGTGATTCACTTGATTTGCTTGTATCCAGCGGCGCACAGGTCATCGTTGATTTCACACATCCTGATGCTGTGATGAAGAACTGCGAGTATGCAATCTCCAAAGGAATTCATATCGTTGTCGGAACAACAGGATTTACTTCAGAGCGACTAGAAGACTTGAAGAAATGGCTTGCGGCCAATCCGAAAGTCGGAGCGCTCGTCGCTCCAAACTTCGGTCTTGGTGCGGTTTTGATGATGCAATTCGCTGCAAAAGCCGCCCGCTATTTCGAATCAGCGGAAATCGTCGAGCTCCATCATCCAGAGAAAGCCGATGCGCCAAGTGGAACGGCGACTCGAACTGCAGAGCTGATTACCCAGGCGCGAAAAGATGCCCACCTTCCTGCGATGCCCGATAAGACGTCATCAGCTATCGATGGCGCGCGCGGGGCAAAAGTAGGCGATGTTCCGGTTCACTCAGTTCGACTTCGTGGACTTGTCGCGCACCAAGAAGTTCTCCTCGGTGATCAAGGCGAGACCCTTTCGATCCGTCATGACTCCATCGACCGCACGGGGTTCATGCCAGGAGTCTTGCTCGCAATCCGCGAGGTGGGAAATCGTCCAGGACTGACATTCGGTCTTGAGAATTACATGGATCTATAAGAAATTCGAGCCTACGAAGGGAAGATCAATATGAGCACAGATATCACAATGTACGGCGCAGAATGGTGCGGAGATTGCCGACGTTCAAAGCGCTTCCTTGATTCCAACAGTGTCACTTACACCTATATCGATGTCGAAGCTGATACTTCTGCTTCAGATAAAGTGATAGAGATCAATGGCGGAATGCGCTCTATTCCCGTCATTGTCTTTCCTGATGGAACACATCTAACCGAGCCTTCCGATAATGCCTTGAAAGAGAAGCTCGAAGCGCTCAAGATTCTTTAAGTATTTAGGCAAATCTATAGATTATTGCCGAAACAATCGCTGCGATTATCATCATTACTGGAAAAGATGCTTTGAATCGAAGTGCCAGAGCAGCTGCTGCCACTCCACCTAATCTATGATCGAGTACGACTTCTTGTTTAGCACCAAGAGTTTGGACTGCGACTAATGCGCTGAGCAGGACGATCGGAATGAAGGAGTTGATCCTTTGGATTCGCGGTTGGTTGAGAATTGATTCGGGAGCCGAAAAACCAAGGATCTTTAGAATGAAGCAGGCACCGCTGGCAAGAAGAGTGGCAACCCAGAGTTCATTGGTCATGAATTCGGTGATCATCTTTGGACTTCCACTTCACTCCAGCCGAGCCAGATCGCAATCAGAACAGTCACAATGATCGGCAGGCCTGCAGAGAGAAAAGGTGTCAGAACGACGGCAATCACTATTGCGAGAAGTGCTGCGATTCTCTTCTTACTATCTGTCAGTCGGGGCCAGACCAATCCTAAGAATGCGGCAGGTACTGCAGCATCAAGACCGAGCGCTGCCGGATCGCCAATCGCCTGCGCACCGAGCGCGCCCAGAAGTGTGAAGAGATTCCATAGAACGAAGACGCCAATCCCAGTGGCGTAGAAGCCATATCGCATCGCTTCCTTACCGCGCTCTTCCTGCAGAAGTGAGACTCCGGTTGATTCATCGATAGTCAGTTGCGCACTGACAATCTTCTTTATTCCGCGAACATTGAGAAGTGGTGCATTGCGAAATCCATAGAACATATTTCGAAGTCCCAGCAACGTTGCCGTCAATACTGCGCTGAGGATGCCACCGCCGGCACCCATCACGCCGACGACTGCGAATTGGGATGCGCCAGAGAAGAGAAAGAGTGAGAGCACGCAGGATTGCGCGACCGAGAAACCTGATGAGACAGAAGCTGCGCCAAATGCCACTCCATAGCTTCCGACAGGGATGGCCACGCTCAGTGAATCGCGCAACACTCGCTTGCGGTCGTACGGAGCAGGTGATGACACGCGGACATTGTGCCTCACCAAATCCCGCTAACGAAAAGAGCGCTCGATAGGGTCACGCTCGTGAGTGCGAATCAATATCCAGAGATCGTCTTTCGAGATGATATGACTGTCGAATTGGTGAAATCAAGCGCCAACGATGCGGATGTGATTTGGGCTGCGCGAGTTTCCACTGCTGGAGAACAGTCATTGGAAGAGGTGAATTCCGACCCTTCGCGTTCGGCTGGTCTTATCAACTACCTTGCTCGCGAACGTCATGGCTCACCGTTCGAACACACTTCGATGACATTTTTTGTCAGCGCCCCAATCTTTGTCTTCCGCGAATTTATGCGTCATCGCATTGCCTCTTATAACGAGGAGAGCGGTCGCTATCGTGAGTTACGTCCGGTTTTTTATGTTCCGAATAAGGATCGAAAATTGATCCAAACCGGCAAGACTGGTCACTATGAATTCGTCGATGGAACTACCGAGCAATTTGATGTCATGGTTGCGGCAATGAAAGAGACTTACATTCTTGCTTACGCAAACTATAAGAAGATGCTTGATGCGGGGATCGCGCGAGAAGTTGCGCGTGCTGTTCTTCCGGTTGCCCTCTATTCATCAATGTATGTCACGATGAATGCCCGCGCACTGATGAATTTCCTCTCACTTCGCACCAGCCGGCAAGGTTCGCATTTCCCAAGTTATCCGCAGCGAGAGATCGAGATGGTTGCAGAGAAAATGGAGGCTCATTTCGCCCGATTGATGCCGCTGACGTATGCGGCATTTGAAAAATCCGGTCGAGTCGCTCCGTAGTAGCCTTAGCGCATGACGATTCACGCGCCATTTGGTCGATTGCTGACCGCGATGGTGACTCCATTTAACGATGATCTTTCGATTGATTGGGCTGGAGTTGAACGTCTCGCTAGCCATCTCGCATCGACCGGACACGATGGAATTGTCGTCAACGGAACCACTGGTGAAGCGCCGACCACAAGCGATGAAGAGAAGATTCAGATCATCAAAGCAGTACTGAAAGCAACCTCAGGGAAAGTAAAAGTCATTGCAGGTGCCGGAAATAACGAGACATCCCACTCGATTGAACAAGCAGAGATGGCCGCGAAGGCAGGCGCGCATGGACTTCTGGTCGTAACTCCTTATTACAACAAACCTCCACAGGCAGGGATTGAGGCTCACTTCCGAGCCATGGCTGATGCCACAGATGTACCAGTGATGTTGTATGACATTCCTGGTCGTACTGGAATAGCAATCGAAGCCGACACCATCTGTAAGTTGGCAGAGCACAAGAACATCGTTGCGCTCAAAGATGCCAAGGGCGATGTCGCATCCACCTCGTGGGTCATCAAACGCTCTGGAATACCGGTCTACTCAGGGGATGACATCTTAAATCTCCCACTTCTATCTGTCGGCGCAGTGGGATTTGTTTCGGTTTGTGGCCACACTGTTGGACGCGAACTTCGCGAGCTTCTTGACGCCTGGTTTGCTGGAAATACTGCTCGCGCACTTGAGATTCACCAACAACTTCTTCCGGTCTACACCGGAACATTCCGCACCCAAGGTGCGATTCTTACGAAAGCTGCTCTGACTTTGCTTGGTCTTCCAGGAGGAAAAGTTCGTCTGCCACTTGTTGATGCGACAGATGCACAGATCACCCAACTGCGCGAAGATCTTCGCAAAGGTGGCGTGAAAGTCTCCTAATGAGCCATCCGCATCCCGATCTTGGGTTGCCGCCTCGACTAGAGAAGAAGACGCTACGCATCGTTGCGCTCGGTGGTCTCGGCGAAGTCGGTAGAAATATGGCGGTCTTCGAGTACGAAGGATCACTGCTCGTTGTTGATTGTGGCGTTCTCTTTCCTGATCCTGATCAGCCTGGCGTCGACCTGATCCTCCCTGATTTTTCTTACATTCGCGATCGAATGAATGACATCAGAGCGATCTTCTTGACTCATGGCCATGAAGATCACATCAGCGCACTTGGCTATCTTCTTCGTGAAAGATCTGACATACCCATCATCGGTTCGCCACTAACACTTGCCTTCCTCAAAGGAAAGTTACGAGAGCATCGCGTCTCACCGATCACAATCGAAGTGAAGGAAGGACAGACGCGGAAAGTCGATCCCTTTGATTTGGAATTCGTTGCAGTGAATCACTCCATCCCTGATGCCCTCGCGGTCGTGATTCGTACTCCAGCAGGAGTGGTCCTGCATACCGGTGATTTCAAGATGGACCAGCTTCCCCTCGATGGACGAAAGACTGATCTAGCTCGCTTTGCTCAACTCGGAGAGGCTGGAGTGGATCTCTTCATGGTCGATTCCACCAATGCTGATATTCCTGGGTTTGTTACCTCTGAACGAGAAATCATGCCGGTTTTGGATCGAGTGATTGCCGGGGCGAAGCGGCGAGTGATTGTGGCTTCTTTCGCTTCGCATGTACATCGCGTCCAGCAAGTTATCGATTTGGCATATGAGCACAATCGCAAGGTTGCATTTATCGGCCGCTCGATGGTGCGCAACATGTCGTTGGCATCAGAGATGGGATATCTGCACATTCCTCCCAATACTTTGATCGATGATGACGAGATTGACGATCACGGCGATCAGATCGTTCTGATCTGCACTGGCTCACAAGGGGAGCCTCTTGCTGCACTTTCGCGGATGGCTAATGGCGATCATCGAATCCGAGTAGGAGAAGGCGACACCGTCATCTTGGCATCATCGTTGATTCCCGGAAATGAGAATGCGGTCTATCGCGTCATCAATGAATTCACGCGATTTGGAGCGAAAGTTGTGCACAAAGGCAATGCTTTGGTGCACGTCTCTGGCCACGCGGCTGCGGGGGAGTTGTTGTATTGCTACAACATCGTCAAACCTAAGAATGTGATGCCGGTTCACGGCGAATGGAGACATCTTCGCGCCAATGCCGATCTTGCGATCTCAACTGGTGTGAAGCGAGAGAATGCAGTCGTTGTCGAAAACGGAGTTGTCGTTGATCTTCATAACGGTAAAGCAAGCATTGTCGGTGCAATTCCCTGCGGATATGTCTATGTCGATGGTCAAAGCATTGGTGATATCACGGAAGCATCGCTGAAGGATCGCCGAATCTTGGGCGAGGAAGGTTTTATCTCTGTCATCGTTGTCATCGATTCGCAGACCGGCAAGATTGTGGCAGGTCCAGATATCCATGCTCGAGGATTCGCAGAAGATCTCGGACTCTTCGATGAAGTCAAGGGAAGAATCGAAGGTGCGCTTGCTGGAGCAGTTGCCGGCGGAATCAACGGAACGCATCAACTTTCACAAGTCGTTCGCAAAACAGTAGGAAGTTGGGTTGGGGGAGAACATCGACGTAAACCGATGATTGTCCCGGTCGTCATCGAGGTTTAGCGGCGCGCCTTACCTTCGCTCAATTTCATCTCGCCTACGATTTTTCGATATGGCAAAGAAGAGCGCAACCAAGAAATCACGTGGAGTTCTCTCAGCGATTAGCGCTGCTCTCGGTGCGCTCTGGCGGGCCTTAGCAAAAGCACTTGGCGCCACCATTCGAACCATCACTCGAAGCGCTAAGGATCTCGATCCTGAACATCAACGAGATGGGATCGGATTGCTCTTTCTGATCACAGCGCTGATCGCTGCCGCCACATCGTGGTGGCATCTAGACAATCTCTTTGGTCGAGCAGCGCATGCCTTCTTCTATGGCGGCGTCGGAAGGCTTGCCATTGCTGCTCC
>CAZGMF010000005.1:8494-11960 GCA_964526795.1 uncultured Clavibacter sp.
GAGCAGCGCATGCCTTCTTCTATGGCGGCGTCGGAAGGCTTGCCATTGCTGCTCCGATTCTCCTTGGATTCTTTGCGATTCGGTTCTTCCGCGCACCGCAAGAGAAATCAGCTAATGGACGAATCATCATCGGTTCATTGCTCCTGGTCGCAAGTAGTACATCACTAGTTCACATCATCAATCCGACCTCTATAGGAACCGGTGCAACCGCAATGCGAGAAGGTGGTGGATGGATCGGTTATGGAATTTCAACACCGCTCGTTGCGCTAGTAACCGATGTCTTGGCAATCCCCATACTGATACTTGTCTTCTTCTTCAGTATCTTGGTCATCACTGCCACGCCTTTTTCGACTGTCTTGGAATTCCTTGGCCGTATTTTCTCGGGTGCGAAGGAGAGAGTCGGAAATGTCATAGAAGAGCGGAAAGAAAAACGTGCTGAGGAATTTGAGATCTCAGAAACTCCGCCATTTGAAACCCCGCTTGTCGCAGATTTCAAAGACCATCCAGATCGTAATGACGCAACCGATGATGAAGCAGAGGAGATTGACGAAGGAGAGTTCGATCAAGAATTCACAGTAGAGATTCCCCAACAGGAGAAGCCGAAGAAATCTACTCGCCCGGTCCAACTTGTTCTCACTCCTTCGGATAGCTATGCCCTTCCCTCATTGGAGTTATTGCGCACCAGCCCTCCATCGAAGGGCAAGAGCAAAGCCAATGATCTAGTGGTCCAAGCCCTAACCGAGGTCTTCGCTCAATTCGAGATCGACTGTGAAGTCACCGGGTTTATGCGCGGGCCCACGGTGACGCGCTACGAAGTGGAGCTGGGCTCGGGGGTAAAGGTGGAAGCGATCTCTGCGCTGACCAAAAACATCGCGTATGCCGTGGCAAGTAGCGATGTTCGAATCCTCTCGCCGATCCCAGGAAAATCGGCGGTGGGAATCGAGATTCCCAATACTGATCGCGAGATTGTGTCACTCGGAGATGTACTCCGCTCCAGCGTTGCGGGCAACGATCACCATCCGATGGTCGTTGCATTAGGAAAAGATGTCGAAGGCAATTTCATCTGCGCAAATCTGGCGAAGATGCCACATCTTCTCGTTGCTGGCGCCACTGGTGCTGGTAAATCCTCGATGATCAATTCGCTTGTCACTTCGATTTTGATGCGCGCAACTCCAAATGATGTTCGCTTGCTCTTGATAGATCCCAAGCGGGTTGAACTCAATGCCTATGAAGGAATTCCGCATCTGATGTCACCGATCATTACCAATCCGAAGAAGGCTTCAGAAGCGCTTGCTTGGGTTGTACGCGAAATGGAGATGCGTTATGACGATCTCTCCACGTATGGGTTCCGTCATATCGATGATTTCAACAAAGCAGTTCGCGCCGGGAAAGTCACGCCCCAACCGGATGCAGAAGGACCCGTGGAACCGTATCCCTATCTGCTTGTCGTTATCGATGAGTTAGCAGATCTGATGATGGTTGCAGCGCGGGATGTCGAAGATTGCATTGTGCGAATCACTCAACTTGCGCGTGCTGCTGGAATTCATCTTGTCATCGCTACTCAAAGACCAAGTGTGGATATCGTCACCGGCCTGATCAAAGCCAATGTTCCTTCCCGACTCTCCTTTGCCACCTCCTCTCTTGCAGATTCACGAGTCATCCTCGATACACCTGGAGCAGAGAAACTTGTGGGTCAGGGCGATGGTCTCTTCTTGCCCATGGGAGCAAGCAAACCAATCCGAATCCAAGGCGCCTATGTTTCTGAACGTGAGATAGAAGCGGTCGTCGGGCATGTGAAATCCCAACTCAAGCCGGTCTATCGCGATGACATTCTCAAACCAGTCACTACCAACAAGATGATCGACGATGAAGTTGGCGATGATCTTGATCTTCTGCTGCAAGCAGTCGAGTTAGTTGTCACCACTCAATTTGGCTCAACTTCAATGTTGCAACGAAAACTCCGAGTTGGTTTTGCCAAGGCCGGACGCTTGATGGATTTGATGGAGACTCGTGGCATCGTCGGTCCTTCGGAAGGATCCAAAGCTCGGGTAGTCCTGGTCAAGGCAGAGGAATTGGAGTCAGTTCTCTCCGTCATTCGCGGGTGATTCGGCGGGTGAATCTGCGGGCGATGCGCCTGGTTTCACGGTGAAATCTTTTTGCGGGGTTGTTGCCCTTATCAACTCGTTCTAAACTTTGCCCTCCTCATCCCCGCTCAACAGAGGTCGTTATGTCCGTCGGTACGTCGCTTCAGCAAGTCAGATCTCAATCTGGAATGACTGTTGCACAACTTGCTGCCCGTACCAGGATTCCAGCAAGTGTCATCGAAGATCTCGAGCGAGATAACTTTGCGACAAGTGGTGGCGCTGCTTATGCTCGCGGACATATTCGGACGATTGCGCGAGTGTGTGCCGTTAATCCGGAACCGATTCTCTCCCAATTCGAATCCCAGACTATTCCTTTGAGTAAATCGATCCGAGATCTTCTCAATGACACTAATGCCACCGTCGCAAAACCAATTCGCAAACCACTGTCATGGAAAGCACTCTCGGGCATCGCAGCAGGAGTTGTTGCCGTGGCGCTGATTGGTTCTTCTATTTTCTCTGGGAGTAACTCATCTACTGTGACCTCGTCTTCCAACAATTCTTCATCACAAGGTGATGGAGCGGTCGCCAAGAGAACCAACGGTGTTGATGTCGTAATCACGGCAGTCAACGGACTATCGTGGGTTGCCGTTAGTGATAGCACCGGCACGAACCGTTTCAGTGGCCGAATCCGTCAGGGAGAATCGCAGAGTTTTAGTGATAATCAATTGATCTATCTTGTTATTGGTAATGCTGGTGCAATCAACCTCAAAGTCAATGGTGAGGATCTTGGAATCGCCGGCAAAGTCGGCGAAGTTGTTCGCCTGGAATTCGGGCCACAAGCACAATCACAACAGGGCTAGTCCTTTTCTCTCTTTTACCTCGGTAGAATCTCGCAGTGTCTGAGAAACGTACTGTCGCGCTTGTAACGCTGGGCTGCGCACGTAACGATGTCGACTCAGAGGAACTAGCAGGGCGACTTGAGGCCGATGGCTGGTCCATCGCAGAAGATCCAAGTCAGGCCGATATCGCCGTGATCAACACTTGTGGCTTCATTGAAAGTGCCAAGAAAGACTCAGTTGATGCCTTGCTTGAGGCCCATTCGCTGAAGAAAGATGGCACGGTACGCGCCGTTGTCGCGGTGGGATGCATGGCAGACCGCTATGGCGCTGAGTTAGAAGCGGCCCTTCCCGAGGCTGATGCGATCTTAAGTTTTGATGACTATCGCGATATTTCGACCCGATTGCGAACGATCCTGGAAGGTGAGCGTCCTACGGCACATACGCCCAAGGATCGACGGACCTTGATCCCTATTTCACCTGTTGCTCGTCAGGAATCTCGTGAAGAGTCACGGGAAGAAATGCGACAGAGCATGGGGCAGGGAA
>CAZGMF010000005.1:12060-32508 GCA_964526795.1 uncultured Clavibacter sp.
CAGGAATCTCGTGAAGAGTCACGGGAAGAAATGCGACAGAGCATGGGGCAGGGAAGTCTCTTTGCTCGGAAGCGATTGGGTAACGCCCCGATGGCGCCTCTGAAGATTGCATCTGGTTGTGATCGTCGCTGCACTTTCTGCGCTATCCCACAATTTCGAGGATCTTTCCTCTCGCGAACCCCGGATGAGATTCTCCAAGAAGCGCGTTGGCTCGCTGAGAATGGCGTCAGCGAGATTTTCTTGGTTAGCGAAAATACGACTTCGTATGGGAAAGACCTCGGCGACATTCGATTGATGGAATCTTTATTGCCACAACTTTCCACGATTGAAGGAATCGAACGGATCAGACTTTCTTATCTCCAACCCGCTGAGATTCGTCCTACCTTGCTACAGGCAATGGTCGCGACAGAGAAGGTCGTTCCTTACTTTGATATTTCATTCCAACATGCATCAGGAACTCTTCTTCGCAGAATGCGACGCTTTGGCGATGGTGAGAAGTTCCTCCATCTTCTCACCCAAGTACGCGCACTCAATCCCGAAGCTGGAATCCGTTCCAACTTCATCGTCGGATTTCCAGGGGAGAGCGAGAGTGAATTCCAAGAGTTGATCGATTTCATCTCGGCGGCAGATCTTGATGCGATTGGAATCTTTCCTTATTCCGATGAGGAGAAAACTGAGGCTGCAACGCTGGTAGGAAAACTCGAACCCGAACTGATAAACGAGCGAACCGAGAAGGCACGCACCTTGGCAGAAGAGTTGGTCATCCAGCGCGCTGAATCTCGGGTTGGGCAGCGACTTCGAGTGCTGATTGAAGATTCCGAACTTGGCGAAGGGCGCGCCGAGCACCAAGGACCAGAGGTTGATTCCACAACCACGATTTATGCGACAGATTCAAAGATTTATCGAATCGGTGAATATGTTGACGCTGTGGTGATCGATAACGCAGGCCCGGACCTCGTGGCACAACCGCTATGAATCTTCCAAATTCCCTGACCGTCATTCGAATCCTGGCATTGCCATTCTGCGCTTGGGCGCTTTTCAAAAATGGTGGGGATGATTCGACTTGGCGGATCATCGCATGGTGCGCTTTCTTCATTGTTGGAATGACCGATGTCCTCGATGGCCGTATCGCTCGAAGTCGAAACCAAGTCTCTGCTTTTGGCGCCATACTCGATCCGATTGCGGATAAGGCATTTATTGCGACAGCGCTGATCGGTCTCTCAATCCTTGATCGAATACCGTGGTGGGTAACAGTTCTGATATTGACGAGAGAACTTGGCGTTACGATCTTGAGATTCGCGGTCATAAAACGCGAAATCATCTCCGCTACTCGAGGAGGAAAGTTCAAGACATTGATTCAGAATTTCGCCGTTGGTTTCTACATCTTGCCCTTGCCGGAAAATCTCTTCTTGCCTCGCGATCTTCTCTTAGGCGTTGCCATGTATCTAACAATCATGACTGGTCTGAGTTACTTCAGATCTGCACTCCGTCGATGAATCCACATGCTGTAGAGATCGTTGGGGCGCTCTCGGCTCGGAAAGAAACGATTGCCATCGCAGAATCTCTGACTGGAGGTGCGCTCTCATCTGCGCTCACTAATGTTCCAGGAACATCGCATGTCTATGTGGGCTCGATCATTGCCTACTCAGTCGATATCAAATCGCGCGAACTAGGAGTAAAAAAATCCACGCTCGAGAACGAGGGTGTTGTTTCAGAAGCGGTCGCTCTAGAGATGGCTGATGGAATTCGATCAAAGTTTGCGAGCACTTGGGCGGTCTCAACGACAGGAGTTGCCGGCCCAGGGCCCTCCCACGGAATTCCGTCTGGAACAGTGTGGATCGCCATTATTGGCCCTGGCCATCGCGAAACTATCGCCTTGGCATTGGATGGAGACCGAGATGCGGTGCGTCGCGGCGCGGTAGAAAGCGCGCTTGCGACCTTGGCGCGTATCCTTAGAGGCTGATTCACCGCTTCGCAATTTCAGTATCTACCGCAGGAAAGTGAGGGAGGGTCCATGGAGTTACTTCGTACCCATATCGGCCAGACCCTTCGCGCTGCCCGCATCTCCCAGAATCGAACTCTGCGTGATGTGGCCAAGGAAGCTCGTGTTTCTTTGGGATACCTCTCTGAAGTGGAACGTGGCCAGAAGGAAGCATCATCAGAACTTCTCAACGCGATCTGCATAGCGCTGAATCTCTCCCTGTCCTCAGTACTTGTTGAAGTATCTTCCCTGGTAAAACTTCACGAATCCCCAGTACTTACTGTCGTCGACACCAACGCCGCGTAGGAATCGAGAGCTGTGTCAAGCGACAGCGCACGCGTTACATACCAACATCAATCCACGATTCATCGTCGCACGAGAACTGCGATCTTAAGCGCGGCCAAAGCTCTCCTTGCCAGCAGCGGAATCTCCGGCACCAACATGATCGAGATTGCAGACAGGGCCCAAGTTTCGCGCGCATCTCTCTACAACCATTTCCGAGATAAGCATGAAGTCTTCATCGCATTAGTCGAGACAGAAATCGAAAGAATTGCAACGCTTGCTCTCATTGCTCAATCTCGCGCCGATGCTCTCTACATGATCTCTCGCGAAATCTCTGGTCACGAAGGACTTCGTTGCGCTCTCGATGTCGATGGCGATCTGATGGCCCAAGCCCTCTCTGCCCGTGATCACAAAGTCTGGGTGGATATCTATTCTGAACTGTCGAAAATATTTGCAACTGATGTGGTCGGGGTCGGGCTGGTCCTTCGTTGGTTGATGGGACAGGTCACTGCTCCGTTGTCGGATGAACATTCCAGACAACAAGCAGATCGACTCGCTTCCATTCTTTAATCGCTGGGTTTCCCGCCGATGCGCATAACTGAGTTGCGCCGGAGATTAAATGAACATTTCGGTGTGGACTGGGCACCTTCTTACGCACAGGACATCGTGCTTGCCGAGCTCGGTGGCCAAACGGTCAATCAAGCATTGGCGATGGGTATCGAGCCCAGCGATATTTGGAAGGCAGTCGTTCGCCACAACCCTGACATCAGCGCAGAGTTGAAGTAACCACCTTCATCGCCACAGCGCCTTTCGGACGATAGGTCGCGCGCGGTTGGGCTTTCGGGAAACCCTCGATGGATTCCAAACGCATCCGTCGTGCGATCTCCAAAATGATGATCCGCCCTTCGAGTAGCGCGAATTGATCTCCTAGACACTTGCGTGTCCCGGCGCCAAAGGGGAAATAAGCCCCGCGGGGCAATGATTTTTCAAATTCATTTTCCCATCGTTGTGGCAGGAATGAATCTGGATCATTGAAATATCGCGGGTCACGATGAGTGACGTATTGACTAATCAGAACATGGGCGCCTTTTGGAATGGTGGTTCCGCCAATCTCAACTTCATCAATCGCGCGACGTGGCGCTACCCAAACCGGAGGACACAATCTCAAGGTTTCATTGAAGATTGCACTGACATAGGGCGCTGCAAAGAGATGACGCGCGAAATCCTCAGAACCGGAATACGAGAGGACTGATTCAGCCTCAGAGGCAAGGGCGCTCCAATGCTCAGGATGTGCACTCAAATAAGAGAAAGCCCAGGTCAATACATTCGCCGTCGTCTCATGGCCACTGAGAATCAGAGTCAATGTCTCATCAGATATTTCGGCCGCGCTGAGCCGCTCACCATCAGGTGTTTGGGCTTCGAGAAGAAGTCCAAGTAGATCATCGCGCTTGGTGCCATTACGGATTCGCTGATTGACAATTCGAGTGGCGACATCATGGAGTTCGTCGGCAGCGATCTTGAATTTTCTAAAATAAGGAATCGGCCAGCGGTCGAATCGATCTAAACCAGGCAACATCGTCCGCTCGATTCGGTCGATGGCAATATGCATGGAGCGCTGGACCCGCTCTGTCTCACCGCTAATGTCAGATCCAAAGAGGATGTCTGCAACGATGTCGAAAGTGAGCGACATTAATTCCGGGCCAAGTGCGACGACTTTGCTATTGCTCCAACTTTGGATATGTCGACGTGTCAAAGCCAGCATCGTGTCGGCGTAGGAGGAGATCTTTGAAATATGGAAAGGAGATTGCATCAATCGGCGGTGGCGGAGATGGATCGGCTCTTCATTGGTTAGTAGCCCTGTTCCCAAGACCTTGCGCATCCGCTCGAACCCAACGCCCTTGATGAAGTGATGTTGTTTACTGACGGCGACTTCGTGGACCATCTCCGGAGCGAATGCCCCGATAAAGAGTTGGCCGCCGAGAAAGAAGGAGACCAGATCGCCATGGTTGTCGCGGGCCTGACGTAGAAAACCTGGGGTATCGCGCTGGAAGCGAAGTGTGAGAAGAGGGGAATCGGGGCCAGGAGGAAGATCGAGTGAGCGGGCATCGCGGCGACCGAGGGCGCGCGGGATGGGGGCGTAACTCTCGGGGCGCGGAGCCATAAAGGGCGTGGTCATCTCACTCTGGCTCATCTCGTTTTGGCTCAACTTGTGCTGGGTCATGGAGAGGTCACGGTAGGGGCGGGCGTGTCCGAAAGTCATTAGAACAAATGTTCGGTATTCTTAGGTTCATAGCGGGCTCGCTCGCTATGCCCAACCAGAGCGGTTCCACACTTCCGCCAGCCCAAAGGCCTGGCCGTCGGTGGTCTTCCGTACCTTCTGGACCAACCTAACGAGATAAAGAGAAAGGCAAGTGAAATGGGAAAAGAAAAAGAACCCATGGACGATAAAAAACCGATAGCAGAGAAGCAAAAAGCCCTCGACACCGCGCTTGCCCAGATCGAGCGTCAGTTTGGCAAGGGCTCCGTCATCAAGATGAGTGAGAAGAGCGCAACGCCGATCGAAGTCATTCCGACCGGATCGATCTCTCTGGATATCGCACTTGGAATTGGCGGATTACCACGCGGCAGAATTATCGAAATCTTCGGACCAGAATCTTCAGGAAAGACAACGCTCACACTTCACGCGATTGCTAACGCCCAAAAAGCTGGCGGTATCGCAGCATTTATCGATGCAGAGCATGCATTTGATGCTGAATATGCCAAGAAACTTGGAGTGGATATTGATGCCCTGCTTGTTTCCCAGCCAGATACCGGTGAACAAGCGCTCGAAATCATGGATATGTTGGTTCGTTCCGGCGCCCTCGATCTCATCGTTGTCGACTCCGTAGCAGCCCTTGTTCCACGAGCAGAAATCGAAGGCGAAATGGGCGATTCCCATATGGGTCTTCAGGCTCGATTGATGTCCCAAGCGCTACGCAAGATCACTGGCGCATTGAGCCAATCCAAGACCACCGCAATCTTCATCAACCAGCTCCGCGACAAGATCGGAGTCTTCTTCGGTTCGCCAGAAACGACTACTGGCGGCAAGGCGCTTAAGTTCTATGCATCCGTACGTATGGATATCCGCAGAATCGAGACATTGAAAGATGGTCAAGAAGCGGTAGGAAATCGCACTCGCGTCAAAGTAGTCAAAAACAAGATGTCGCCCCCTTTCAAACAAGCAGAGTTCGACATCCTTTACGGAACTGGAATCTCACGCGAAGGCAGTTTGCTTGACCTTGGCGTTGACCTTGGAATCGTAAAGAAATCTGGGGCTTGGTTTACCTATGAAGGTGACCAACTTGGCCAAGGTAAAGAGAATTCGCGCCAATTCTTGATCGATAACCCCGATCTCGCCAACGAGATCGAGACCAAGATCCGTGCGCATTACGCGACAGCAGATATCGATCCAGCGCTGGTTGCAGCGATCGATGAAGCAGCCGCCGATGTCGAGTTCTAGCCCTGCGCTAGAAGAAGTCGAGAGCGACCCCTACCACGTAGCCCAGACCATTGCGCTTTTTGCCCTTGGTCGGCGAGCGAAAAGTAGGGGCGAGCTCTTCACTCTTCTCAAGAAGCGAGGGACTGCTGAGGAGATCGCCAACGCTGTTCTCTTTCGTCTCCAAGAACAAGGTTTTGTCAACGATCGGGAATTTGCTCGATATTGGGTTGAATCACGACAGCGGACAAAGAGAGTCTCCAGACGAATCATCATCGGAGAACTTCGCGCCAAGGGAATCAGCGATGAGATTATCAATGAAGTCACCGGCGAAATCTCCGATGAGAACGAGTTCGCTATCGCTATGGAGTTTGCATCCCGCAAAGTTCGTTCCGTCTCTAAATTAGAGAACGTGGTGGCATATCGAAGAATGCATGGAGCGCTCTCGCGTCGTGGCTTCTCTGGTTCGGTGGTGTCGAAAGTTTTGGCGGAGTTGGGTATTACAAGAAACGAACGTGCTTCGCGTTAAGTTCGGCAACACTTGCAACACCTAACAACTTCATCGTTCTTCGAAGTTCTCCAGCCAGGATTTCGAGCGCTCGCTCCACTCCTTGCTGACCGCCAGCCATCAGTCCATAGAGATAAGCGCGGCCGACGTAGGCAAAATCAGCGCCCAATGCCAGAGCTGCGACGATATCGGAGCCCCGCAAAATTCCAGTATCGATATGTATCTCGAACTTCTTGCCGAGTTTCTTCCGGAAATCTGGGAGAAGTGCCAGCGGCGATGGTGCACGATCAAGTTGGCGTCCGCCATGGTTGGAGATGACGATGGCATCGGCGCCTAATTTCGCAACGCGCTGAGCATCCTCCACATTCTGGATTCCTTTCACCGTCAATTTTCCGCGCCATTCCTTTCGAATCCAGGCGAGATCAGCGAAAGTCATGCTGGGGTCGAACATGAAATCGAGGAGTTCAGCGACAGTCCCATTCCATTGAGACATCGAAGCGAATGTCAGCTCCTTTGTCGTAAGGAAATTCCACCACCACTCGTATTTAGGAATCGCTTCAATCAGAGTTCCGATGGAGAGCGACGGTGGGATGGTCAAGCCATTTCGGGTATCGCGCAAGCGCGCTCCAGCCACAGGAACATCGACGGTGAGAACGAGATTTGTGACTCCCGATCGCCGTGCTCGCTCGACCAGTGCCATTGAAGCATCACGGTCTTTCCACATATATAACTGGAACCAGTTCCGCCCGTTTGGTGCCGCTGCGACCACATCTTCAATCGAGGTCGTTCCAAGAGTGGAGAGCGTGAAAGGAATACCGAATTGAGCGGCCGCTCGCGCGCCAGCGATCTCACCTTCGGCATGCATCATCCTGGTAAATCCAGTCGGGGCGATACCAAAAGGAAGTTCGAATCTCTCGCCAAGCACTGTGCAACTTGTATCTAAAGTAGAAACGTCGCGAAGAATGTTTGGGACAAATTCGATATCGCGATAGATATTTCGCGCGCGCGTTAGCGAACTCTCACTTTCGGCAGCGCCATCGGTGTAATCAAATGGGCCCTTCGGAGTTCTCTTTCGTGCAAGCGTTCTTAAGTCCTCGATAGTCAATGCCCGAGTGAGTCGACGCTTCTTCCCAGAGAGAATCAGTGGTTTGAAGCGAAGAGTATTGCGCAGCGATGAATAGCGGGGGAACGATCGCTTGAGATTGGGGTTACTCATAGATTGGCGGCCACCGCATGTCGTGTCGCGCCCGATTTAAATTCTTTCTGCAGAGCCATTCCTAAGCCTGGTGCACTACTTAATGTGAGTTGACCTTTATTGATTTCTGGAAGTCCCGAAGCCAGATGCGGGTACCACGTGCGATAGGCAGATCGCACCGTCTCTTGAATCAATGCATTCTCATCGGCGGTTGAAAGATGTGAACCGATCGTCAATCCAACCGGACCGGTGCAGTCATGCGGAGCAATCTTCACGCCATTCTTACGCGCTAGATCAGCGAATATCAGACCCTCCGTCAAACCTCCACACCACCCGAGGTCAAGAGTTAGTACATCAATCAGGTGTTGCTCCACCAATGTCTGGACTCGCTTTCGACTTGCAATCGTCTCACCGTGGGCGATCGGCGGCATTCCATCTCCGCGTAGAACAGAAATCTCATCGAGAAGATCAGGATGAAGAGGATCTTCGACCCAGAGGATGTTGAAATCTTTTAGCGCTGTCATGATTTTCTTGGCCGCCAGCGGTGACCAGAGGGCGTGGAGTTCGACCATGACATCCATCTTTGAACCAACCGCATTTCGAATCGATTCAATCGCCCGCATCCCTGTTTTCAGATCTGAATCAGAAATATCGCTACCCCAATTCTTCTCCGCGAAAAGATCAAATGGCCAGATCTTCATCGCAGTGATTCCTTCTGAGAAGAGATCTTGTGCAAGCGCTCCAGCATCGGTCATGAAGGCTTTGAGATCCTCAAGATCTTCTCCGCCGTTATCAAGTCCCCAGGAATTCGATCCTTGATTGGATCGGCGCATGTAATGATTTCCGGCGCATGTGTTGTAGATACGAAGTGCGCGCGGGGATGTTCCACCAATGAGTTGGTAGATCGGTTTTCCAGCGCTCTGTCCAGCGATATCCCAGAGTGCGATATCGACGGCTGAACGCGCGCGAGTCTCTGCTCCCGAACCGTTGTAACCAATATATGTGGTCAGGATTCGCGAAATCTCTTCGCGATTGCGTGGATCTTTTCCAATCAGCGTCGGAGCGACAAATTCACGGACGAAAGTGGAAATCGTTTGGGCAAAGTAATAAGACTCACCCAGGCCAGTGATGCCCTCATCAGTTCCGATCTCTAGGTGGAAGACATTGGGAAAATCCGGATGAACCAGGGGAGTGACAGAGGTGATTTTCACGATTGTTTCAATTCCACCGAATATTCATGCAATGTCGCGGCCAGGATCTCATCGACGCTCTGCGAGGAATGGAGCACATCTCGCACAATACGCTCTGCTATATCGCGAAGTTCGCGATCCAGGTCGGTTTTATAGGACTTTTCGGCCAGGTGGATGTGCTTGGACATCGCCGCTTTTGCCGCATCAGAATCTCTTCGCTTAATCGCCTTCAGGATGGTGTGATGTAGCGGCGCGCCCACTCGCAAGATTTCCGGATCAGACAAACTTCGAAGCATCGTGTCGAATGCCAGAGTAGTGATGGAACCAAACATGATTTGAAGGACAGGGTTATGAGTTCCTTTCGCCACCAGAGAATGAAAAGCGATATCAGCTTGGGCTTTGGGAATGACGCTGCTGGCATCATCAAATGCTTGGAGCGCCAATTCCATCTGTTCAATGTCTTCATCTGTCGCGCGTTTGGCCGCAAGGCTTGCGCATTGTTCCTCGAGATTGCCACGCGCTTCGATCAAATCTCGTGCAGTGGCCGTGGATTGGCGAATCGTGGCGTGCACATTGCGCGCAGCATTGAGCATATTTGGTTTTCGAACATAGACGCCTTTGCCAGGAACCGTTTGGATCAATCCTTGTCGTTGGAGGCCGGCCAAGACTTCGCGGAGGAATAATCGAGATACGCCATATTGTTCGGCGAGAATTCGCGTGGAAGGCATCATCCCTTCCTTTGCTTCATCTCCGAAGATGAAACGTTCGGCAAGATTCTGAGCTAGTGCGTCTTGGGTCATGCCCACACTTCGCGTCGAGGTCGTCATCAGCGTGTGACCTCTTCTGGATCCATGGGATACAGACTTGCGCCACCATCCATGAGAAGTGTGGAACCAGTCATATACGAAGCATCATCAGAGAGTAAGAAAGCAACTCCTTTTGCGACCTCATCTGGTTTCTGTAATCGTCCGAGCGGGATAGCGCGAGATGCTCGAGCTCTGTAATCGGGCTCTTCTCGCCATTGTTTTGCGGCCATGCCGACATCGACTATGCCCGGGGCGATGAGATTTGCTCGAATTCCTTGGCGCGCATATTCGCGAGCAATGCCGCGACAAACACCGACCAAGCCCGCTTTTGACGCTGCATAAGGTGTGATGCCTGGCCACGGAACGTGATCGACCCACGAACTTACAAAGACGATATTCCCGGGACTCTTCTCATTGAGCCAATGCTTGATGAGATGTTTCGAAAGTTCGATCTGTGAAACTAAGTTCACATCAATGACACGTCTGATTGATTCTTCGCTCTGATCTACCAACTCACCGCTAACCACGACTCCGGCAAGCGCGACAAGCGAGTCTGGTTTCTCTGCTGAAATCGAATTGATGAATGAAGTAACTGCTTGCGAATCTGTCAGCTCAACTTGGAAGTAGCGTGGGTGTTTACCTGGAATCTTCTTCAAAACTTGTTCAGCTTCGCTCGTTTCTTTGTTATCGAGGGCGATAACCTGGGCGCCCAGAGTTGATAACAAAGAAGTAACCTCGAGGCCGATTCCTCCAAGCGCACCGGTCACAATCACCGTTCGCGAAGCGAAACTATCCACCCCGGACTTCCTCCAAACTTTCTAGAAACCTCTTGAAATGTTATTGACAAGAGATTTTCGCGAGAGCAGACTCTCTCACCACAACGGCCTGTCTGACAAGTCAGATAGCCAAAAGAATCAGGAGAAATACAGCATGAAGAAATCCCGTCGAGCTGCAGCGTTAGTTTCCGCTGGCGCTTTGCTTGCTTCAGTCATGCTTGGAGTGTCAACAGCCGGTCAAAGCTCGGCAGGTACTTGGTGCTCTGGCGTGAAAATTAGTTATTTCAAAGGAGGAACAGCAGATAGCTTCTCGGACATCCTTGAGAAAGGTGCTCGTCAAGCAGCTGCAGATACTGGTGCCGATGTAACAATCGTCAGCTCCGGTTGGGACTTCCCAAAGATGGTTCAGCAATTCAAAGAAGAAATCGTTAAGAAGCCAGATGCGATTTCATTCATGGGTCACCCTGGCGATGCTGCAATCCTCTCAGCAGCAAAAGATGCAAAGAAGGCTGGAATCCTCGTTGACTTCTCCAACGTTCCAGCTCCAAAGTCCATCGCAGAGTTGAACGCTGGTTTCACCGGTGCAAACCTCTCCAAGATGGGCGCAGCACTTGCAACTCGTTCCATTACAGATTTCGGTCTGAAGAAGGGCGATGAAGCTATTGTGGTTGGAACCTTCGGCGTTAAGGGTCGTTCAGATCGCGAAGACGCTGTTCTTGCCACATTGAAGAAAGCAGGAATCAAGACAATCGAACTGAACCTTCAGTCGATTGGAAAAGATGTCAACGGAAACCCTGACCTCCTTACGCCTTATCTGACGGCGAGCGTAAAGAAGGCAACAAAGTTGAAGTTGATCGTTGCTGAAGGGCCAACCCTTGGCAACATGCCTGCATACTTCAAAGCCGCTGGTCTCCAGCCAGGACAAGTAAAAGTCTCTGGTTTTGACCTCGGCCCAACTGTTCTTGCAGCTTTCGCGAGCGGACACGTTCAGCTCTCGGCAGATCAGGAACCTTTCAAGCAGGGATACATGCCAGTGCTCTCACTCTGCCTTCAGAAGGTCTATGGACTTTCTGCAAGCAGCGTAGACACATCTGCTGGATTCGTAACGGTAAATAATTACAAGATCGTGGCTGCACTTCCCACGGGATACCGCTGATCCAAGTAGGAAAGTCGAATGGCGGCACCAGCTTGCTGGTGCCGCCATCGCACTGAATAAGCGAAAACTGATGAAGAAAGAGAGCGCATGTCACGAGATCCACTTGTAGAACTCCAGAAGATTGAAAAGACCTTTGGTCGAGTCCAAGCAGTCACGGATGTGAATCTCAAGCTCTATGAGGGCGAAATAGTCTCACTTGTTGGAGATAACGGTGCCGGTAAAACCACTTTGACAAAGATCATCGCTGGAACTGAGAAAGCGGATGCCGGCGGAAAAATCTTGCTCCGCGGTGAAGAACAGAAAAATTGGAATGCTGCAAAAGCGCGAAAACTTGGTATTGAAACGGTTCATCAAAATAGGGCGCTTTCGGAACAACAGAGTATTTATGCGAATATTTTCATGGGACGCGAACTCACCAATCGATTTGGCTTTGTTAAGAGGAAGCAAGAAGTAGAGGAAACCGAAGCGCTGATGCGCAAGATCGGATATACCTCGAAGGTCTGGACACCATATTCCCAAGTTCTCAAATTATCGGGCGGCGAACGCCAAGGCGTCGCCATCTCGCGAGCGATCATGTTCGATAGCAGCCTTGTAATGCTCGATGAGCCGACAACGGCCATGGCTCTCTCTGAGCAGGCAGAAGTTATGGAATTCATCCTTGATCTAAAGAAGCAGGGGAAGTCAGTGATCTTCATTAGCCATAATCCTTGGGATGCCCATGCGGTGGCCGATCGATTCGTCATTCTCGATCGCGGTCGATTGGTATTTGATGGTCCGAAGGGGAATATGAACGCGGATGAATTCATCAAGATGTTGCGGGATATCGCTAAGAAAGGAACGCTCTGATGACTATCGAGAATAAGACCGTTAAGAAGGTAGTCATCCCTGATCGATTGAAGCCAGTTATTGGCGCCTCCGTTTTTTATCTGGCGATGATGTCAATCTTCATCTTCTTCGCACCAAAGGTGTTTCTTAACGTTGGAATGTTCACCGCAGTATTCCTCTCACTGCCGCTTTACATCATCATGGGACTTTCTCTGGTCTTTGTGACTGTTGCTGGCGAGATTGATCTCTCATTTCCCTCCATCGTTCCACTCTCCGGATTGGCATTTGCAGTCACATTGACATCAAGTAACTTTAATTTCTGGCTAGCCTTTCTTGCCTCGCTGCTTACTGGAATTGCCTGCGGATTACTCAATGGATTTCTTGTCACCAAACTTGGTTTCTCATCTTTGATCACAACCCTGGGCGTTAACTTCATGCTCAATGGACTTACCCAAGTCCTCAACCGCGGAGAGGTCCGACAATTCGCAGAGTTTGATGAGTCACCGATTCGAAAAGCGATTGTTGGCTCCTGGGGGCCGATCCCTTCACAGATGTTCTGGGGGTTAGGCCTGGCGGTCATTCTTGGATTGATTTTCAATCGCCATCGGTTCGGCATTCATGTCCATATTGCTGGAGATAACCCCGAAGCTGGACGGGCAATGGGTGTCAATATCGAACGAGTGAAAGTTCTCTGCTTCGTTCTTGTGGGAGTTTGCTGCGCGCTGACCTCAACTGTCGCAATCCTGCTCAATTCAACGTATTACTCCACCATGGGCGAGGGCTATCTTCTTCCCGTGCTTGCCGCGGTCTTCGTCGGCGGAACTCCGGTAACCGGAGGTAGAGGAACGATCGCTGGCCTAGTTATTGGTGCGACAACAGTGGTGTTCATCAACACGGGAGTTATTGCAGTAGGTCTTGATGGCTACTACACCCAACTTGGATTTGGTTTGGTCATCATCCTTTCCCTGCTTGGCCATCGCGCTCTCTCCGGCAGACTCACGCGCTAACCGGTCGTTGTCGTGAAACTTAGCCACGTCGAGTCAAGCCATTGGGTCGAGGTCGATGACAATTCCGGTCTTCCCACCTCACTTGGGTGTGAGCGGGATGGAAAGAGATACCAACTTTCCATCGCTTCGATATTCAAGATAGAGACCGGTGGCAACGATCGCAGAAATCCAGTTGGAGGCTTGGAGTACTACGACACAACGTGGTCAGAGAAGATCTCACAACGCTCTGAGCCATACCAATCCCAAACTCGAGAGGGAATTTCGTGGAACATCCCGGTAGTTATTGGAGATGTCAACGCAGAGATTTATTACCGATTCAATCGCATTGGACCGGCGCTCTCGGTTGGGGTGAATTTCGATGGTGGCCAGAAAATTCTGGTACGAAATCTCGTCGCTACTTTAGATATCAAACTCGGAGGTAAGAGTTGGCTCCTGGATATTCCAGGAAATGGAGCCCGAAGCAAACTTGCGCTCGCAGAACTATCTGATTCCACCGGAATATCTCCTATGGGTGGTCTTCGAGGTTCCAGTGGACTTGCATTCTTTAGTGAACCGCAGCTTAACCAACAGGTTGCGCTCTGGGTAGATGGTGCAGTCGAGATTCCCATGGTCGAGATTGCTGGTCCATCGAGTAACCAGACTGTGGTGAAGATTGCTAGCGAATTCTGCAGCGATCTGGCTCAGGCAAAGAATCTCCCACTATCACTCTTCTCTATTGATCTCACCGCTCCGAGATGGGAAGAATTCATAACGCTCTTCCAATCCTGGATGGATCAGATCGGTGTTACCTCGCCTGGTGTCGCACCCGAATGGGTCAAACCGACGATGATTTTCGAAGCCCAACTGGGCTACTCGATCTTTGGTCGCGTCAATACCTATGGCCCTTATCCGACCGCTACCGATCTGATCAATGATCTCGATCGTATTCGTGGCCTTGGATTTACTTGTATTCAGTTGATGCCGCGTCAGCCATATCCGAGTTACAACATCCATGATTATTGGGATATCGATACTTCCTACGGCGACAAGGCTGAGATCAAGCGCCTGGTTCAAGAATCTCACAAACGAGGAATCAGAGTTATATTCGATGTTCTCTTGCACGGAGTTCTTGATAAAGAGTCCATCACGATGGCCGCTGATGGAGTGCGAAGCGGTCCTTACAAAGATCGCATTGATGAAACCACCTATGACAGCTTCAGTTCAGATGTCAAAGACTCATCCAATTACTACATCGCATGGTCACGGCACATCATTGATTTCGAAGATGCTTGGCGTGACGGGAGTCCCGCGGTCTCACCATTGATTGCAGAGCATCCGGATTGGTTCTATCGAGATGCGAATGGAAAAGTCACGGGTGTCTACACCAAAGCATTCGATGCGAGAAGCGCTTCTTGGCAGGATTACTTCATCTCTGCGATGCTCTTTCTTATCCGGGAGTTGGATATCGATGGTTTCCGATTCGATGCACCTACCTACAATGAGTATCCAAACTGGGCAGAGTGGGCTAGCGGAAGGGCGAACGCATCGGCACTTGCCTGCGTTGGACTTTTCCAGAAGTTGAGACCACAAATCAAAGCGCTCAAGCCAGATGCATTGATGTACACCGAGCCTTCTGGACATCTGCTTCGAAAGTCTATGGATCTCAATTACAACTATGACGAACAGTGGCTCGTTACATCCCTTGCATCACCGAAAGCACGTTCAAAACATGGAATTCGAAGCGGAAAAGAACTGGCGATGTGGATGCGCGATCGCGACTCACTTCTTCCGCGCGGTGCGATGACTGCTCATCACATCGATTCGCACGACACTTTCTGGTGGCCTTCGTGGGGAATCAAGTGGCGACGAGAGCAATTCGGCATTGAGATGGTCCGCCTTCTTACCTGCATATTTGGTTCACTTCCCGGGCCATTCATGATGTTTATCGGTGGAGAAGAGGGAATTCAGGAGTTATTGCCGAAGATCGCTTCTTTCAAAGAATCCCAGGAATATAAAGAGGGTCAGGTCGAGTGGCTCGTCTCTCCCGAAGTTCCGGATGAACTCTTTGGCGTGAGTTATCGCGCCGCTCATGTAGGACAAGGTCGATCGATTTTGGTCAATCCCAGCGACAAGGAAGTCCAGTTCACCATCCCAACCTGGATGAAATCAGCCAAGTTCGAATCAATCGTCGGAGTTACCTCCGCAAAAGATGGAAAGGTTGTTCTCAACGCCCACTCAGCCGCGATAATCTCCCACTCGGAGGGATGATGTCACTAGTTGCAGTAGTTACTGGGGCTGCGGGCGGAATGGGTAGCGCTGTGGTCCGCGAATTTCAAAGCCGCGGATATTCAGTTATCGGCGTTGATCATAAATCCGGCCAGGCTGGCACTGATCAATTCTTTGTCGGAGATATTTGCGATGAGAATCTCTGGAAGAAAATCGCCGCACATGTCGATGAAAAATATGGACATGTTGATGCACTCGTGAATATCGCGGGTCGGAACTATCTCGCCGATGTCGACAAAGCTGATCTTGATCAATGGCGAAACATGTTTGAAGTCAATGTGATTGGAATGATTGCTTCCATCAAATATATGAAGCGTTTGCTCGATAAGGCATCTACTCCGGCGATTGTGAATATGAGTTCAATCGCGGCTCGAATCGGTTCGGTGGGATATGCAGCATATTGCGCTACAAAAGGCGCGGTTGATTCATTAACCAAATCGCTTGCCCTTGAGCTGGCTCCCAAGATCCGAATCAATGCCATTGCTCCGGGCTGGATCGAAACTCCTTTCACGGTTGAAGGACTAGAGAAGTCAGAAGATCCGGTTCAATATCGCAAAGAAGTCGAAGCCATGCACGCGCTTGCGCGAGTTGGAGCCCCCGAGGAGATTGCAAAATCAATCGCGTGGATGTGCTCTTCGGATTCCTCTTTCATGACAGGTTCCATCGTCGTTGTCGACGGTGGTTACCTCATCAAGAACTGATTTCCCGATGAACAATTTCGCTGAATTTCCTGTCGTTCCAGTTCTGGTGATTGAAGATGCCAGCTGGGCCAAGGATCTCGGTGAGTGTTTGGTTGCCTCAGGACTTCCCATCGTTGAAGTGACGCTTCGAACCCCCCAAAGTTGGGAGGCGCTCGCCGCGATGAGAAGCGTTCGGGGAATGACGGTAGGAGTGGGATCGGTAACGAAAGTGTCTGACTTAGCCCACAGCAAGGAACTCGGGGTTGATTTTGCAGTGTCGGCAGGATTTCGTAGCGACTTAGTCGCGGCAGCAAATGAAAATTCAATCCCATATCTTCCTGGAGTTGCGACGCCATCGGAGATTTTGGCCGCTATGGCATCAGGACTGAGTGCAGCGAAATGGTTCCCTGCTGAAACACTCGGTGGCGTTAGCGCCTTGCGAGCAATTTCTGCACCTTTTCCAGCGATGAAGTTCACTCCCACTGGAGGGATCAACGCCGAGAATGCGCCGACTTATCTTGCTGAGAAGAATGTTCAATCTGTAGGCGGAAGTTGGATGTTCCCTAAAGATGCAATGGCAAAGCGCGATCTCGAATCGATTAGCAAATACGCAAGAATCGCAGGCGCAATCACAAAGGAATCGAAATGATTAGCACGAAGAAAGATGGAAAGTTCGATCTGGTCTCTCTAGGCGAAGTGATGCTCCGCCTAGATCCAGGTAATTCCCGTGTTCGAACCGCTCGAAGGTTCGATGTGTGGGAAGGGGGCGGGGAGTACAACGTTGCCCGCGGATTGAGGAAGTGTTTCGGATTGCGTACTTCAATTCTGACTGCGCTTGTCGATAATGAAGTTGGTCATCTCGTGGAAGATCTCATCTGCCAAGGTGGAGTAGACACAGGAAACATCATCTGGCGTTCCTTCGATGGAGTGGGCCACGCTTCACGCAATGGATTGAATTTCACTGAGCGTGGTTTTGGAGTTCGCGGCGCTGTAGGAACTTCCGATCGCGGACACACCGCAGTCTCTCAACTGAAAGAGAGCGATCTGGATTGGAAGCGGATATTCACCAGCGATGGCGCTCGATGGCTTCATACCGGCGGAATCTTTGCTGCCCTTTCACCATCGACATCGATGGTGGCTCTCAAAGCAGCCCAGGAAGCACAATCCTCGGGAGCGCTGGTTTCCTATGATCTGAACTATCGACCCAGCCTCTGGAAAGAAAATGGCGGGAAAGAGCAAGCCCAGAAAATCAATAAGAAGTTAGCCGAAAACGTCGATGTGATCTTTGGAAACGAAGAAGATTTCCAAGTCGCATTGGGAATCTCGATCGAAGGCGTCGATGATCACTATCAAGAGCTCAATATTGATGGCTACAAGAAGATGATCGAAGAAACAGCCAGGTTGTATCCCAATCTTCAAGTGATTGCGGTGACGCTACGTTCGGTTACTAGCGCCAGCCTCAATGACTGGTCTGGCATCGCCTGGTCGCGTAAAGACGGCTTTGTCTTGGGTAAGAGTTATAAGAATCTTGAAATCTTTGATCGCGTAGGAGGTGGCGATAGTTTTGCCTCCGGGATGATCTATGGAGCACTTCAAGGTCTCTCGCTACAGAGTTCTCTTAATTATGGTCTGGCACACGGTGCACTTGCCATGACAACTCCCGGTGACACCAGCATGGCAACTCTTGCTGAAGTGAAGAAACTTGCAGAAGGCGGTAGCGCTCGCGTTCAGCGATAGCGAGTTAGCGGTTGTTAAGCAGCCGAACTAGCAAGAACTTTGACTGCGCGTTGGTAGTAAGCAGTGTTCTTACCGGCATACCAAGAGACCCATTTCGCGGCAGCAATCAAGAAATTCCAACGATCCGGATGAGTTGAAGCAGCAAATTCCTCCAGGCAGGAATGAAGATGTTTGACGTTATGCATCAATGTTCCATCATCAGAACTTGCGACTTCCACAAGAAGTGAGATGAGTGGTTCAGCGGGTGCACCAAGATCTCTGTAGGCAGCGACGCAGGCTGTTGATTTGCGGGCATCGTGGGCGTAAAGCGCATCAGTCAACGAAGTCAGCAACTCTGAAGAACTCATATCTGCCAGATTCGATACATCTTCTTGATAGGGGTAGGAGCGGACGGGTTCGAAACTGACGAATTCAAATTCCTTATTGAGGATGCTTGGGCCACGCTCAAGAAGGCACCCTCCCATGACAACAGCGATAGCTCGAGTGCGCGGCGACATGTGTTTTAGCGAAGCGCGCAGGACGTTGAGCGTTGTTCCGATATGGACCGGTGCAACTTCTCGACTGACGGCGTCGTAATCTTGATGTGGAACCGGATCAATCTGGAGATACATATCGCAGGCTGCCAGGGAAAGTGCAGAGATGACAGTGTCGGCACTGGCTCCTTCGTGAGCTAGAGCACGGGCGACACGGTCCGGACGATCAGCCGGAGGAGTGGCAAGAAAGTCTTTGCGCAAATGTGAAATAGCGCTGGGGTCTTTCTCGCCCAACGAAACTTTTGTTGCGAGCTGATACGAATCAACAAGCGAGGTTGCTTTGTGATACGGCTCAAGATTTCTAGGGAAAGTGCAGGAATAGCGAAGAGTTCCACGAAGCATCGGAAGTCCAGCTTCCCATCCGGTGAGCTCCATCATGTCAAGGGAGAGCGCGGGTGTGATCAGAGTGTGATCATCTGTGACGATTCCCTCTAGACCAATATCAAGAAGCAGATCGATCAGTTCTTCTTTGGAAAGTTGTTTGGATAAACCAACGAATCGATGATCGGCTCTCATCCATTCACCGAGCCGGACATCGTTTCGAAGTTGTTCGACTCCTTCCGCCACTGTTTTCTCCTGAACGCCCCACGCTTCAAAGAGTTCATAAGGAGCAAAACAAGGATCGTGGAGGTCAGTGACGACTTGAGCAAGGGCTTGTAGTAGAAGAATCTTTTGAATCTTCTCCGGTTGTCCGAGAGCAGATTGCCGTGCATCCTCACAGCCGATCATCGCGTGAGAGACAAAGCCAAGCAGGTTACGAGCTTGATTGCTGATGTAACGGGATGCAGTGATAGCGCCAGCGGCCCACAGATCATCCATCGAGACGCCACGTTCGAGAGCAGCGGCAGCATTTTCAATGATGGTGTCTGGTTTTTCGCGGCGCAGCCATTGAACCAATTCTTCGCGAGAACTGTTCACTCTTGGCCCCTCACACTCGTTGGCTAAAAGATACCGAGTTCTTCTCTATTGCGCCTGAGCAGAGAGGGCGCCCGCCCCTGGATCTACAGCGTCGAGACATGAATGGCAGTGCCGGAAGTACCGTGCTCAGCAGCAGGGATCTGCCAGAGACTTCCCGCGCCAGGAAAACGTTGCAGATCTGCTTCAGTCAATGTCGCAGTTCCTGTGGTGAGAAGGAGATTGTTCTCTCGATCAAAGCCACATGAAGTCACATTGGGGGCCGCGAATGTGTAGATCTCATCTAATCTACCCGAGGCATCAAAGTGTGCAACGCCAGAACCACGCCAGAGCGCTGCCCAGATTCCGCCATCACTATCGGCGCACATCCCATCAATCAACCCGGCATCGTCAGGAAGTCTGGCGTAGCTAACGGGCGAAGAAAGTGTGTTGCGCGCCAAATCAAATTCGAAAATCTCAATTTCTTTCTTTGGACTGTCCGCCCAGGCAATTCGCTTTCCATCTGCAAGAAGAGTGATGCCATTGGAGATCGTGGTCTTATCAACAATAGTTTCTATGGTGCGGTCCTGATGGACTCTGATGAGTCGACCTCGATGAGGTGCAAGATCGCGGTCGAGTATTCCAAGAAGTAATTCGCCATTAGGTAGGACCAGGCCATCCGAACATCGAAGATGTGAGGCCGTGTCGTGAAGTTCGATGCGATCAACTTCAATCCCGGAATCATTGAGAAAGATGATGGCTGTCTGTGCCAGCGCAAGTGAACCGTTCTTCCACGGGAGAACTTTGGATACTTCCATTCCGAATTCAGAGAATTTTCGGTTCTTTTTTCCATCCCAGATGTAGCAAGTTCCGCGCGGGAGATCGACCCATCTCATCTCTCCATCGGGAAAGAGATTGATCCCTTCACCGAGTTCTGCCCTCCAGGGAAGGAGAATGTCGATCTTCATCGCTCTGTGATCGCCTCCAGATAATGAGACATCAATCCATCGAGTTGTCTCTGGCGATTGTTGCGGGCTGGGAGGTCAGACTCCATCGTGGCGTTAATTCGTTGCAGAGCAGTATCGAACTCCTCTTGATTGTGCAGGATGCCATCGGAGATCAATGTTCGGCTATCGAT
>CAZGMF010000005.1:32608-43649 GCA_964526795.1 uncultured Clavibacter sp.
ACTTCTGCCAATTCATCTGAGGTAAGCCAGATCGCATGAGCAAAACTCGCTCTCGAATTGAGCAAACCAAAACGACGCAACCGCACTAGAGGACTTTCCTTTATCCAACCTCGTTGCATATTACTTTCTAAGAGATGAGTGTGGATTCGAAGATCTTTTTTAACTGCAATTTCTCCGAGTCTTTCCATCATCGAATCAGAACACCATTGAGCAGCCACAGGACCAACACCAAAATGTAATCGCGGAAAACGACGGAGCGCTTCGTCAACGACCTCTTCAAACTGTGAGGGTCTCATTCGTTCGCCAGGATTGACGAACAGTGGGAAAGGGAAATCACTCAAGCGCTCGGGGATGAATTCATATTGATCAGTGATAGCCAAGATGATTCGAGCCCGTATTCCAGAACTTTGGATGCCATCAATCATCGCGCCTAAGGTTGCGAGATAGTGATCTGGATTGCCGAAGGTGTGGAAGATGATCTGGACTCCGGTGAAACCCGAAAGCAAGAGATTTCCAGATGCGACAAGGGCGTCGTCGCGTTGATCAACGGCGGTCATGGCATTCATGCGCAGTATGGAATCTTCGAGGCAGGTACCTGGAACCCCGTGATCTATCAGCGCTGTGGAGCGCAGGTGCGAGTGTGCATCAACAAGACCTGGCGTGCTCCTCATTGAGTTACGACGTAAGTCCCAAGAGGCGAGCAAGAGTTCCGCCCTCGATTGCTTCTCGATCTTTTGCGTTGGGAACTGCTCGGGCAATCTTCGCTCGCTCTAGATCGAAATCATTGCCTGGCCAATCTGTTCCCATCACTATCTGGTCTGGGCCGACTGATCTATATGCCAACTTCACATCAAGGAGTTGGGAGCCTGAAGTCTCGAGATAGATATTTGGATTTCGTTTTGCGACCAGAATCGCCTCGTTGAGATTCCATACCGTGCCCATATGTGCGATCAGAACAGGCGTATTCGGGAATCCGCGAGCAATCTCTTCAATCGACAGAGGAGCGCAGAACGGATCATCCAGAGCATTGACGAGCACGACTAGTTTGTTGCGATCTGCTGCTTCGAAAATCGGATCAAGAAGACCGTGGTCTGCGAAGTGGTAGCCGTGCATTGTGGGATGTAATTTCAATCCTTTGAGTTTGAGGGTCTGAGCACAGTGATCGATGGTCTGGACGGCCTCTGAAAAACGCGGATTGACCTGACCGAATCCGATTATTCGCTTGGGATATTTCGCCATCGTCTGGGCGATGAAGTTGTTATCCATCATCTGACCAAGCGAACATCCGACTGCCATATCGACTCCCGCGATGTCCATCGCTTTGATCATGTCATCGGGTGTGTAGGACTCCGCGGTCAAGTAATCCGATGTTCCCGCTGCCTGCCATACATTGTTATATGCATCGATGATCATGAATCAACCAACCTTCTTCTTGGTGAGACTCGAATGGGTCGAGCCCCAATCTTGGACTAATTTCCACATAACTTGGCAGACCAATTCCAACTCCGAAATCCGCACAAACTCATCAGCGGTGTGTGCTTGATCAGTAGAACCGGGGCCAAAGACGGTGCAGGAGCGACTGTTGGTAAGTGCGGCAACCATCGAGGCATCGGTATATGCCTCGTGGCCATCAGCGCCACCGAAAGGAATAGGAGAGCCGGAGATTGATTGGTAGGCAGATCGAATGCCAGTGACGATCAGAGAATCATCATCGGCTTGAACCGGTGGCCGTGGCGCACCTAGTCCGGTGATCGAAAAAGTGGCGCCCGAGAAATCCTTGATTACCTCCGAAGCAATTTTCTCTACCAATGGAATGACATCTCCAATCTCCATTGGGGGCACGATTCGAACATCGAATTTGGCATCTGCGGTCGGTGGAACGACATTGGTCGCTACGCCGGCATTAAAGACGCCGCACGTGAATCGGGCCTTGCCCAGAATCGGATCTTCATGGGGTAGCGAGGCAATATGACCTTTCAATTTATCAACGATGCGCGACATGATGTGCGCAGAATCGATACCTAGATGGGCGCGCCCCGCGTGTGCCATGCGACCTGTGACATGAACATCAATCCAACGGAGGCCCATTTGTGCGATTCGAAGTCGAGTACCAGTTGGTTCGAGGGCAATGACTTGGTCATCTTCACGCAGTTTCCCGGCAGAAACCAAGGCGTGTGCACCAGCCATGTCGGGGGCTTCTTCATCGACCGTCGCGACAAAGACGATATCGCCAGCTGGTTGAATTCCACTTTCTTTTAACGCTTCAATCAATCCGATTGCGACCGCGACTCCTGCTTTCATATCACAAGCGCCTCGACCAAAAATTTTTCCATCTTTGATGACACCCTCAAGTGGTGGCAATGTCCAGCCCGAACCAATCGGCACGGTGTCCAGATGTCCCAAGATCACAAGACGAGGCAGATCTTTTCTACCCGGAAGAGTGAAGATGAGATTGTCACGACCTTCGGAGACCGTGATGATTTCCGGCTGGAGACCGATTTTCTTCATCCGATCTTTTACCCAGGCGCCACATTGGGCCTCTTGGATCCCCGGATTCTGGCTATCTACTCTGATGAGAGATTGCGTATCAGCGATGACCCTATCGAGGTTGATCATGTGCATCTCATTTCACTTGCGCGTAAGCGCATCGTCGTGGATCAGCGCCAGCGACAAGAAGCGGCTCGTTGGTTGAGTTGAAACGAGATTGAATGGTCTGTACTGAACCTGCATCAAATTCGAAATCGGGCCAGATCTCGACAGTGTGACCATGGCTTCGAAGTTTCGCGATCTCTTCATCTCCGAGACGTCGCTCTGCAAAGACGAAACGATCAGCGCTGGGATGTGGATGAAATGCGCTAGGTGCATTGAAAGCAGCAATCCGCGGTGCTTCAACCGCTTCTTGTGGATCGGGGATTTTCTCCAACATCTGCCAGATGACTTGTGCCATAGCCTGAACGATGACATCACCACCCGGGCATGCCAACCCCCAACTTCGATTGCCTTGAAGTCCGATGATCGCAGCCGGTGTGATGACAGGTCGACCGCCCGGAACTAATCGATTGGGATGGTCTGGAATTAGTCTGCTCTGCACCCCGCGTGGTGAACAGAGAATCCCGAGCTCCGGGATGATCGGACCCCCATCCAAAGTATCCGATGGTGAAGTAGCGAAAGTATTTCCCGCCGCATCCATCGTTACAACGGCGGTTGTACTTTTCATCGCAGCGCTTGTGCTATCTGGACCAGGGCGACCAGCGATCGAATTTTCTCCAATGAGTTCTGCAAGTTGGTCGAAATGTTGATCTGACAGCAACTCCGAGATTGATTTGGCCATCTGGCCCGGTGCGGCGAGGAAATCTTCACGATCATTGAAGGCAAGTGTTATTGCTTCGATCATTTCATGCCAGGATCCTTTGGTACGAGAGAGGATTCCTAGAATCGCAAGCGCTGTTGGTCCCTGACTCCATGATGGTGTTGCAAAGAACTGCCAGCCACGAATCGAAATTGATGGCGCAGGCTCGATCTCTGCTTCAAAATCGGCAAGATCCTCAATATCCATAAAACCACCGTGAGCATCGACCCAATTTGCGATGATACGAGCGACATCACCGGTATAGAAAGCGCGGTGCACTGCTGATAATTTGGCAGTTCGATCGCCACTTGAATTTTTTTCTGCCTCCACCAGGCGTTGAAGAAGTCGAGCCAAGGCAGGCTGCTTCAAACGATCGCCAACCTGAAGCGGAACATCATTCGGACGATAAATATCCGAACTGGTTGGCCAACGTCTGAAATTCTTCCCGGTTATCTCAAGGCTGGTCTGGAGAGATTGGTCGATGAGAAATCCATCGCGAGCTAGCTCGAGGGCTGGTCTTACAACTTCTTCGAATGACATCGTTCCAAAGCGAGATAAGGCTGCAATCCAAGCTGCTGGAGCACCGGGAACGATTGCGGGCGCACCATCAAGTGGGAGCTTGCCGCCATGTCGCTCAAGCATCTTTTCCAATGTTGCAGATTTGCTCCAGCGACCGACACCTGCGACAGACCAGGCGGTATTACTTCTGGATTCGCGGATTAATATCGGCGCGATGCCGCCGAAATTTGCCATATCCACTTGGACAACATTGCTGGCAAGTCCTGCAGCAACTCCAGCATCGATGGCATTACCACCTGCTTCGAAAATCTCTGATGCGACAGTAGCAACGCGCGCGTGTCCGGCAACGACAGCCCATTTTTCGCCAATCAATGTTGGGCGCATTGCCTTAGGTGGCGGATAGGTTCCGGGTACAAGCCCACCACCCATTCCACCTTTGGTCTTTGCGTCGCTCACGATCTTCTCCTGGATGAATTTCGAAATTCCAGATTCAAGATTACAGGTGAACACTTTCCATAGCGACTACCATTACTTGAAGAACAATGGAGGTGGAGATGAGCACGACTCAAGCGTGGAAATGGCACCACACCGGAATCTCCGTCACCAATATCGATCGCGTTCTTGATTACTATGCAAAAAGCCTTGATTTTCAGGTGGTATTTGAAGCACGCAACATGACTGACTTGATAAGCAGCATCACCGGAGTTCCAGGGCTGGGCGCCCACTTAGTTCAGACACAATCACCAATGAGTGATCACGTTCTTGAGTTCATTGAATTCTTCAATGTTCCAGATTCTTACAACGCAATGTTGCCACTGAGCCCAGGTAGGTCTCATACTGCCTATCTTGTCGATGACATCGACAGCGCGACAGCAGCGCTTGTAGCACAAGGAGGAGTGATGCTCGGTCAGATCACGACATTCGGTGAAGGGCGCGCGGTTTATTGTGCAGATCAAAATGGAACTGTGATCGAGTTGGAACAACTGAACAGTTAACAATGATCAGTCTTAAAGATAGATATGGCTACATGCTATGGATGCGATATTTTGAATTGACCTGCCTTGAGGGTGTTCCAACGCGTGAGATTCACGGCGAACTTCATACCGCGGTCGGTCAAGAAGCGATTAGCGCTGGGATGGTCGGATTCCTTCAAAAGAATGATGCCGTGTGCAGCACCCATCGAAACCACATGCACGCCATCGCAAAAGGCGTTGATATGCGCGGGATGCTTGCTGAAATATTTGAGCGAAGCACGGGACTCTGTGGCGGTTTTGGTGGTCACATGCATATCTTCGATCCTGGAAATAAATTCTCAGCAACCGGAATTGTTGGAGCAGGAGTCCCTGTAGCAGTGGGGCATGCTTATGCAGCGCGGCTTAAAGGTGAAAATTCGGTGGCGGTGGCCGTTGTTGGTGATGGCGCTGTCAATACCGGCGCCTTCCATGAAGCGATGAATATGGCTGGCGCGATGAAGCTTCCCTTGGTGATCTTGGTAGAAAATAATGAATGGGCAATCTCCGTTCCATTCTCGGCATCGAGTGCGACTGCCACGATTGCTGAGAGAGCGCCCTCCTGGAGCGCTAGTGGCGTGCGCGTTGATGGCATCGACGTCGAAGCGGTTGCTTCAGCATTTGGCGAAGCGGTCTCGCGAGCGAGAGCTGGCGAGGGCCCCGCAATCGTTGAAGCGATGTGTTATCGCTTCCGCGGACATTTTGAGGGCGATGCGGATATGTATCGAACCAAGGAAGAGAAGGAGAAACGTCGCGCTCAAGATCCACTCATCACCACACGAGAAACTTTGATCTCACGAGGTGAATCAAACGCTGCTGAATTAGATGCAATGGAAGCGTCAGTCAAAGGTTCGATGTCTGAGATGTTGGCCTCAGTGCGACAAGACCCGATGCCCGAAGGTAAAGATGCACTACGGCATATTTTTGTGGGGCAATAACAATGGCCCGTAATCTCAATCTCTCTCAATGCATCTCCGAGTCTCTTCACTTGGAGATGGAACGTGATCCTTCCGTTGTTGTTGTGGGCGAAGATGTAGGAATGCAGGGCGGAGTCTTTGGCGCTACTCGTGGCTTGCAGAAGAAATTTGGCGCAGCACGCGTGATTGATACTCCGATCTCCGAAACTGCAATCACTGGCATGGGAGTGGGATTAGCTCTTGAAGGTTTTCGACCGGTCCTAGAGATCATGTTCGTGGATTTCATCGGCGTTTGTCTTGATCAGGTTTACAACGCGATTGCGAAGAATCACTATATGTCTGGCGGAAAAGTGAGGATGCCGATCGTCATCAAGACCGCAGGCGGCTGCATCGGTTCTGGAGCGCAACATTCACAATGTCTCTGGGGACTCTTTGCTCATTTGCCGGGCCTGAAAGTCGTTGCCCCCTCAAATCCCTACGATGCTAAGGGGTTGCTTGCCAGTGCCATCGAATCTGATGACCCCGTCGTCTTCATCGAACATAAAGGTCTTCTTCTCAAACGCGCAGAAGATTTCACTTTCGGTAGCGAAGTTCCCGAAGGTCGCTATGTCGTGCCACTAGGAAAGGCGAATATTGTTCGAAGTGGCAGCGATATCACGCTTGTGACGCTCAGTGGAACAGTCGCTCCTGCCGTGGCAGCTGCTGACAGCGTTCAATCTTTAGGTATCAATGTCGAAGTGATTGATCTTCGCAGCGTCGTTCCGCTCGATATTGCTACGGTCGTCGAATCAGTAAAGAAGACCGGAAGATTATTGATCGTCGATGAGGATTACTTGAGTTTCGGACTTTCTGCCGAGATCATTGCGCGCGTTCTCGAAAGTGGAGTGACACCTACTCTCGTCCGTCGTCACGCTGTTCCTGATGTTCCGATTCCAGGAGCGATAACTCTCGAGCATGCGGTTGTACCGAGCGAAAGTTCGATTTCAAAGGAGATACGAGCGATGATGGGGAAATCGTGACCGTTCTTGTTATTGGCGCCGCAGGAACCATCGGTCGCGCATGTGCCGTTCGGCTGGCGACAGAACACGATGTGATTGCCGCGGATGTAAAGGCGACAGAGATTTCCGGTACGACTTCGCGAGTTCTTGATGTCACAAATCCTGCAGCGGTAAAAGCCGCGCTCCAGGAAATCGACAACTCACATGCGATCTCAGGTCTGATCTATGCCGCAGGGCTGAATACAACAGGATATTTGGATAGCGTGGATTGGAATGATTATGAACGCGTGATGGCAGTCAATCTCCGCGGCGCATTCCATGTTGGCTCTGCTCTGCTCGAGATCATTCGAAAAAAGCCACGAACAATCGCCACCGTTTTCATCTCCTCGACAGCAGGTCTGGCCGGTGAGGCAGGTGGCTCTATTTACTGTGCATCCAAGTTCGGCCTGATTGGATTTACCCAATCCTTTGCTGGCGAGATCTCACAATTTGGCGGTCGTGCAAACATTGTCTGCCCGGGAAATGTCGACAGTCCGATGTTGAGCGATCTCGCGACAAAGATTGGCGCACGACAGGGAATGACAGGCGAGCAACTTCTCGAGCAGTGGAAGAAGAGCTCCTCTCTTCAGAGATTGATCAAGCCTGAAGAAGTGGCTGAAAGTTGCGCTTGGTTAATTTCCGCTCAATCAAGCGGGGTCAATGGCCAGACCGTGATCGTTGACGGCACGCGCGTATGACATCTATCGGCCCTGGTTCTGATTTCGATTTCTTCTTTGAAGATCTGATCTATTCCGACACCCCTGTATTTACTCTGCCCGACGAGATTCGCTCGATTTATGGTGGAGATTGGCAGATCCCTCGAAATGTCCAATATCGATACTCGAACTTCGTGGTCTCTCATGATGGGAAGGCATCTTTTAGCGTCCCGGGACATGAAGGTGGCGGAGATATCTCTGGTTTCAATCGCCATGATCAATGGATCATGGCGCTCTGTCGAAGTCGCGCTGACGCCGTCATCGTCGGTGCAAACACGTTGCGAAGCGAACCGCATCATAAGTGGAGCGCCGAATTCATTTTTCCAGATGACAAAGCCACATTTGCATCGCTTCGCGAACGAGAGGGGAGAAGGCCTTTTCCGTATCAGGTTTTTGTCACGAACTCAGGGGTTATTAACGGCGATGCAGAAGTTTTTGCAGACGAGAGCCTCGAAACCCTGATCGCTGTTCCACGATCCACCTCATCGAAAGTAAAAGCATTGGGAATCAAGCGCTCTCGCATCATCGAGATGGGGGATGAGCAGGTCGATCTCGTTGAACTTCACAACCACCTCCACACCGGATTTGGAATCAACTCCATTCTCTGCGAAGGCGGCCCTAAGTTCTACGGTGCAATGATCGAGAAACGATTGATCGATGAAGAGTTTCTCACCATAAGCCCAGTCATGGTCGGCTCGTCGAAAGAGGATTACCGTCCTAGTTTGATTGATGGAATCAATTTGGCTCCTGGAAATAATCTTGGCGGTTCACTTCGAAGCGTCAGAAGAGCGGGAAACATGCTCTTTCTTCGAACTCATTTCGCACGTTAAATCTTTACGCTGCTCGACTCTTGATCAGCCTCGGTAGCATTGTGGCTATGACCGCCGCGCGCACATATGTGATTCAGACTCTGGGTTGCCAGATGAATGTTCACGATTCGGAGCGCATCGCTGGCTCGTTAGATGCCGCTGGATATCAACCGGCCACAGATCCCAATTCGGCAGATCTGGTCGTTTTTAATACCTGCGCTGTCCGAGAGAATGCCGATAACAAACTCTATGGACACTTGAGTTTCTTAGCGCCAGCAAAGAAATCGAATCCCTCAATGCAGATTGCCATAGGTGGCTGTCTGGCCCAGAAAGATAAGGGAGAGATCATCACTAAGGCGCCCTATGTGGATGTCGTCTTTGGCACCCATAACGTTGGTTCACTTCCGGCGCTTCTCGAGCGCGCTCGGATTGAGTCTGCCGCGCAAGTTGAGATCAAAGAATCTCTGGAGCATTTTCCATCGACTTTGCCCGCCCGTCGCCACAGCATCTTTTCTGCCTGGGTCTCCATCTCAGTGGGATGTAACAACACCTGCACTTTCTGCATCGTTCCATCACTGCGAGGACGAGAGCGCGATCGCAAACCGACGGAGATTCTCAGCGAAATCCGAGCATTGGTTGCCGAGGGAGTCAACGAAGTGACTTTGCTGGGACAAAATGTCAATGCCTACGGCGTGGATTTTGGCGATCAAGGTGCATTTGCTTCCTTGCTTCGCGAATGCGGTCAGATTGAAGGATTGGATCGAGTTCGCTTTACCTCGCCACATCCTCGAGATTTCACAGACGATGTGATTGCAGCGATGGCAGAGACACCCAATGTGATGCCGCATCTTCATATGCCACTGCAATCTGGTTCTGATCGAATTTTGCAAGCTATGCGACGTTCCTATCGAACCGATCGATATCGATCGATCATCGAGAAAGTTCGTGCAGCGATGCCACATGCCACCATCACAACAGACATCATCGTTGGATTTCCCGGTGAGAGCGAAGAAGATTTCCAGGCATCGATGCATATCGTGACCGAACTACGTTTTCTCGCTGCCTACAGTTTCCAATATTCCAAACGTCCCGGTACTCCAGCCGCTGAAATGCCAGACCAGATCCCACCGGAAGTCATAAGCGAGCGTTATTCCAGACTCCATGAACGACTCAATTCGGTCTCTCTTTCGGTCAATGAAGAGATGATCGGCAAAGAAGTCGAAGTCTTAGTCACTGATATCCAATCCGGGAGCGCTAACGGGAAAAGTCGAGATTTCAGATTGGTACATTTCGATGCTTCTAGCAGTCAGATTCGCCCCGGCGATCTCGCGACTGTGATGATCACTTCAGCAAAACCACACTTCATCTTCGCCGATGGATCTCCACTTTCAATCCGACGGACTCGAGGTGGCGATGCCTATGAATCGAGAACCAAAGACGCAGAAATTCAAGGTGTGATGATCGGAATGCCGACACTCAAGAGCGTTCCGCGTAAATGACATTGATCTTTATCGTTGGCGCAACAGCAACAGGAAAGAGTTCGCTAGCGTTAGAGATCGCCGAGCGAATACAGGGCGAGATCATCAATGCCGACTCGATGCAGCTCTATCGAGGAATGGATATTGGAACTGCAAAAGTTCCTATGAAGGAACGGCGCGGAATCCCACATCATCTGATCGATATTTTGAATGTCAGCGAAGACTCATCGGTCGCTAGCTATCAGAGCCAAGCGCGAGAGATCATCGATCGACTTTCGTCTGTAGGAAAAAACGTGGTGGTGGTTGGCGGCACTGGCCTCTATGTGAAATCGATCCTCGATGAGTTGGAATTCCCGGAGACTGACCCCAAGATTCGAGCGGCAATCGCTGCAGAAGCCGAACGGATCGGCGGTGATGCGATGCACGAACGATTGGCGAAATTGGATCCTGCTGCTGCCGCAGCAATTCCAAAAGAGAATGTTCGACGCGTCGTGCGCGCCCTTGAAGTTATTGAATTGACGGGCAAACCATTTACCGCCAATCTCCCTAAGGCCGGACATTCTCGATATCCGAAGGCACGACAGTTTGGTCTGGTGATGGATCGAGAGAATCTGCGGGAACGAATTGATGCAAGAGTGGAGTTGATGTGGAAAGCCGGATTTGTCGACGAGGTGAGCTCGCTTATCCCGCAGGGAATCAAGAACGGCAAGACGGCCCAAGCAGCGCTTGGCTACTCCCACATTCTCGCTTTTCTTGATGGCAAGATCAGCGAGAGCGAAGCGAAAGAGGAGACGAAGAGAGCGACGCGACAATACGCGCGACGGCAGGAAACATGGTTCTCTCGCGATGAGCGGATCACATGGCTGAAACCGCGAGAAGATCGCACTCTCGCCGAGCAAGTCCTCTCATCTACGATTGGTTGAAGATGAGTCACCAACACATTGGCACCTATGGCCACGGCACAGAGAATGACTTCGTCCTTATCTTCGACCCGGAGAACACGAGCAATATCTCCTCTAAGCAGACGGCTGCAATCTGCAATCGCGCCACAGGAATCGGCGCCGATGGCCTGATCCGCATCATCAAGCGCGATTCTTCGTGGTTTATGGATTACCGAAATGCCGATGGTTCTGTCGCTGAGATGTGCGGAAATGGAATTCGTGTGATGGCGCGCTATCTTGTCGATAGAGGACATCAAAAGTCTGG
>CAZGMF010000005.1:43749-47081 GCA_964526795.1 uncultured Clavibacter sp.
CCCGGAGGAAGATTGGTTGTGGAGATCGATCCACATTCCAATGCCACTTTGACTGGACCGGCAGTGCTTGTTCGTGATGTCGAATTAGGAGCATTTCTTGGCTAAACGACCGGAAGAGGAGTTCGATTCACTTCTGACCGAAAATGCGGCGATCGCTGCCGAATTCGATGGCGATATCTTCATTCCAGATTCTTTCGATTCCACTCAAGCCGATCTCTCCGATCGCCAAGCCTTACGCCGTGTTGCGGGACTTTCGACTGAACTCTCCGACATTTCCGAGGCGGAATATCGCCAGTTGCGATTGGAGAAGGTTGTTCTTATTGGTGTCTGGACCAATGGAAGCGCGAAGCAAGCAGATAATTCGATGACAGAACTTGCAGCATTGGCAGAGACTGCTGGCTCTCAAGTTCTCGATGCACTTGTGCAACGCCGCGACAAGCCTGATCCAGCCACATTTATCGGCTCGGGAAAGGTGAGCGAGCTCAAGGCAGTTGTGGCATCTACTGGCGCGGACACTGTGATTTGCGATGGTGAATTAAGTCCGTCCCAACTCCGAAATCTGGAGAACAAAGTGAAAGTCAAAGTGGTCGATCGAACTGCTTTGATTCTGGACATCTTTGCTCAACATGCTAAGAGCAAGGAAGGTAAAGCCCAAGTCGAATTAGCCCAGATGAGTTATATGTTGCCACGCCTCCGTGGTTGGGGTGATTCTCTCTCGCGCCAGGCAGGTGGAATTGGTGGACGAGGTCCTGGTGAGACCAAGATCGAAGTCGATCGACGTCGCATTCGGGATCGGATGGCGAAGTTACGTCGAGAGATCAACGATATGAAGACTTCGCGAGATACAAAGCGACAGGAGCGGCGGCGAAATTCCATTCCTGCCGTGGCGATTGCTGGTTACACCAATGCTGGTAAATCATCCTTGTTGAATCGCCTTACCAATGCCGGGGTGCTCGTTCAGAACGCGCTCTTTGCCACACTTGATCCAACTGTGCGCCGCGCTGAAACATCCGATGGTCGCATCTACACCTTGAGTGACACAGTTGGGTTTGTGCGCCATCTTCCACATGAATTGATCGATGCATTCCGTTCGACATTGGAGGAGGTATCAAATTCTGATTTGATCGTTCATGTTGTCGATGGTTCACATGAAGATCCCATGGGCCAGATTGCTGCGGTTCGAGAGGTCATTCGCGATACCGGCGGCGGAAAGATCACCGAGATAATCGCGATTAACAAATGCGATATCGCAGACCCCGAAATGATTCGCGAAATCATGCGCGCTGAACCAGATGCCTATCCGATCTCAGTCCATAGCGGTCTTGGGATCGAAAAGTTGGTCGCTGCGATCGAAAGTTCGCTCCCACGACCGAAGATTGAGATAGAAGTGGTAATCCCCTATGACCGCGGTGAGTTGGTAAGTAGAATCCACGAACAAGGCGAGATCCTCAAAGAGGAGTATCTCCCGCAGGGCACCTCACTTCATGCGCTGGTTGATGAAGCCCTCGCCCACGAAGTCGCGAAATACCGTCAGGAGATAGGCAGTCGATGAGCAAAGAAACTTGGGGCTCTCAGCCAGAATCTTCTCGGCAAAAACCGGATTGGGATCTCGATATCCAAACCGATCTGGTTCGCGCAGGGCTCGCTCGAACTGGTTTCGGCGAAACTTCGGAGGCCCTCTTTCTCAACAGTGGTTTTACCTACACCTCTGCCGAGCAAGCCGAGGCATCCTTTGCTGAAGAAGTTGATCATTACCTCTACAGCAGATTCCATAACCCAACAGTTTCCATCTTCGAAAATCGCCTCGCCACCATTGAAGGTGCCGAGATGTGTCTTGCTACCAGCTCTGGAATGTCGGCGATGTTTGCCTCGGTTGCTTGCATGGTCAGCAGTGGCGATCGTGTCGTTGCATCGGCTGCGATGTTCTCATCCTGTTATGTCGTCTTGACCGAGATTCTTCCCAAGTGGGGAGTGGAGACGATCCTGGTTCGCGCTGATGATCACGAAGGTTGGAAGGCAGCCCTCTCCAAACCCACCAAAGTCGTCTTCATTGAAAGCCCGAGCAACCCGATGGCCGAGATCACCGATATCGAATTTGTCAGCGAACTGGCGCATAAGGTTGGCGCGACTGTAATCGTCGATAACGTCATGGCCTCACCGATTTTCCAACGACCTCTCGAACTTGGCGCCGATGTCGTGATGTATTCGGCAACCAAACATATTGATGGCCAAGGGCGCGTCCTGGGTGGAGCAATCCTTGGATCCAAGCAGTACTTCACCGACCATCTCCTCCAATTCAATCGCCATACTGGGCCGGCCCTTAGTCCATTTAACGCCTGGGTCTTGCTCAAATCTTTAGAGACGATGAAACTTCGCGTAACACAGATGTGCCAATCAGCCCAGGCCGTCGCTGAGTTCTTGGCAACACATCCCAAGGTGGAGAAGGTCTTCTATGCCGGTCTTCCCTCGCATCCTCGTCATGCACTTGCAATGAAGCAGATGAACGGATCGGGTGGTTCAACCTTGGCATTCTCGGTCAAAGGTGGAAAAGCAGCGGCTTTCGCTCTGATGAATGGCCTTCGCGTTATCGATATCTCCAACAACTTGGGCGATAGCAAATCCTTGATTACCCATCCGGCATCATCAACTCATCGACGTTTGGCTCCTGAAATTCGAGAAGAACAGGGAATCAGCGAATCAGTATTGCGATTGTCGGTAGGTCTCTGTGCTGCCCAAGATCTCCTTCGCGATCTCGATCAATCACTCAGTCTGATCAAGTAGCGGAGCGCTTTTCCTCCGCCAGATGAGGCTGGCTTCTCGAACTCTTCCACGACGACTCCACCGTTGTTGGTGATGACCTTCTGCGATGCAAAATTATCCACATTGGTCGTGATCTCCACATAAGGCATCTTCTGTTCGCGGGGATAGGCAAGTATCTGATTCAAAGCAGAGGTTGCGAATCCACGCCTTTGATACCAAGGAAAAGTCTCATAACCGATATGACCAAGGACATGGGCAGGAAGTTCCGTGGTTCCCGCCTTCCAGCGATAGGAGATTCGCCCGGCAGGCTGGCCATCAACCCACATGTAACGTGAAATCGAGGGTAATCGCTCGACCTTTGATCCATCTTCCAGCGTTAGTTCGCCGCCTCCAGAGAGATCATCGAGCTCTTTAATATAGCCAGCAGGATCGGAGATGAGTTTGTCGAGTATCTGTTGGCGAAAGTGGTGAAGGGGAGCGATCGCTGCAAGTCGTTGCCATGCAGAGATCACAAGCGGAAGTTCATCAAGAGTGGGCTTGTGAAGTTTCATTCCCTAATCGAATCAGAGCGC
>CAZGMF010000006.1:0-10666 GCA_964526795.1 uncultured Clavibacter sp.
TATCTTCTTGAAGATGCGCGGAACAGTCTCAAGATTGTGGGCGAAGACCTCAGGACGGGAAGAGAAGACTTCATCGAGCAAAGCCGGTTGGGCTGAGAAATCTGGCGCAAGCATCTCCACACCACAACCTGGAACGAGGGCATGTATCTGACGAATGGTTTCGGCATAAAGCCAGGCGCCTTCATCCTCGAGATCATCACGGGCAACTCCAGTCACTGTGGCATAGCGCAATCCCATCTGAGCGACTGATTGGGCAACGCGGCGTGGCTCATCACGATCAAGTGGCGCAGGTTTGCCGGTATCGATATTGCAGAAATCGCAACGACGAGTGCACGCACTTCCGCCAATCAAAAATGTTGCTTCTTTATCTTCCCAACATTCGAAGATATTTGGACATGCGGCTTCTTGGCAGACGGTGTGCAATTTCTCTCGAGAAACCAGAGAGCGAAGGGCTGTGTATTCAGGGCCCATCTTGGCTCGAGTCTTGATCCACTCCGGTTTGCTCTCAATCGGAGTCTGGGTGTTACGGGCTTCAATGCGAAGCAAGCGTCGACCTTCTGGATGAAGCGTCATCCCATGGCCTTTGATAGCGCTTCGAGCATATGGCGCTCCACGATAGGTGAGACCTCATCGATAGTGATATCGCGACCAAGTTCAACAGCAAGGGATGTGACGCCGGCATCAGGAATTCCACAAGGCACGATTCGATTGAAATAACTTAGGTCAGGGGAGACATTAAGGGCGAAGCCATGCATTGTCACTCCGCGAGCAACCCGAAGTCCGATCGCCGCGATCTTACGATCGCCTTTTTCATCTCGTATCCATACTCCAGAGCGTTCGCAATAGCGCTCGGTTTTCAGATTGAATTCTGCACAAATATCAATCAACGCATTTTCCAATTCACGGACAAATCCCACAACATCATTGCTGTTCTTCAGCGTGATAATCGGATAGCCGACGAGTTGTCCGGGGCCGTGGAAGGTGATCTTTCCGCCGCGGTCGACATCGATGACTGTAGATCCATCGACCGGGCGTTCACTATCAAGAGTTCTCCTGCCCGCTGTAAAGACAGGGGGATGCTCGAGTAGGAGAAGCGTGTTTGGTCGCCCGCCTGAAACTACTTCAGAGTGCACTTCTCGTTGAAGAGCCAGCGCCGCTTCGTATTCCATCAATCCCAATCGCGTGATTTGGAGACTCCGGGACTCCACAATCTGGAATGGTGAGTTGTGATGGGCGATCGGGCTTGTCGCAGTTCTCACGTGGCACAGCCTACTTTCGAAGGGCAAGTGGCGCGTCCGCGCTCTAAACTCAAGCCCTTGACCCCAAGCGGGTGCGCTGCATATTCGCGTCGCCCGGAGCAGAAACTCGCAAACACTTCGAAGGGAATCACGCTGTGAGCTCAACATCATCGACCACGAATATCGGAACGAAAAGCGCGAAAGGGCGCAAGGCGCTTTGGGTCGCTGTCCTGGTCATTATTTCCTGGTTAGCAATCGGCGGATTCTCCGGTTCGGCATTCTCCAAAATCTCAACGGTGCAGGAGAATGACAATGCTTCATTTCTTCCGGAAAGCGCTGAATCGACGATGGCCCAGAAGATCCTGGTGAAATTCTCGGCCCAATCTGCAGATCTTCTCCCAACGCTTCTGCTCTTCGTCGGCGATATCAATCCTCAAACAAATCCCGAAAAACTCGCAGCGGTCAATTCCTTTGCTCAAGGTTTGGGTAACACGATCCTGCCTGAGTCCGGAAAGCCTTTGAATACTTACTTCGCCCCAGGTCTGCCGGTTCAAGCTATTCCAGCACCTGACGGGAAGGCGGCCCTCATCAACCTTCAACTCAATAGCGCCACCGCAACCCAGAACATCGAGGAGAAGCCACTCCTTCCAATTCTGGTGGAGTTCATTCGCGATGAGATGAAGAAGGAATTTGCATCGAAAGGTTATGAAACTTACGCAACCGGTGCTGGCGGAATCTTCGCCGACCTTTTCGATGCATTTGGTTCAATCAATACCAAATTGCTCCAGACGACGCTGATTGTTGTTGCAGTCATCCTGATCCTGGTCTATCGCTCACCGATCCTGTGGATTCTCCCGCTCTTCACTGCGGGCACTGCTCTTGGTCTGGCCACAATGATCGTTTACTACTTGGCAAAGGGAAATGTCATCGATCTCAACGGACAAACATCGGGAATCTTGGATGTCCTTGTCCTGGGTGCGGCGACGGACTATGCCCTGCTGCTTATTTCGCGATATCGGGAGGAGCTCCATCACCACGATTCGCGATACGAATCGATGCGTATCGCCCTGCGCGGGGTGCGCGAACCGATTCTGGCCTCGGGCTCCACTGTCATCGTCGGCTTATTGGTGCTTCTGCTCAGTGACCTCTCCAGCAACCGTGGACTTGGACCGGTCGGCTCGATCGGTATTGCCTGCGCAATGTTCGCAACCCTCACTCTTCTTCCTGCATTACTTGTCGTTTTCGGTCGTTGGATCTTCTGGCCAAAAGTTCCACGCTTCGATGATGTCGACGAGAAACTCTCTGGAATGTGGGCCAAAGTCGGTAACTTCGTCGACCGCAGACCAAAGCCGATTTGGATCACTACGGCAGCCGCTCTGATTGTCTTCGCAGGACTATCGACAACACTCAAATCTGATGGACTCTCTCAAGTCGAAGCGTTCACCACACGTACTGATTCAGTTATTGGTCTTGAGAAGTTGGGAGAGCATTTCCCCAGCGGTGAAGGCTCCCCGGTAGAGATCATCGTCAAGCAGAGCGATATCGCTGCAGTTTCCGATGCAGTCAAGGGAGTTGGAAACGTCGCTTCCGTCGTACCGCTAACAGAACTCGATCCGGCAACAAAGCAGCCAACGTCGACGATCAAAATCGTTGATGGCAATGCACTTCTTTATGCCACTCTTACCGTGCCAGCCGATTCGCGCGAAGCTAAGGATCTGATTCCTTCTCTACGTGAGGCAGCTAAGAAAGCCAGTCCAACCGCTCTCATTGGCGGACAGGCAGCAATCGGATACGACGTCGATCAATCGTCAAAGCGAGATAACAGAGTGATCATTCCGATCGTCTTGATCTTGATCGCCATCATCTTGGGCTTGCTCCTGCGAAGCATTCTTGCGGCGGGACTTCTCTTGGTGACAGTGATCCTCTCCTTCCTTGCCACGCTCGGAGTTTGTGCATTGGTCTTCGAACATGTCTTTGGATTTGCCGGAACCGATGCATCATTCCCACTTTTTGCCTTCGTTTTCCTTGTCGCTTTGGGTATCGATTACAACATCTTCTTAATGACGCGAGTTCGTGAGGAAGCCCAAAAGATTGGAACGCGTGCTGGAGTAATCAAGGGTCTGACAGTCACAGGTGGCGTCATCACCTCTGCCGGTATCGTCCTTGCGGCGACATTCGGCGTGCTTGGTGTTCTTCCGCTGGTGTTCTTGGCCGAAATTGGATTCGCCGTTGCATTCGGAGTCTTGCTCGACACAATCGTGGTTCGATCACTTCTCGTGCCAGCACTGGTGCGCATTATTGGTCCAAAGATCTGGTGGCCATCAAAACTCAAGGATGGCGCTGCGTAAACTCGCTTCATGCGCGTTGGCATCGTTGGTTATGGCCTGGCAGGCCGATACTTCCATGCTCCGAATTTGGCAGCAGCGGGATTTGATGTCACGGCAATCTGCACCCGCTCTCGCCAGAGAAGAGAAGAAGCGAACGCGGATTTTCCTGCAGCGACGCTGGTCTCATCGATTGATGAGTTGGTGGCAGAGGAGCTCGACCTTGTCGTCGTTGCCAGCACAAACGATGTCCATATCGCTCATGCGCAGGCAGCCCTTGAATCAGGAAGTGATGTTGTCGTCGATAAGCCTCTGGGGCGTAACTACCAGGAGAGCGTCGAACTTTTCGATTTAGCCGATGCCTTGGGCAGAAAGGTCACTGTCTTCTTCAATCGACTTTTCGATAGCGATACATTGACGATCAAGAATGCGATGGCCGAGGACGAACTCGGGCAAATCTTCAGACACGAATCTCGCTTTGAGCGTTATCGGCCAGAACTCAATCCATCGGCTTGGCGCGAAAATATTGATCCAGAATCCGGTGGTGGATTACTGCTCGATCTTCAAACGCATTTGATTGCTATCGCCCTTGATCTCTTTGGGCCAGCAGAGTTGAGTCATGCTTCGGTGAAATCGATCCGCGGCGGCGCTGATGATGACGTAACGTTAGCGCTCGCTCATCACAGCGGTGTCGATTCATACTTGATGGCAAGTGCAGTAATCGGTGCCCCCGGACCGCGAATTCGTCTTCATGGATTGAGAGGCACGATGGAGATAAAGGAATTGGATCATCAAGAACCACTTCTTCGAAAAGGCTATAGACCTGTCGATGGAAAGTGGAGTGATAGTCAGAGCGTGAGCAGCGAAGTTCGAATCATCTCGGGGGAGCGAAGTTATTCCTATCCGAGCGTGCCGGGAAATTATGCCCAGTTCTATGTCGATGTTCGTGCCGCGATAAGCGATGGTCTTGAGATGCCCGTTTCCCGCGATTTTGCCCTCGATGTCGCTCGAATCATTGATCAGGCAAGGATCCTCTCCCGCTCGTGAAGCAAGGACGAGTCATTGTTATTGGTGCTGGATTAGCGGGTCTTAATGCTGCCCGCGTCATTGCGAAGGCTGGCCATGATGTTGAGATCTTCGAATCAAGCGAGCGGATCGGCGGTCGAGTACACAGTGAGGTTATCGACGGTTTTATCTGTGATGGGGGATTTCAAGTTATCAATCCGGCCTACTCCGAACTTCGTGAAACAGGATTAGTAAAAAGTCTTGACATACGACCACTTCCCAAAGGTGCACGAATAGTCAATGGCGACGATCGCTATCTTGTTGGAGATCCTCGGTCGGATCTTCGTTATCTCAAGGGAGACCTTTCGTCGCGCAGCGGAACACTGAGCGAAAAAATCCGATTCCTCCGTTATCTCTGGCAGACGAGTGAAGATGTCAGTTTCGGCGTCGCAATGCAGGAGTGTGGACATTTCTACGACCGCACTCTCGCACCTTTTCTTACCGGGGTCTTCTTATCTTCGCCGGATTCGCTTTCAAATCGGATGGCCCGCGAATTGATTCATTGGTTCATCAAAGGAGAGCCCGGGTTGGCTCGCGGCGGGGCCAAACGATTACCGGAATTGCTTGCTCAGAACCTGACGGTTCGATTCAATCGAAGTGTCACAAAAATTGCAACGAACCAGGTTCTCACTTCTGACGGGATTGAGAAGTGCGACGCAATCGTTCTTGCGGCAGATCCCCTCTCCTCGGCGAGGCTGTGTGGAATTCCGGCGCCAGAGATGGCGCGCTGCGTGACCTGGTATCACAGCGCTCCGGCAGAAACTGTGAGTCTAAAAGAAATCCAGATCCCACTTCACTCACCGATTATCAATTCGATCGTTCTGTCCAATACCGCAGCCGACTACGCTCCGAAGGATCAACAATTGATTGCCACAACAACTTTGGTCGATATCAACCGAGCAGAGCTTCATAAGGAACTCGATTCTTTATGGCAGAGGCCGACAGAAAAATGGGAATTGGTCACACGAACAGTGGTCGAGAACGCTCTTGCCTTGCATCGACCGAGCCAAGTGTTGGTTCAACCTTCGACAATTGAAAAAGGCATCTATCTCGCTGGGGATTGGCGAGCGATTCCAGCCCAGCAAGGCGCTTTATTGTCCGGGCGTCTGGCTGCTCTGGCAGTGATTAGTGATCTACAAGCGCGCTAAGGGCTGGCGCCAGATGTGGATAATCAAAATTAAATCCAGCATCGAGAAGTTTCTGCGGTAGAACTTTCTTTGATCCAAGAATCTCGGTCGAGAATCCGCCGAGAGCGATCTTCAACGCGATGCTCGGCACTGGAAAAATCGCAGGACGTTTGAGTGCGCGCGCCAAGGCGGCTGTGAATTCTTGATTGGTAGCAGGATGAGGTGAGGTGAGATTGACCGGGCCCTCAACATTCTTATTCAACAGAAATGAAATCGCCTTGATCTGATCGTGAAGGGTGATCCACGACCACCATTGCTTTCCACTTCCAAGTTTGCCCCCAAGTCCGAATCTAAAGAGCGGCAACATCTTTCCCAACGCCCCACCTGTTGGCTCAAGAACCAGACCCGTTCTCAATTTCACTACACGCGAGGAGGTGATGGTGTCTGCTGCACCTTCCCATTCTCGACATACGGTGGCAAGAAAATCATCGCCAGCACGATCAGATTCAGTGACAGCGCGATTTCCGGTTTCTCCATACCAACCGATGGCACTAGCACTGATGACAACGTGAGGCTTGAGAGAATTCGCTGCGCTTGCAATCGTTGTTGTGCCCAACAGTCGCGAATTGAGTATCTGAGCCTTGTATTTCTTTGTCCAGCGTCTGTCACCGACATTGGCGCCAGCAAGATGGACAATCGCATCAATCCCTTCGAGAGGTGCAAGGTCTATCTCACCTTTGGTTGGATCCCAGAAGACTTCATCGGGGGAGAGAGTCTTGCGTCGAACAAGTCTGTGAACTTGGTGGCCTTCAGCTTTGAGTTCTCCAACAAGGGCAGCGCCAATCAGACCGGATGCTCCGGTGACCGCAACTCGTTTGGAGTTGCTGCTCTGTGGCACTAGAGACCTAGCTCCGATTCGAACCGACCCTCTTCGAGACGATCTTTGAGTGTGCCAAGGAATCGCGCGGCATCAGCGCCATCAACGATTCGATGATCGTAGGAAAGTGCTAGGTAAACCATGGAACGGATGGCGATGGTTTCTCCACCATCTTCACCTTTCACAACCATCGGCCGCTTCACGACGGCGCCGATACCGAGAATGGCTACCTGAGGCTGGTTGATGATTGGAGTATCAAAGAGAGCGCCACGAGAACCAGTATTGGTGATCGTGAATGTTCCGCCGCCTAGTTCATCGGGAGTGATCTTGTTTTCGCGCGTGCGTGATGCAACGTCAGAGATCTTTCGAGCGATGGCTCCCATATTCAAATCACCGGCATCGCGAATAACAGGAACTAGTAATCCACGTTCGGTATCGACAGCGACACCAAGATGCTCCGCACCGTGATAAGTGATTTGATCACCATCAACAGAGGCGTTGACTACAGGATGTTGTTTCAGCGCTTCACAAGCAGAGATGGCGAAGAAAGGCAAGAAGGTCAATTTCACTCCTTCTCGCGCTTCGAAAGATGCCTTTGCTTTGTCACGGAGCCGAGCAATCTTGGTGATATCCACTTCAATGACTGTGGTGAGTTGAGCGCTGATATGAAGTGATTCCACCATGCGAGTTGCGATCACTTTTCGAAGTCGTGACATCGTTACGGTGGTGCCTCGCAGCGGCGAAGAAGTCACCGGACGGGCAGGCGCAGAACTTTGGGACGATGGCGCAGAAGAAGAAACATAAGCCGGCGCAACAGATGGTGCGCTTGCGCGCGGGATTGCGGCCAGGACATCTTCTTTGCGGATTCGACCGCCGATTCCAGTGCCGCGAACTTTTGTGAGATCGACACCGTTTTCTGCCGCCAATTTTCTGACAATCGGTGTCACATAGACATCGGTCAAGATGGAAGATGACGTGGCAGCTGGCGCAGACGGAGTGCTGGCAACTGGACGCGGAATGATCGGAGGTGGAGTCTGAGGTGGTTTAGGAATCGGCTTGGATTCGACGATCGGCGCAGGTTTTGAAACCGCAGGAGCAGGCGTTGCAGCAACGGGAGCTGCAGGAGCAGGAGTTGCCGGTGCGCTCACAGGCGCTGAGCCAGATATTCCAATTGTGGCAAGGCGCGCTCCAACCGGAACAGTGGAATCAACGGGAACATCAATAGAGAGAATTACCCCGGAAACTGGAGATGGAATTTCGGTATCGACTTTATCTGTCGATACTTCTAACAGTGGCTCATCTGCATTGACGCTCTGTCCAACGCCTTTGAGCCAGCGCGTGACAGTTCCTTCCGAGACTGATTCGCCCAGCGCAGGCATAACAACGATGGTTCCGCCGGAAGCCGGAGCCGAAACTTGAGGTGCAACTGCAACTGGAGCGCTCGCCACTGGCGCGACAGGAGTTGGTGCAGGAGTAGGCGAGGGAGCGGGAGTTGGAATCGGTGCTGCCGGTGCAGGCGTTGTCACAATTGGAGTAGTTGGAGCGGCTGCAGAATCTGCGATGAGTGCTAATTCGGCACCGACGGGCGCGACTTGATCCACAGCGACGACGATCTTCTGGAGGATTCCAGCTGCAGGAGATGGGATTTCGGTATCGACTTTATCTGTCGAGACTTCTAGAAGTGGTTCATCGAGCGCGATCTGATCACCTTCGGATTTGAGCCAGCGGGTGACGGTGCCTTCGGTGACGCTTTCGCCGAGAGCAGGCATTTTGACTGAGAACGTCATCGCTTAGCGCTCCTTTGTGATTTGGCTGGAACTCACCTGCGGATTATCCATGTGCATGCAACGGTTTTCCAGCGAGAGCGAGATGAGCCTCGCCCATTGCTTCAGAGAGGGTGGGGTGAGCGTGAATCAATGGCGCGACATCAGAGGCATGAGCCTCCCAATTGAAGATTAATTGTGCTTCAGCGAGAAGTTCTCCAACACGAGCGCCGACCATATGAATTCCCAATACCGGGCCATTTTTCGCCGCAACAATCTTTACCGATCCGGCCGTCTTGAGAATCTGCGCCTTTCCATTACCTGCCAAGTCATAATTTAATTCAACGACATCATGCCCCTGGGCTTTTGCAGCAGCTGTCGTGAGACCGACAGATGCAACTTCAGGTTCTGAATATGTCACTCGTGGAACGCCATCGTAATTAATAACTCGCGGATTCAGACCAGCAATCTCTTCGGCAACAAGTATTCCTTCTTGGAATCCAACGTGGGCTAGTTGCAGCGTTGGGATGAGATCACCGACGGCCCAGATGCCTGGAATATTTGTTCTGCATTTGTTATCCACCAGGACATAACCACGATCCATGGAAATTCCTTGTTCTTCATAGCCAAGACCTTGCGAGACTGGCCCACGTCCAACGGCGACGAGAAGAATCTCGGCGGAGAAAGTCTTGCCATTCTCTAGTGTGACGCTCACGCCAGCCTGCGACGTTGTTGCGCCAGTGAATTTAGAACCCGTTTCAAAATTAATACCGCGCTTGCGGAACGCCCGCTCGAGTTGCTTGCTCGATGATTCGTCCTCAAGGGCGATCAGCCGCGGGAGAGCTTCGATGATGGTTACCTCGGCTCCAAAGGATTTCCAGACGGAGGCAAACTCACAACCGATGACACCGCCACCTAAGACGATGACAGATTTCGGTACGCGATCAAGATTCATTGCGTGGTCGCTGGTGATAATTTGTTTCCCATTAATCGTCAAGCCAGGAAGAGTTTTGGCGTAAGAACCTGTTGCGAGAACGACATTTTTTCCTTTGAACCTTTGGCCATTGACTTCAACAGTGTCACGCGCGACAAGTTTTCCCGAACCTTCGACGTAGGTGATGTTGCGTGACTTGACCAAACCCTGAAGTCCTTTATGGAGTTTGGAGATGACGCCATCCTTATAGGCATTGACGCCATTCATATCTATCGATTCGAAGGAGGCTTTGACTCCAAATTCTCCAGCGTGCCGTGCGTTATCTGCGATTTCGCCAGCGTGAAGGAGCGCTTTGGTGGGAATGCAGCCACGATGGAGACAAGTTCCACCCAGTTTCTCTTTTTCTATGAGGACTACAGAGAGACCGAGTTGAGCAGAGCGCAATGCGCAGGCATATCCGCCGCTACCGCCGCCCAAAACAACAAGATCTACCTCAGCCACGACAACCTCGATTCCCGTTCCAAACTCTGGCGCACTTACTTCGCATTCGTATGTTCCTATCCTGCCAGCACTAGGAACGTGCTGCGTCCTCAGCGAGGGCTACCAGAGTGCGAAGTGCGACACCTGTTCCGCCCGATGGCGTGTAACCGTGCGGCGCTCCCTTGTTGAAGGCGGGACTTGCAATATCGAGATGGAGCCAAGGAATTTCTGGCGAGACGAACTCTTTGAGGAAAAGTCCCGCAACCAACATTCCGCCATTGCGATCGCCAATGTTGGCGATATCTGCAACGGGGGAATCAAGAGATGCACGCAATTCTTCCGGAAGTGGCATGGGCCAGAAGAGCTCGCCAGTTTTCTCACAGACGGCGAGAAATCTTTGGCAATATTCATCATTGTTCGTCATCACTGCACTCGTTCGAGATCCCAGGGCAATTCCTTGTGCGCCCGTCAAGGTCGCCACATCGACAAGAAGATCGAGTCCACCGGCTTTGGTCGCTACTTCAGTTGCACGGACCAGGCCGTCGGCGAGAATGAGGCGCCCCTCCGCATCGGGATTCAACACCTCGACAGTCTTACCGCCATAAATAGTGATGACATCGCTGGGACGCGTGGCAGTGTCGCTGACCATGTTCTCGGCAAGCGGTGCCCAGGCATCGATGGCTACAGGTATCTTCAATTCCGCGATTGCCAACACTGCCGCACAGACCGCTGCAGCGCCACTCATATCCGATTTCATTGTGACCATGCCCTCACGCGGTTTGAGCGCAAGACCACCGGTATCGAAAGTGATTCCTTTTCCAACATAGGCAAGTCGTGGAATCTTCTTCGAGCCCTTCT
>CAZGMF010000006.1:10766-30686 GCA_964526795.1 uncultured Clavibacter sp.
TTGAATTGATCGAATACATATGCACCCAGGAGCGCACCTTCTGCGATTGCAGTGAAACCTGAGCTGTCATGATGGGGGAGCGAGAAGGTAGCGAATTTCTTGCCCAGTAGATGTCGAGATGCCGCGCCAGCGGCTCTCCGCAACGTTTCATCGGAGTACCGTGATCGCTCTTGGGCATCTCCAAGACCAGTGAGAACAATCAGCGAGGATGTATCTCCTGGCAACTTGATGACTTCGTCCGCTTTCCCGGTAGCGCCCATTTCCTCTAGGGCCTCCAGAATTGAAGCGGAATTGAACTTAAGGGAACCTGACTCGATCCGAAGTTTCTTATCTTTTCCTCGAGCAAGCCCAATAACCAAAATATCTTTGACAATTGCCGCATCGGTCGCGCGTATAGAAGGCATTGGACTAGGTTATTGGAGTGCTTCGACATTCGCCATTAGATGACTTTCACCGCCAACGCGGTGCGAAAATGGCTGATTTTGGTGGCTGGGAGATGCCGATCGAATATCCAGCGACAACCGGCGGCGGCGTCATTAACGAACACACTGCCGTACGGGAACGCGTTGGTATCTTCGATGTCTCTCATCTTGGCAAGGCAGAGGTAAAAGGGCCTGGCGCACGACAATTCCTTAATTCAATCGTCACCAATGACCTTTCGAAAATTGGTAAGGGTCAAGCCCAATACACCTTGCTCTGTGATGACCAGAGCGCAGGAGTCGTTGATGATCTGATTGTTTATCTGCGCGGAGATGATGATCTTCTTCTGGTCCCGAACGCTGCCAATAACGCTGAAGTTGTGCGCCGGATTCAAGCTGCCGCTCCGCGCGAAGTATCGGTGACAAACGTTCACGATGCTTATGCAGTCATTGCGGTTCAAGGACCAGGTGCCAAGGATGTTTTGTCGGCACTTGAGTTGCGAACTGATTTGGAATATATGTCATTTGTCGAAACAAAATACCAAGGCAAAGATGTCATCATCTGCCGTACCGGGTATACCGGTGAATCAGGTTTTGAATTACTTCCACGATGGGGAGATGCCCAATTCCTTTGGGACGCACTGGTAAGCGAAGTCGAATCGCACGAAGGACTTGTGTGTGGACTGGGAGCCAGAGACACCCTGCGCACGGAGATGGGCTATCCACTGCACGGGCACGAACTTTCACTTGACATAACTCCGGTGGAGGCGAGCGCTTCATGGGCTGTTGGTTGGCAGAAGGATCGCTTCTGGGGAGATACCAAACTTCGAGATCAGCGAGCCAATGGCGTAAAACGAACATTGCGCGCTCTGGTTCTCGATGATCGTGGAATTCCACGTGCAGAGATGTCAATTAAGGACGCTGATGGGGCCAGTATTGGAACTGTGACGAGCGGAACGTTCTCTCCGACGTTGAAACAAGGAATTGCCTTGGGATTGATAGATACTCGATTCAAGGTTGGTGATCAAGTCACCATCGATATCCGCGGGAAGTTGATGAGGGCGACGATTACAAAATTGCCGCTTGTGCATTCGCACGTTCGTTGAGGTGCAGCCGCACCTTTGCTCTTCGTAAAGAATGAAGGATTGGTCGGGCTGTTAGCGCTAGCAGAGATGCGGTTGTTATCGCGCGCGGCAGATCCCAAGCAAGTGCGGTCGCAATGTGGAATGTGATGAAGCGTTTGACATTCATCACTGCGGAGAGAGTTTGATCAAATGAAAGTTGAGAATCAGTTCCGACCAACCATGGCCAAAGTTGAAGATCCATCAGGATGCCAAAGAGGAGAGAGGCGAGAGCTCCATAGAGAGCAAGGGCTCCGATTTCCAATTTTCCCCGGAAGCTACGCGGAATCACAGCCACGCCTGCGGCGACCCAACCGGCAGCGAACATTTGAAATGCCAGCCACGGTCCGATTCCTCCTGTGATTATGGCGCTGACAGCAAGGGCGATCACTCCAAGGGAATAGCCAAGTCTCGCCCCAAAGACGCGCGATGCAAGAATGAGTAGGAACCAGATCGGCTCAATCCCAATCGCTCCCGCTCCGAGCAATCGCAGTGCAGCGATCGCAGCAGCCAAGACTCCGATAATCGCTACCGTTTTGCTATCGAGAAGTTGTTCCGAGATCTCACTTGCGATGATCACAACGGCAATCACGATGATCGCAATAGATATGAAACTTCGCTCTAAAAGTGATTGAGGTATGGACAGCGAGAGAAAAGGCCAGAGGAAAGAGAGCGCTGCAAAGAAGTTGGTGGCAATGAACAAGATCCGAGTTCGCATTAGAGCTTATCTCTTTCCAGCGCATCGCTGACTTCTCTCACAGTAATGAAGCCAGAATCGGGATATGCCTTTGCCACTTGCGGTGCAAATGCCGGTGAAGCAAGAAGGGAACTTCTGGCATCTCCATCAGAGATGATCTCGCCATCAGCAATGAAGAGAACTCGATCGGCTAGGTCGGCAACAAGTTCGACATCGTGGGTGGCGATACAAATGGAGCGCCCATGTTCGTTGGTAAGTCGTTTGAGGATCTGGATAAGTGACTTCTTGGCCGCATAATCAAGTCCGCGCGTGGGTTCATCCAAGATGATCAACTCCGGCTCGGCGGCAAGGACGATGCTCAATACCAGGCCCAAACGTTGACCCTCCGAGATATCTCGCGGGTGTGATTTCGAAGATGGCGTTGTCATCAGCGATTGGTAGACCGCCCACGTTTTTCCATCGTCAAGCTGCGCATCACGGTCGGAGAAGCGGCACTCCTCTTCGATCGATGTGCCATAAAGCAGATCAGAAGGATCTTGTGGCACAAATCCAACCCTTCTTATGAGATCTCTTCCTTTCAAAGTTCGCGGATCAGAATCAAGCAGCAATACCTCGCCCGCGATGATGGGAGATTGACCGAGAAATGTTTGCAGCAGAGTGGATTTACCGGCACCGTTTCGGCCCATCAGCGCCGTCACTTCATTCGCGCGAAGTTCTAGTGAGATATCTCGGAGCGCAAATGTCCTGCCGTTCTCATCATAGGAAGCGCTGACAGATCTCAATTCCGCGACGACTTTCCCTGCCGCTTTCATCTCACCTGCAGCACGTTTAGGAATCTCCGGGGCGCTCTTGCGAAATTCGCGGATAGATAGAGCGATCTGATCGGAGCGTACGGCTTTGGATAACTCCACAAGAGGTGGAGCGATTGGAGCAGTACCCAAAATCTCCCGAACCGGGCCGAAATCAACGGCGCGATCTTCTCTAATCAACAATACCCGATCGACGAATTGGATGACTCGTTCCAACCGATGCTCAGCCAGGATGATGGTCAGTCCTAAGTCGTGCACGAGTCGATGCAGTATGGAGAGAACTTCCTCGGCCGCAATCGGATCAAGCGCGCTGGTTGGTTCATCGAGGAGAAGTACTTTGGGTTGAGTAACTAAGGCCGCTGCAATCGCAACACGTTGTTGTTCGCCCCCGCTCAGTGTTGATATCTCTCGACGTCGAAGCGGAGTCAGAGCGAGAAGATCGAGAACTTCCTCTACTCGTTTTCGCATCTGTTCGGCAGGGATGCCTAGAGTCTCGAGCGAAAAAGCGATCTCATCTTCAACGATGTCACACACAAAGCCATTCTTAGGATTCTGACCAACGACGCCGACAACATCGGCAAGATCGCCGGGCTTCAGCGAGTATGTTGCCCTGCCATCGACCTCGATCACTCCCGAGAGAATTCCGCCGGTGTGATGGGGGACAAGCCCATTGATCAATTTCAAAATGCTGCTCTTGCCCACGCCGGTATGGCCCATCACGAGCACCATTTCACCGGACTCCACTTCGAATGAGAGATTCTCAAAGAGAGTCCGCTCGCTGTTGGGATAGCTCAAAGTCACGCCAGTAAATCTGATCATAAGAGTATGACCGCCACGAGCATTGATGTCACTACCAGCGCTTCTGTCAATGAATTGAGATGCAGTGATGGCAGAGCACGCGAGAGAAGAATCATTGCGACTAACGCGATCGTTTCCTTAGTGCGCCACTTCTCTGGTCGATATCGCGAACTCTTTCGACCATGTCCATACCCTCGAACTTCGAGTGCAGAGGCAAGATCAATCGAGCGCTCCAGTGATTCCTCAAGCACAGGCATGACAATCCGCCGCGCTTTCTTCAATCCTGAACTCCGATCGCCTCGCGTTCGCAGGGCTTTGTGGACGCGAAGAACGCTGGCAGAGGTTTGGGGAGCGACGGAGGTTGCGATTGTTGTGGCAAGTCCAAAACCATAGAAGCGATACGGAAGAACGCGGAGCAGACGATGGGGAGTAGTGAGGGCGTTTGCAGCGGAGAGGACGATGACAATCGCCGCAAAAACCAACGCTTCCGTGAGCGCCGATGAGAGTCGTTCACTCGTCACCGGGCCGCCAACTCTTATTCCGACAAAGAGTTCGGGAAGGTTGATTTGAGGAAGAGTAAGAAGTGTGATGCCTGGCATCGGCACTCCGATGAGTATCGCAACGATGAGGCGAATAGCGAGCGCAAAGATTGCAATTTTGATGCCCAGTCCAAAAACTCGACGTCGATGTTCGGCAAGAGTGGAGAGAGAAATAGTCAGAATTGATCCGCTGATAATCCCCAGCGACACCGCTACATCACTGCTTTCACGAACGCTCAGGAGCAGCGCGAGGGAACATCCCGCCCACAACCAAGGGAAGGCGGGATGTCGCTCAGAATGCAGTGGCCTCTCAATCATCGACGACGTCGGGCAGCAACAACGGTAATGATGAGTGCGGCAATGGCAATCCCACCGATTGCAATATTTCTCGTTGATTCATTGCCGTCATCATCAGGAGCACTGGCAATCAAAGGAGATGCGATGACTCGAGGTTCGGGTGAGGGCATCTCGATCGGAGCGCCACATTCGCTTGCGGGATAACCGCCGATTCCACAAATCAAACCTGATTTATCTGCGCGTACCGGAAGGACGCTTTGAAGCACATCAAGTCCAGTTGCGCCCTGAGCAACCAGAACACAATCAGAGAAAAACTCCTTTGGAGTCTCTCCTGCAGGCGCGATGATGAGTGGACCGAAGTCAACGACTAATCCGACTCGAATCTTTCCTGCTACTTGAGAGGTGCTTCCGCAGAGTTCTGCGAAATCTGGATCCATCATCGGAGTTGAAGCAGGAATGTCATTACTACTTGCGGTGAAGGCCCAGCCTTCGACATCGCCATCCTTGAGTTTTGTCGACGGGCCAGTCATCGCGGCAGTCCATGTGCTCGCTCCACTTGCAGCTTGGAAATATCCCCAATAGCGGTACCCAGAATCAGCTGAAGCGGGCAGTTGGAGAAAGGAGAGAAGAAGAAGGAAGAAAACAGAAAGAGTAGAGAAGAATTTCTTGCTAAGCATTCGAGTGAACCTTTCTTGGGTCCACAAAGGCGAAAAAAAATCTCCGCCCCGCAAACCTCGACGGGTGGTAAGGAATACGGCGGTGGTGGTAATCCGACTTACATCTTGCGATGTTCACGGTTGCGGGTCAGCGTCGGATTTTCACCGACTTCCCCAGTCACTGCCGCTATTGAGTTGTGGGCGCAATAAACCACCAAAGTGAAGGGTTAGCAAGGAGGCGCTACGCTCGCGCTTATGGAATATAGACGTCTTGGCCGCTCCGGCATGTACATCAGTGAGATCACCTTCGGAAATTGGATCACCCACGGTTCGCAGGTCGAGGAGGATGCTGCGAAGAAATGCGTACGCGCTGCTCTGGATTGCGGCATCACAACTTTCGATACCGCAGACGTTTATGCGGGTACGCGAGCAGAAACAGTGTTAGGAAAAGCACTCAAAGGTGTTCGTCGTGAATCCTATGAAGTGCTTACCAAGGTTTATTGGCCAACAGGACCTGGAAAGAATGATCGCGGCCTGAGTCGGAAACACATTATGGAATCGGTTCATGCATCCCTTCGCAGGTTGCAGACCGACCACATAGATTTGTACCAATTCCACCGCTTCGATTATGAGACTCCACTCGAGGAGAGTCTGAGCGCATTCGATGATCTCATTCGCCAAGGAAAAGTAATGTATATCGGCTTCTCGGAATGGAACGCGGAGCAGATCGCTGATGCGATCAAGATTCAAGATCAACGCGGATATACGCGATTTGTTTCAAGCCAACCCCAATATTCGATGCTCTGGCGAGTGATCGAAAGCAAAGTTGATCCGCTCTGTCGCGCAGAGGGAATTGGGCAGATTGTCTGGTCACCCATTGCTCAAGGAGTTTTGACTGGGAAATATCTTCCCGGAAAGAAAGCTCCAAAGGGCAGCCGCGCCACCGATAAGAAAGGTGGCGCCAACATGATTTCAGGTTGGATGCGCGATGAGGTTCTTACCGCGGTTCAGAAGCTCCAACCCATCGCAGATCGAGAAGGTTTGACCTTGGCTCAACTCGCCGTTGCTTGGGTGCTGCAGAATCCCAATGTTTCAGCAGCGATTATCGGAGCCACCAAGCCTGCACAGATCAAAGAGAATGTAAAGGCAAGCGGAGTGAAGCTCTCGACAGAGACGATGCGCGAGATTGATTCTGTCCTTGGTTCTATTCCAGAGAAGGATCCTTCGAAGACCCAAAGTCCAAAACCGCGCGCTTAGACCTTCGCGCCGCGCTTGACTTGCGGTAACGGTGCTCGCATTCGACGCATCTGCGTCGAGCGCAACCACGCATACATAGCGATCCCTTTGGTGGGCTCACCCGGGAAACGTTGCATGATTTCTCGCTTGACTCGTCGTCCGATCAAAACTCCGTTGACCACCGATGCGATGAGGACACCGTAGAGCAAGATCGCACTGAGCAGACGAATCTCCATACTCGGTACAACTGAGAGGAAGAGCGCCGGGATGATGGCAAAGATAAAGAATTCACCGACTGTGCGTCTCGCATCGACATAGTCGCGAGCAAACCTCTTCACCGGACCTTTATCGCGTGGCGGAAGGGCGCTCTCTTCACCACGCAAATATGCATCGCGTTGTTTTGCACGAAGTATTCGCTCCTGTTGTTTCTGCGCTTTCTTCAATTCCTTTGTCGCGGCTGGAGCTAATCGTGGAATCGCCTTGGTCTTCTCAACCTCGCGACGCTTGGGAGTAGGACGACCTTTTTTCTCTGCCATATTGCTTACGGTAGGGCGAGCATTCTCTCGAGCGCAACTCGAGCGAAATGAGCGGTTTTCTGTCCGACCTCGATCTGGTTTACCACTCTTCCCTGAACCAGTGATTCCATCGCCCAGACCAAGTGGGGCAGGTCAATTCGATTCATTGTGGAGCAGTAACAGACCGTCTTATCTAGGAAAATGACTTTCTTATCAGGATTGTTCGCTGCCAGTCGTTTCACCAGATTAAGTTCTGTGCCCACAGCCCAGGATGACCCAGCAGGGGCCGAACTCACCGTCGTGATGATGGATTCTGTACTTCCGACGTAATCAGCGTTTCTGACAACGTCGTGTTGGCATTCAGGATGGACCAGGATGTTGATTCCTGGAATTCGTCTGCGAATATCGATGATGTTCTCGACTTTAAATCGACCATGCACAGAACAATGTCCGCGCCACAGGATCACTTTCGCCTGCCGGATCTGATTATCCGTGAGTCCGCCTCGTGGCTGCCAAGGATTCCAGAGCACGCAATCTTCTAGAGAGAGCCCCAATTTCAGCACAGCGGTATTTCGCCCGAGATGCTGATCGGGCAGAAAAAAAACTTTCTCACCTTGATCAGAAGCCCATCGCATCGCTCGCTCGGCATTTGATGAAGTGCACACTGTCCCGCCATTTTCTCCAGTGAAAGATTTGATGGCTGCCGAAGAATTCATATAGGTAACAGGGATCGTCTTCTCTGCAATGCCAAGCTCTCGCATGACAGACCAGGCATCATTAACCTGGTTGGCGGTAGCCATATCGGCCATGGAACATCCCGCCGCCAGATCGGGAAGGATGACTTTCTGTTCTTTGCTGGTGAGAATGTCGGCGCTCTCGGCCATGAAGTGAACGCCACAGAAGATGATCAATTCGGCATTGCGGTTTTCTGCAGCGGCTTGGGCTAACTTAAATGAATCTCCAGTGATGTCGGCAAATGCGATGACTTCATCGCGCTGGTAGTGGTGTCCAAGGACCATTGCCCTTGCTCCTAGCGCGGATCGCGCAGCTTTTGCCCGGTCGATGAGATCGGGGTCGCTTGCTGGCGGCAATTCGCCGGTGCACGAGACGCCACGTTCGCTGGAGAGGTCGGCCTGATTTCCCAGAAGGAGAAGGTCGGTCATATTGGTCGACATCCCGCCATTATCGCCTACTTCACAGCAGATGCCCTGAGATCTTTCTCCTCCAATCTCGCACTCAGATAAGCGCAATTTCCAGCCGACGAGTAAACTTCATCCATCGCACCGCCTCGAGCGAGTGCACAAGCGAAGGAAGAACTATGACGACAGAGACCGCAACAGGAATCGCGCTCACCAACACCGCTGCCGAAAAAGTCGCAGCGCTCTTGGCGCAAGAAGGTCGCGACGACCTCAAATTGCGCGTCGCGGTCCAGCCTGGCGGATGCTCCGGTCTTCGCTACCAACTTTATTTCGATGATCGATCTCTCGATGGCGATACTGTCGCTGCGTTCGGATCGGTCAGCGTCGTAACCGACAAGATGAGCACTCCCTACTTGATGGGCGCCACCATTGATTTTGTCGACACCATTCAAAAGCAAGGCTTCACCATCGATAACCCGAATGCTCAGGGCTCGTGCGCCTGCGGCGATTCATTCAACTAATCGCACAAGCAAAAAGTTTTACTCGCTCCTGGCTTCAGCAATCGCTGCGGCAAAGTTCGAAGCCAGATTGGCGATATCGCTGGATTGATGTGTGGTTCGAAGTGAAAATCTGAAGTGTGCCCTCCCGGCCCAACCCATTGCATCAAGAACATGCGACGGAGAGAGCGCCCCGGCACCACAGGCTGACCCAGCATCAATGAGAAATCCCTTCGTTTCCATTGATCTCAAGATTTCCTCTGCGATCACGTCTGGAATAGCGCAAGCAAGATATCGGCAGTCCACCTCGACATCATCTGCCACCAGAGAAACTCCCGGAATCTTCGCACGAAGGTGCTCGGTCAACGCTCGATAGTTGGCGCGCAGAGAATCCTGGGCCGCTTTGAGATCGGCAATATAACTGGAAAGACTGATCGCAGTCGCAAGAAGAAGTGGTTTGGAAAATGAGCCGAAAGTCCGTCTATTATCGATCGGAGGAAGCGGATTGCGCCACGACGAACCCTCTCGAATCGCCAGAATCGCAATTCCTTGTGGCCCGGCAAAATTACGCGGATCCCAGAGCGCGACAGACCAATTCTCGGGCAGGGAAGCCAGAGGCGAGGTCGCTGTCATGTCAGCAAATAATGAATCGCTATCGCCGATCTGCGGACGAGATTGAATGACGCCGCTTTCACGATTGGTCGCCTGCCAGATCAAGGTACGGGCGACCGAAGTTGCCTGTGCCGGGAATTGAAAACGTCCTTCTGTATCAACGTTAACTTCAGTGACTTTTCCGCCATGGTCTCTGTGGCGTCGCGCGAACGCATGGACAATCTGCCGATCAATGACAGAGTGAACGAGTTCTCGACTTGGTTCGATTAAACCTGAAATGGCGGTCCAGAATCCGAAACCAAGTTCCCCCACGAATTCCAATTCGTTCTTCTTGACGCCTAGATGAGATGCAATCTCCTCTTTTGCGCTTTCAATCAGGATCCGTAGCTGCGCTGAACGCTGGTGGATCTTGGAGGGGTCTGCCCATCCCTGCTCAAAGAATGTGTGAAGAAGAGAGCTCGCCTCCGGGCGGAGCGGAGATTCACTTTGGAAATCGCCTAGACCAAAGTGATGTGAGGCCTCGGAAGTTCCTGTGATGGGGGACACCCTTGGAACGGTACCTCTTTCTCAACTCCGATGCGACCTGCGACTATCCTTTCCGTATGCGTAAAAGTGCGCGCTGGACGCTGATTTCGGCGGGGTTGCTGGCAACTCTCTCATTGACCGGTTGCGCCAACAAGGAGTTCTCAGAGTTCGGTTTTACCGAAGATGCATCGAGCGTGAATCAACATGCCCACAATCTCTGGCAAGGCGCCTGGCTTGCCGCTGCAGTAGTCGGCGTCTTCACAATGATTCTCATTCTCTGGCCCACCATCTTTCATCGCAAGAAAGACGACCAATTCCCGAAGCAAACTCAATACAACATCCCGACCGAGATTGCTTACACGATTATTCCTTTCGTCATCATTGCCGTGCTCTTCGCATTCACGGCGCGAGCCGAGAACAAGATCGTGGCAGTTTCTCCACCGAGTGTTACCAATGTTCACGACATCACCGTCAATGGAATTCAATGGTCGTGGCAGTTCACCTACAAAGAGGCGGGGGAGAAGGCCACCGTCACAGGTACCCCCGCGAAGCCCCCTGTTCTCTACATGCCTTTGGGCGAGACTGTTCGATTCACCATCACAGCATCGGATGTCATCCATGGTTTTTGGATTCCAGCATTCATGATTCAAATTCAAAACCTTCCAGGCGTGACCAACAAGCTCGAGTTCACAGCGAACAAACTTGGTGAGTTCCCAGGTCGTTGCAACATCCTCTGCGGCCGGCAACATTCTCAAATGCTTTTTACCGTCAAAGTGGTCACTCCGGCTGAATATGATTCTTATCTCGAGAGCCTGAAAGCGGGTGCAACCTCATGACAACATATGCAACGCGACCGACAGAGCGTGCACTTCCAGGCAAGCCACTGCCCACGAGCAAAGGAAAGATGTTCGTCAAATGGGTGACAACAACTGACCATAAGACCATTGGTTACTTGTATCTCATCACGTCTTTTATCTGGTTCCTCATCGCAGGTTTGCTAGCGCTGGCGATACGCGCTGAATTAGCGCGACCGGGAATGCAATTCCTTAGCGCCGAGCAGTACAACCAAGTATTTACGATGCACGGCACGATCATGCTTTTGATGTTTGCAACCCCGCTCTTCGTGGGTTTTGCAAACGTGATCATGCCGCTTCAAATCGGCGCGGCCGATGTCGCATTCCCTCGTCTCAACATGCTTTCGTATTGGCTCTACCTCTTCGGTGGAATCATGGCCTTCACCGGATTCCTCACACCTGGCGGTGCAGCGTCTTTCGGTTGGACCGCTTATGCACCACTGTCGAGCCACGAATATTCACCGGGGATTGGATCTGATCTTTGGATTGTCGGACTTGCTGTCGGTGGCTTGGGAACGATTCTTGGCGGCGTCAATTTCGTCACCACGATCTTCACGATGCGCGCACCTGGAATGACAATGTTCCGCATGCCGATTTTCACATGGAACGTCTTACTTACCTCGATTCTTGTCCTGATCGCATTTCCACCTTTGGCCGCAGCCCTGCTTGGCTTGGAATCAGATCGTCTCTTTGGTTCACATCTCTTTGATCCGGCAAATGGTGGCGCGATGCTCTGGCAGCACATCTTCTGGTTCTTCGGTCACCCCGAGGTTTACATCCTCGCTCTGCCATTCTTTGGAATCGCTACCGAGATCCTTCCGGTTTTTAGTCGCAAGCCGGTCTTCGGTTATAAAGGTTTGATAGCAGCAACGATCGCAATCGCGGCACTGTCGGTAGCAGTCTGGGCCCACCATATGTATGCCAGCGGGCAAGTACTGCTTCCTTTCTTCTCCTTCATGACATTCCTGATCGCTGTTCCCACGGGCGTGAAATTCTTCAATTGGATCGGCACGATGTGGCGAGGATCGATCACCTTTGAAACGCCGATGATCTGGATCTTGGGCTTCTTGATCACATTCCTTCTTGGCGGATTGACAGGGGTTATTTTGGCTAGCCCGCCGCTAGATTTCGCAGTATCCGCCTCATACTTCGTTGTTGCTCACTTCCATTATGTGCTCTTTGGAACGGTGGTCTTCGCGATGTTCGGCGGTTTTTATTTCTGGTGGCCGAAGATGACAGGAAAGATGCTCAATGAAACTTTGGGCAAGATCCACTTCTGGACGCTCTTCATCGGATTTCACACCACATTCTTGATTCAACACTGGCTCGGCATCAAGGGTTTCCCCCGCCGATATGCCGACTATCTGGCAAGCGATGGATTCACCACGATGAACATGGTTTCAACAGTTGGATCCGCGCTGCTGGCGCTCTCGATGATTCCCTTCTTTATCAATATCTGGATAACTCGAAGCGCTCCCAAAGTGGAGAGCGATGATCCTTGGGGCTATGGCGCTTCTTTGGAATGGGCCACCACCTGTCCACCACCGCGACATAATTTCCATTTCATGCCGCCCATTCGCTCGGAGCGACCGGCCTTTGATCTCCATCATCCGCACTTAGCGAAGAAGGAATCGCACTAGGTATGAAATTCGGTTATCGACTCTTTATCTTCCTTTTTCTCTTTTATGTTCTCGTTGATGTCGTGTATTGGTACATGGGCGGAGAGCCTGTCGGAGTTGTCGCTATTGGCTTGAGCGCCGGATTGGCATTGATCATCGGCTATTACTTCTGGTTCATCAATCGCCGAACTGGAGGCGTCCTTCCTGAAGATAATCTTGAAGCCAACATCTCCGATGGCGCTGGAGAGCTAGGATTCTTTAGTCCGCATTCTTGGTGGCCACTTCCTGTTGCACTCTCTGCAACAGCAGCTGGTGTTGGTCTGATCATTGGATGGTGGCTGACATTGATTGCGGTTGGTGCCTTGATAATTTCGGTTATCGGCTTTGTCCTTGAATACGAACGCCCCTCAAGCGCCCCGCATCATTAAGTATTGGAGTCACTCTATGTCGTTGCGCGCAGATATCGTCGAAACTGGTATCCCAGAGGTCAAAAGCGCCTCCATCATCATCAATGCCCCTGCTGAGAAGATCTTCAACATTCTTGCAAACCCTGCTATGCATCAGGTCATCGATGGCTCGCAGAGTGTCAGGGGAGTCTTGAGAGCGCCAGCGCGACTATCTCTTGGCGCAAAGTTCGGAATGTCGATGAAGATCGGAGTTAAGTATCGGATCACCAACACCGTGGTCGAATTTGAAGAGGGCAAGAAGATCGCTTGGCGCCATCTTGGAAGATGGGTCTGGCGTTACGAACTCACCGCTCTTTCCCCTAACCAAACAGCGGTCACCGAATCATTCGATGGCAGACCAACGCCCCTGAAGGGCTGGCTCAAAGCGCGGAAGGCTTATCCATCAGCGCAGATTGCGGTGGCAAAGACTCTTGTGAAACTAAAGAAGCTTGTCGAAGGAATCGACTAAGAGCGCACCCGTTAGTGGTGACCGTGCTCCAACTCTTTTAGCTCATTGGAAGTTGGCTTGGCGATCTGCTCCTGACTTGCAACAGACATTCGTCGACGGAGCTTGCCTCTGATTCCTTGAGGATTTCTTACTCCGGATGCATCAACCTCTTCTAGTTCGAGCGGTGCTCGTTGTTCGTGCTGGGTCAAGGCGTATGCCTTCTCTGGCGACAGAGGCTCATGTACCTCGATGAACTCGCCATGAGGCAACATCACCAGCCTTCCGGTCTCGCGTCCGTGAAGGACTAATTCGCGGTCCTTACGTTGGAGCGAGAGGCAGATGCGTTTGGTGATGATGAATGCAAGAGGCGGAAGAAGGATGATTCCGATTCGCGTTCCCCACATAATTTGATTTATCGAGAGATGGAAGTGAGTCGCAATCAGATCGTTGCCACCATTGATCAGCGAAACCAAAGTGAAGGTTAGAGCCATCGCGCCGAGCGCTGTGCGATTCGGATTATTGCGCGGCCGATCGAGGAGATGGTGTTCTCGCTTATCTCCAGTCATCCAACTTTCGATGAATGGGTAGAGCGCCATACCCGTGAACATGATTCCCGGAATGATCAACCCCGGAATCAAAATGTTCCAAGAAATAGTGTGGCCAAATGCATGCGTCTCAAGAGGTGGTGCCATTCGCACCAATCCATCGAGCCAGCCCATATAGAAATCTGGTTGGGAGCCGGCAGAGATCTGACCTGGCGTGTAAGGACCATAGAGCCAGATTGGATTGATAGAAGCCACGGCGCCAAGGAATGCGGTTACGCCAAAGACGATGAAGAAGAAACCACCCGCTTTTGCCATGTAGACGGGGAGCAATGGATAACCAACAACATTCTTCTCCGTGCGACCAGGACCTGGATATTGAGTGTGCTTCTGATACCAGACCAACATCAAGTGAGCGGTGATCAGCGCAAGGAAGATGCCTGGAATCAAGAGAACGTGAACGGTGTAAATACGCGGTATGAAGACCTCGCCGGGGAATGCTCCACCAAAGGCGAAATAGGCAAGGTACGAACCAACCACCGGAAGCGCTTGGATGATCGCTTCGGCGATGCGGATTCCGGTTCCGGAAAGAAGGTCGTCAGGTAATGAGTAACCCAAGAATCCTTCCACGATTCCCAGAGTGAGAAGTCCGACGCCAATAATCCAGTTCATCTCTCGCGGTTTACGGAATGCCCCGGTGAAAAAGACGCGCATCAAGTGAGCGATCATCGCTGCCATGAATATCAACGCTGCCCAGTGGTGGATCTGGCGCATCAACAATCCGCCGCGAACATCAAAGGAGATATGGAGTGTGGAGGCATAAGCCGCCGACATTTTGATGCCAGAGAGTGGCTGATATGAACCTTCATATTCAACTTCGCGCATCGAAGGATCGAACCAGAAGGTCAAGAATGTTCCGGAGAGCAACAAGATGACGAAGGAGTACATCACAACTTCACCGAGCATGAACGACCAGTGATCGGGGAATACTTTCTTCAAATTCTTCCGAAGCCATTTAGCAGCTCCGGTTCGCTCGTCGACATAATTGGCGACTGATCCAGCAACTCTTTCACGTGCGCTCATGAGGAATCACGCTCCCAGAAACTAGGTCCTACCGGTTCATTGAATGGCTGTCGGGCGATGAGGTACCCCTCAGCGTCGACAGTGATGGGAAGTTGAGGAAGAGGTCGAGCTGCAGGACCGAAGATCACCTTTGCAGCACGAGTGACATCGAATGTTGATTGATGGCACGGGCAGAGAAGATGTTTCGTGCTCTGCTCATAAAGTGCGACAGCGCAACCCATGTGAGAGCAGATTTTCGAAAAGGCGATGATTCCTTCATGAGTCCAGGAGAGTCGCTCTGGATCAAGATTGAACTCCTCTGGCCTGATGCGGATGAGCAAGAGAGAATCCTTGGCGATATCTTCCAATTTTCGATGCTTGCCGGCGGGAAATTCTGGCTGAACTTGGGCAACACCGCCGACTTCCAGATCGGAGGCTTTGATGGGGCGATCACCTGGATCTGTCACAAGCCGCGTACCAGCGCGCCAGTTGGTTTCTTCTAATTCCTTCTCTGGCAGAGGACCAAGATCTCGCAAGAGAAGGAGCGGAGAGAGTCCAACTAAGCCAAGTGCAAGGCCGAGGGATCTCTTGATGAGTGGCCTTCGACCCAGACCTGCAACGGCGGCGCCTTCTTTGGCAGTTGCAACAAAAGCTTCACGATCTTCATCTTTGGAACGTTGTTCTTTTCGGACGTCAACAACTTCATGATCGGGCATCAGAGTCTTTGCCCAATGCACCGCTCCCATTCCAATAAAGAAGAGCGCCATCGCAAGTCCAAGACCAAGGAAGAGTTCATGAGCATTGGTGGTGCCGAGGACAGGAAGAAAAATAAATAGATCTCGTGGAATTCCAACATAGGCGTAGATGAAAAGGATCGTGCCAAGTGCAGAGAATGCGAAAAGTATCGCTACCTGACGTTCAGCTTTCTTGGCAGCGCGAGGATCATCATCTGTTTTGCGATGAACATGGGCCGGCAGGCCTGGATCAGAGAGTGGTTCGAGTTCTGTTGACATTGTCTATCGCGCTTTCGTCGTGAGCCAGACGGCTATACCGATGAAAATACCAAGTCCGAGCGTCCACGCAAGAAGACCTTCAGTGACTGGCCCAAGTCGACCAAGAGCAGCTCCACCGCGTTGCGGTTCAGATTCAGCGCTCTTGATCCATTTGATCACGGAGAGTTTCTCTTCTGGTGTCAGGACTTTGTCCGAGAAGACCGGCATTGATTGAGGGCCTGTAACCATCGCTTCATAAATATGACGAGGCTCGACTCCCATCAGCGTCGGTGCATATTTACCTTGCGTGAGCGCACCACCTTGGGCGGCGAAGTTGTGGCACATCGCGCAGTTGTTTCTAAAAAGTTCGCCACCTTCTGCAGTGTTGCCATCACGTTCCCATGCAAGTTCCTCGCTAGTTACAGCAGCCGGGCCTGGAGCAAGAGAGGCAACATAGGCTGCGAGTGCGGCGGTCTCTTCAGGGGTGTAGACCGGCTTTTTTCTCATCGCTTGTTGGCTCATATCAGCCATAGGCATACGGCCGGTCGCGACTTGAAAATCAACGGAGGCTGCGCCAACGCCAATCAGGGATGGCGCAATTCCGGCGCCTTCGGCGCTGAGGCCATGGCAGGAGGAACATCCTCGAGCAAAGATCTCTTTACCTTCGGCGATCAGAGTTGCTTTGTCACTAGAACTAGCAACGACTTTGGTGGTTTCCGCTCGCGCGATGTTAAAGCCGACGCCAACAATGGAGAGCGCCATCATTAATAAGACCGGCATTGCAAATCGATGACGGCGATAACGGGAGAGATATGCCATGGTTGTTAGAGCACCGCCTTCACTGCACCAGATAGATCGCGCTAAAGAGGGCGATCCAAACGATGTCGACGAAGTGCCAGTAGTACGAGACAACGATTGCAGTCGTGGCTTGCGAATGTCCAAAGCGTCGCGCCTTCGAAACACGAATCATCACGATCAAGAATGCAATCAATCCGCCGGTGACGTGAAGGCCATGGAAACCAGTAGCGATGTAGAAGACCGATCCATAGGGAGCCGAAGAGATCGTCAGACCTTCATGAACCAATTCTGTGTATTCAAATATCTGTCCGCCGATGAAGAAAGCTCCCATCGCGAAGGTCAGGGCGAACCATTCGCGCATTCCCCATTTGGAGAATTGCAGTATTGATCCGGTTCGAGAATTCTGAAAACGCTCCGCAGCGAAGACGCCAAACTGACATGTGACCGAGGAGAGAACCAGGACTGTGGTGTTGATTGCGGAGAATGGAATGTTGAGCAACTCCACCGACTCGGCCCAAATCTTTGGACCTTGAACCGAGCGAGTTGTGAAGTACATTGCAAAGAGCGCTGCGAAGAACATCAATTCGCTCGAGAGCCAGACGATCGTTCCAACAGCCACGATATTCGGGCGATTGAGGCGAGGTGGCGTCGCTACTGCGCTGGACATAGCCGCGATTATTCCTGAAATATGCCGATTTATGAGGCTCTACCGCTCCGCATCCGCCCGTTATCTGCGGTGAAACTCATCACCCGGTAAGAGCCATAAGATGGGCTTCTTATGGCCGATTCACAGCAGACCCTCCACATCGCTCTTTATTCGGATGATTCCAGCGTGAGAAACACAGTGAAAACAGCCTTGGGAAAGCGGGTCGCAGCCCATCTTCCGGAACACACGATTCATGAGTTTGCCACCGGCGATGCCCTCAAACTTTATGTCGATTCTCGAAAGAAAATCGACCTCTTCATCTTGGATGCCGAAGCCACTCCAGAGGGCGGAATGGGAATCTCCAAACAACTCAAGGACGAAGTCTTTAACTGTCCTCCGGTTCTGCTCATTGTTGCCCGTCAGCAGGATGCCTGGCTGGCAGGTTGGTCGCGAGCAGAAGGTGTTGTGAGCCACCCGATCGATCCCTTCACTCTTGCGAGCAAAGTCGCTTCACTTCTCGCTGGTTCGAATATCTCCGCTTAGTAGCCGTCATGATGTTGACTTGGGATGACGTCAACTCCACCTTAGAACGCAAAGTCGATCTGAGCTCCTCCCAGATCCGTTGGGCCATGAATCAGATATTAAATGGCAGCGCCGATCCCGATGAGATGAAGAAGTTCTTACTGGGATTAAAAGCAAAAGGGGAGAGCGCAGCAGAGGTAAGCGCGCTCGTCGATGAAATGTATGTCCATGCGAAACTCATCGATGTTCCCGATCGCGCCGTTGATCCCGTCGGAACGGGCGGTGATGGTTTTAATACCATCAATATTTCAACAGCCGCGGCCATTGTCACGACAGCAGCTGGTGCTCGAGTCATCAAGCATGGGAATCGCGCAGCAACATCGAAAAGCGGAGCGGCCGATGTCCTTCAAGCTCTCGGCGTTGATATCAATCTCAATGCGGCAGCGGTAGCAGAATCAGTTCGCAAGATCGGGATTGGCTTCGCCTTCGCTCCGAATTTCCATCCAGCGATGCGCCATGCAGCCTCAGTTCGAAAAGCTTTGGGCACGCCAACTATTTTCAACATCTTGGGTCCACTGGCAAATCCAGCCCGTGCGGCGGTGGTCTCCATTGGCGTTGCGCGAGAGGAACTCCTTGATGTGGTGGCAGAAGTTCTCGCGATCCGAGGATGTGAAGGTTTCGTCTTCCGCGGCCATGAAGGCCTCGATGAAGTCTCGCTTTCAGGGCCCACCACTGTTCTTGCCATCAAAGAGGGGCGAATCACACGAAGTGATTTCGATCCGGCGGAGATCGGAATTGAACGTTATGGGATTGAAGAATTAGCAGGCGGGGATGCGCAGGAGAATGCCCAATTCATTCGCGAGGTCTTCGAAGGAAAACCTGGCGCCAAGCGTGAGGCGATCTTGCTCAACGCGGCTGCGGCGATTGCCGCTTTCAAAGGAGATTTTCAGATCGGCGTCACTCAGCAATTTGCCAATGGATATGTCTGGGCGAAATCCGCTGTCGATAGCGGAAAAGCGCTTCAATTGTTGGAACGTTGGGCCGATCTCTCAACCGAGTTAGCAAAGAGTTCTTTGTAGCGCAGCGAATCGCCACGTTCGCGAACCGAATGCAATGTGTCGCGTAGTGAGGCTGCGGAGAAGGTTGGCATAGTCCACTGACCGATGATTTCCAGGATTTGAATTCCTTCTTGGGAAAGATAGTTCAATAATCGCTCGACTTCTTCATGACTTGAAGCAGGCAGAATGCCATCGTCAGGAATGACGACTTCTGCAGTCGAACGGAGGGCGTTCATCGTTGCTTCTTCAAATCCTGATGGACAGATTGCCGTTCCTGCCAACCTTCCAAAGCGAATGAGTGCGAACTCAACTGTCTTCTCGCGGCGAATAGAGGTAAAGATTTCTGGGACGCGAGTCAAAGATCGGATTCTCACTCCGCGCGTTACCCCTGAAACAAAGGCCGCTAATCTATTTCGAAGTTCTGCCGCTTCCTCGAAACGCTCGGCGAGCGCTAACTCTCGCATTCGGCGGTGGATATTCTCGGAGAGAGTCCGGGCATCAAGATTGATCGCAACCTCCGTGGCCGCCACGTGATTGTTATAGGAATCAATCGATTCTTTACCCACACACGACGCCCCGCATCGACCCATATCAAAAAGTGCACAAGGGCTGGCGTGCTTCATTGAACGAAGCGTGATTCGAGGCGTGCATTGGCGGAGAGGAATCACTTCGTAGACAGCCTCGATCGCCTGGGCTGCCGCATCACGACCGTTGAATGGACCGCACCACAAAATGTCATCGCTCAGACTCGTGTGGCCGCGAACGGAGGTGAGGCGCGGATACATCTCATCAGTCATGCGAACCCAGACCGCTTTCTCCTGGAATCGAGAACGACGGTTGAAACGAGGCTGCTTCTCTTGAATCAAGCGAAGTTCGCGGATCTCTGCCTCGATAGTCGTGGGAGTTGAAATAAAATCCAAACGCGAAGCGAGAACCAGCATCTCCAAGACTCGTTTCCTCCCTTCTGCCGCAGTGAAATAACTTCGAACTCGACTTCGAAGATTGCGAGTAGTGCCGATGTAGAGCGGATCGCCTTTAGCGTCGCGGAAGATGTAAACCCCTGGAGTGTTGGG